>NZ_VDLZ02000004.1:0-494604 GCF_006334905.2 Streptomyces sp. 3MP-14
ATCATCGGCGAACTCCTGGAGATCATCCGCCAGATCCCGCACCTCATCCGGGTCCCCCGGCGTCGGGTCCCGATCCATATCCACCGGCGACCAGTCACTCGGACGCGCCATCCCACTGCCCTCCCCCTCAGATCTGCCACATAGTGACTCCTCCCTCACCGTACGAGGCATGGCGCGGCGACACTATGCTGACGTGCGACCGATCTGACACAGACATCCGACCCCACTCCGCCAAGCCCTCCCGCGCGCCACGGGTCAGGGCAGGTCGGGCAGCAACACGGCCCAGGCGGTCAGGCGTTCGTCCCACCACTCGGGGCCGGCGTCCGACAGCAGCGCCAGCAGCGGGGTGAGCAGCAGCTTGGCGCCCCGCAGCCGGCGCATCGTCGCGATGTCCCGCTCGGCCCGCCAGTTCGCCGCGCCCGCGCGCGCCTCGTCCTCGGTCAACGGCAGCTCGGCGAGGGCGAGTTCCACCTGGTGGCGCGGGTCGAGCAGGGGAACGCCCGGCCGGGGCGGGCACGTTCGCAGCAGCGCGCGGCTGGCGTGCAGCCGGCTGACCACGGCGTCCCGCCGACGCATCGCGCCGGCCTCGACGGCCGCGACCAGCACGTACTCCAGCGCTGCGGCGCTGGTCGCCCAAGACGGCACCGACCTCGCCGACGAGTCGCGGTTGACGACCAACGGCCTGACCAGTTGCACCACCGTCTGCCACTCCGCGCGCGGCAGTGCCCCCGGCGCCGGCCGGCCGGCGGCCAACTCCCCGGTGAGCACGGCCGGTTGGGCAGCAAGCGCCCAGCTCAACCAGGGAGAGCACGCGCCGGGCGCGGCGGGATCGTCGGTCATCGCGGCGCCCCGCCCGGTGGGGCGAAGGTCGCGCGGGTTCGGGTCGGACTCGGGTCCAGCGGACGCCGGTTCCATGTCGCGGGGCGCTCCCGTCACTTGACCGTGGGGGCTCCGAGGATAGCCCCGCCCCGGGCCGGGCGGCTCGGGGCGGAACGCGGGTGGTGCCGGGGTCAGTCTTCGGCGAGGAGCAGTTCGGCCATGCGGTCGATCTCGGCGCGCTGGTCGGCGACGATGGCCTCGGCCAGTTCCAGGGCGTCCGGGTGGGCGCCCTCGGCCAGCTGGTTCTCGGCCATCGCTACGGCGCCCTCGTGGTGTTCGATCATCAGGTCGAGGAAGAGGGCGTCGAACGCCGGGCCCTCGGCGGCGGCGAGCGCGGCCCGTTGGTCCTCGCTCATCATGCCGCTCATTCCCTGGTGTTCCTCATGGCCGCCGCCGTGGCCGGAGTGGTTGTCGTCCGGCGCCGGTTCGGCGCCCCACTCCTCAAGCCAGCCGGTCAGTGTCGCGATCTCGGGCCCCTGGGCGGCGCTGATCTCCTCGGCCAGCGCCCGCACCTCGGGGTCGGCGGCCCGGTCGGCGGCCAACTCCGCCATGTCCAGGGCCTGTTGGTGATGCGGAATCATGCCCTGGGCGAAGGCCACATCGGAGGCGTTGGGGGCGTCGGCCGCTGGCGCGGACGTCTCGGAGGTGGGCTCGGAGGTGGGCTCGGCGGCGCCTTCGTCCTCGCCGCAGGCGGTGAGGGTGAACGCGGCGAGCGCGGCGGCCCCGGCCAGCGTGGCGGCGGCGCGGGCGCGCCGGGGGAATCGGGTGACGAACATGGTGAGGTCACTGCCTTCTGCGCGGAGTGTGCACGGATAGGTGCCTCGTCCGGCCGGCGTTTCCCGGCAGGTCGAGGTGGCGCGGGCGCGGCCGGTCGGGCCGCGCGGGCGCTCCTATATCCGCAGCACGCGCAGGTGGCTGAGGTCGGGCGGGCCGCGCTCGAACGGCGTGGCGGGCGTGGCGAGATGAACGGCGTCCGCCCCGTCGGGGGTGACGGCCGGCGCCGGGGTGGGGCCGGGCCAGGCCGGGGCGCCGCCGAGGGAGGCGGCGGCGCAGACCGTGTCGGCGTGGCCGGCGTGCGCGCCGCCCTCGTCGGGGTGGGCGCAGGCGGCGTCGGCCGGCGAGGCCGCCGGGCCGTGGGGCGAGACGGCGGCCGCCGGCTGGGCGCCGTGGCCGGGCAACGGCCGCTCGGCGGCGGCGCGTTCGTGGCCGTGGCCGTGGCTCGTGGGTGGCCGCTCGGCGGCGGCCGGGTGGGCCGGCGCCGTCAGGCCGTGCATCGCCAGCAGCCCCGCCAACACCAGGCCGACCAGCAGCGCGAGCCGGGGCGCCGCGCGGTGCGGCGGGGCGGGCGACGGCTGCCGGATGGCCATGTCCCCCATCGTAGGCGCCCGTTGTGACACTCCCCAGGGCGCCGGCGGGCGCCCGTCACCCGCGCCCGTCACCCAAGCCCAGCCTCCCGGACGTCGCGGACGTAGACGATCCCGTCCAGCTCGGACAGGTGGGCCGGGTCGAGCGGGGCGTAGCCGAACCAGGGCGAGACCCGGGCGGCCGGCGGCCGGTCGGCGAGGGCGGCGACCAGCCGGCGGGCGTCGACGAGGGAACGGTCCCCGGGCAGCGCGTGGAGCAGGCCCTCCACGGTGTTCCGGGGCGGCGCCTCCACGCCCCGGTCCCGGAGCGTGCCGATCGCCGTGGCCAGGAACGCGTAGTCCTCGCCCAGCCGCGCGCCGGCCAGCGCGCCGGCGCTCCACCAGGCCACCTGCCCGTCGTCCATCCGCATCGTGCTGCGGGACCGCTGGAGGTGACCGTTGTGGGAACCGACCAACGTCGGGCCGCGCCGGGCGAGGGCGAGGAGGTTCTGGGCCATCAGCTGGTCCCGCAGCCCCACCAGCCGCGTCATGCGGGCCGGCGAGCGGTCGGCCATCCAGTGGTGGTAGCGCAGCAGGCCGACGGCGGTCCGCCCGTACAGGCGGGCGCGTTCCCACTCCTCGGCGGAGGACGCGGCGATCAGCTCGGGCGTGCGTTCGTCGAGCAGCGCCACCAACTCGTCCGCGTACAGGCGCAGTTCGCGGGCCTCGGCCGAGCGGCCGAAGGACCGGGCCGGGTCCCGCATCGCGGCGGGCTCGGTCCACCGCTCGTCGGCGCCCAGCAGGCGGTCGAGGGTCTCCTCGGTGCTGGGCAGCAGATGCGGGGCCACCCCGGCCGCGAGCCAGCGGTGGAGTTCGGTGAGGGCCGCCCGGGGGCTGGCGGCGTGGGTGATCTCCAGCGGGCCGTCGATGCCGGCGAACCGGAGCCGTTCCGAGGCGGGCCTGCCCTCCCGTTCGGCGCGGGCGTTGTGGGCGCGCATCCAGCGCACGAGGGCGCGGTTGCCCTCCCACGCGCCCCAGCCGTGGCTGAGACCGCGCGCCAGCACGTCGTCCAGGCTGCCCCGGCCGGTGGTGATGTGGTCGTCGACGAGCAGGCCGGCCAGGCAGTCGCTCTCCAGGGCGATCGTCCGGTAGCCCTCGTCCTCGACCAGCTGCCGGAAGAGCGCGTTGCGCACGTCGAGCAGCGTGCCGTCGCCGTGGGTTGGCTCGCCGAGGGCGAGCAGCCGGGGGCGGTTCGGGAGCAGGTTCATGACGGCCGCCGCCTCGACGGCATGGGCGAGGTCTTCGGTTCCTGTGACCATGCCTTCAACGCTATCGTTGAAGGTTCGGTGGAAACTTCTGCTTGTTCCGGGCCAGTTGGAGGCGGAATCGTGGGCGGAAACCCTCAAACGAGCCCTCAACCGGGCCCGGAGCCGGCCGAGCGGCTGCGGCCGGTCGATCTGGCGCGCCGGCACGGGCTGTCCACCCAGGCGGTGCGGAACTACGAGGAGGCCGGCGTCCTGCCGGCCGCCGCCCGCACGCCGCACGGCTACCGCGTCTACACGCCGCTGCACGCGCGGGCGTTGCGCGCCTTCCTCGCGCTGCTGCCCGCCCACGGGCACCGGACGGCGACCGCCGTGCTGCGGGAGGTGAACGAGGGGGACCTCGATGAGGCGTTCCGGCTCATCGACGAGAGCCACGCCCAACTCCTCGACGACCGGCGGACGCTCCAGGCGGTGGCGGGCGCCCTCCGCGACCTGGCGCCGCACCCGGCCTCCGGGGCGTCGCGGTCCGGGTCGGGGGTGGGCGGCGGGTCGGGCGGGCTGTTCATCGGGACGCTGGCGGGCCGGCTCGGCATCCGGCCGGCGACGCTGCGCGCCTGGGAGCGCGCCGGGCTGGTGCGGCCCCGCCGCGACCCGCGCACCGGGTACCGGGTCTATGACGAGGCCGCCGTGCGGGACGCCCGGCTGACCCACCAACTCCGCAGGGGCGGCTACCCGTTGGCGCGGATCGCCCCGCTGATCGAGCGGGTGCGGGCGGCGGGCGGGGTGGAGCCGCTGGAGGGCGCGCTGAACGACTGGCGCGGCCGGCTGACCGCCCGGGCGCGGGCGATGCTGAACGGGGCCGCCGAGCTGGAGGGGTATCTCCGGGCGCGCGAGTGACCGGCGCACGCGCCGGGGCGTGCGGAACGAGCCGGGGCGTGCTGAACGGGCCGGGGCGTGCTGAACGGGCCGGGCGCCAGGGGTCCCCGGTCAGGCGCCGCCGTCGAGCAGGTTCCGGTTGACCTCCCGGGCCTCGGCGGCGAGTTCGGGCCGTTCGACGACCGTGACGCCGGCCGCGCTGAGGCGGGCGGCGCCGGCCCTGGCGACGAAGAGCGGCGGCTCGCGCCAGGCGTAGACCACGGTGGGAATGCCGGCGGCGATGATCAGTTCGGCGCAGGTGGTGGGGCGGGAGGCGCGCTCGCCGCACGGTTCGAGGGAGCTGTAGAGGACGGCGGTCGCCAGGCGCGGGTCGCCGGGGGCGAGCTTGGCGAGCGCGGCCTCCTCGGCGTGGTCGGTGGGGTGGGTCTCCCGCGAGTACCCGGTGGCCAGTTCGGTTCCGTCGGCGGCCACGATCACCGCGCCGACGGCGAAGGCGGTCGGGCTGGGCGGGCAGCGGCGGGCGAGGTCGACGGTCTGGCCGAGCCGGCGCAGCTGCTCGTCGAGCGGGGGCAGTTCGGGGACGCGGGGGCCTGAAGAACCGGGGTCGTTCATGCGGGGGTTCCTTCCGTGTCCGGCGTGGGTTGGGCCGTTCCGCGCGCCGGTGGGACCAGATAGCGCAGCAGCACGCAGTCGCCCAGCGGCCTGGCCTCGGCCAGCCGCAGGGGCCGCTCCGGGCCCTGCGGGAAGTCGGCCGGCGCGGTGAAGCGGGGCGAGCCGACGGCGCCCAGCAGGAACGGCGCGATGACCAGGTGCAGTTCGTCGACGAGGCCGGCGGCCAGGAACGCGGTGTGGACCGTGCTGCCGCCCTCCACCATCAGCCGGCACACCCCGCGTCCGCGCAGGTCGGCCAGGACGCGCCGCAGGTCGAGCGGGTCGCCGGCGCCGACCACGGTCGCGGCCTCGCCGAGCCGGGCCGCCGTGGCCGGGACGCGTTCGCCCGGGCAGTAGACCAGCGGCCGTTCGGCGCCCACGGTGAACACCCGGGCGTGCGGGTCGAGTTGGCCGCCGGCGGTGAGCACGACCCGGGCCGGGTCGGCCGGCAGCCCGGCCGCCTCGCGGGCGGCGCGGCGCTCGGCGGAGCGGACCAGCAGCCGGGGGTCGTCGGCGCGGACGGTGGCCGCGCCGACCAGGATCGCGTCCGAGGCGGCCCGCACCGCGTCGACCCGGTCCAGGTCCTCGGCGTTGGACAGGATCAGCCGGCGTTCGGTGCGGTCGTCGATGAAGCCGTCGAGGGAGGCGGCGCAGGACAGCAGCACCCGGGGCCGGCCGGCGGCCTCGGGCGGGCCGGCGGGTGGTGCGGCGAACGGTGCGGCGTGCGGTTCAGGGGTGTCCATCGCGCTCACCGTAGCCGCCCGTGTCGCCGGGGTCCGCGCCCGGCGGCGCGGTGCGGCGGATCGCCAACGCCAGGGTGTCGTCCGGGTGCAGGATCACGGTGTGCATCTCCTCGGCGAGCCGGCCGGGGATCTCGGCGATCGGCCGCCGCGCGTTGCGGGCGGCGGCCTCGACCAGCCTGGCCTCGCCCTCCAGCGGGTTCTTGCGGCTCTCGGTGAGCCCGTCGGTATAGAGAAGGAGCAGGTCACCGGGGTCAAGGCGGGTGTTGAGCATCTCGTCGCTGCCGGCCATGGGGAAGCCGATCCCGCGCCCCTTCAGCTCCAGATAGCCGTGTCGCCCGTCGCCGCGCAGCAGCAGCGCCGGCGGGTGGCTGCCGTTGGCGAGGGTGACCGCGCCGCTGGCCGGGTCGATCCGCACCAGCAGCAGCGTGGCCATCAGCGCCGGGTCGAACGGCAGCAGCACCTCGTCGGTGCGCTCCACCACCCGGTCGAGGCGGTGCCCTTCGAGGACCAGGGTGCGCACGGCGTGGGTGACGTTGAGCGCGGAGCGGGTGCTGGCGACGCCGTGGCCGAGGGCGTCGACGACGGTGATGTGGATCGAGCCGTCGGGCAGGGTGAACCAGTCGTAGAGGTCGCCGCCGGTGGGGGCGTCGGTGCCGGCCGGCGCGTAGTGCACGGCCATCTCCACGCCCTCGACCTCGACCGGCGGGGGCCGCAGGGCGTCCTCCAGCTCGCGCAGGATCTGGCCGTGGGCGCGCCGCAGCCGCTCGTCGCGTTCCTCCAGTTGGACATAGAGGGCGAGCACCCCGCTGTTGGTCTCGGAGAGTTCGTGCTGGAGCCGGCGGTGGTCGGCGGCCAGCGCGTCGGCCCTGGCCAGCGCGTGCTGGAGTTCGTGCTCCAGCGCCTCGTCCTCGGAGCCCTCCTGCTGGGGGCGGCCCGACCAGGTGACCGGCATCTCCCAGCGGACCGAGCCGTCGGCCAACACCTCGGCGGGCAGCGGGAGTTCGGCCAGGTCGGGCACGGCGTCGCGGTCCGTCCAGCGGCAGGCGACGGTCAGCAGCGGGGGGCGCGCGGCGGCGCGCCGCAGGGCGCTCGCCAGCACGACGGGGCGGCCGGCGGCCAGTTCCACGCCGGCGACGGCGCTGACCGAGACGACCAGCCGGGCGCGGAGGTCGACGGGCAGGCCGTGGCGCCGGGCGATCTGCCGCACGGCGCGGCGCAGTTCGGCGAGGCTGGTGAAACGGTGGCTGTCGTGGCTGGTCATGGGCTCGTCGGGTTCGCTGGGCTGGTCATCGTGGGGGGGCCTTCAGGTGGGGATCGCGACGGCGGTGGCGTCATCGCGGGGGCGTCGGTGGCGGTGGGCGAGGAACGGTGCCAACAGGGCGGGTGGGAGTGGAACCGGGGACGTGGGTGGGAGTGGAACCGGTGACGTGGGGGGCTCGGCGGGTGGGTCGAGCCGGGCGGGGTGGCCCGACCAGTCGGGGTGGATGCCGTCGGTGTGCAGGAGGAGGGTCTCCCCCGGCACGCGCGGCAGGCGGTGAACGGTGAGGCGCGGCAGTGTGTAGCCGACGATGCCGGGCGGGCCCGGCGGCCCGGCCCGCGGGCGGCCGAGCCCGAAGCGGACCAGTCTGACGTTGCCGACGGCGGCGAACTCGGCCGCCCGCTCGGTGAGTCGGAGCAGCGCGATCGCGGCGCCTCGGGTGCGGCGCAGCGCGCGGTGTTGCCGCTCCAGCAGCGTGCGCAGCGGCAGCGCCGGGTCGGCGTCGAACGCGGCGAGCGCGGCCAGCGCCGCCCGTTCCGCCTCGGGCCCGTGGCCCAGCGCGTCGATGACGGCCACCGTGCGGCCGGCGGGGGTGTCGCGGACGGCGAACGCGTCGCCGCAGGCGGCGGGGTCGGCGCCGTCCGCGCCCTCCGCGCCGGTGGGCAGGCAGACGGCGCCGGGCGGCGGCGCGGTGTCCGGCCCGGCGTCGGGCGCGGCGAGGGTGGCCCGGACCAGGGTGCCGCCGGGGTCGGAGTGGATGGTCAGCTGGTCGGCGATCCGGCGCACCGCGCCCAGGCCGCCGCCGAGGGTGCCGCTGGTGCTGAACCCGTCGGCGAGCGCGGCGTGGACGTCGGGGATGCCGGGTCCCCGGTCGACGGCGACCAGTTCGAGCCCGCCGCCCAGCGGCAGCGGCTGGAGGTAGAGCGCCCCGTCATGGGCGTGTTTGTCCAGGTTGGTCGCCAACTCGCTGGCGAGGACCGCCGCCCGTTCGGGCCCGGCGCCCGGCAGCCGGAGCGCGTGGGCCAGTTCGCGGGCGGCGACCAGCGCGAGGTGGGTGGCCGAGTGGTGGTCGATCCGCACCTGGCGGGTGAGCCGGGGCGGGGTGGCGGCGGTCACCCGCGCTACCCGGCCGCCCAGCGGGTGGCCCGGACCGTGGTGCCGCCCTCGGGCGGGCTGTCCACCTCGAACTCGTGCATGAGCCGCCGGGCGCCGCCCAGGCCGTGGCCGAGCCCGGCGCCGGTGCTGAAGCCGTCGTCGAGCGCGGCGTCGAGGTCGGGGATGCCGGGCCCCTGGTCGGTGACGGTGAGCCGGATGCCGAGCCGGCCGCGCCGGTCGAGTTGCTCGATCAGCAGGGTGCCGCCCCCGCCGTGGATATAGGCGTTGCGGACGAGTTCGCTGGCGGCGGTGACCACCCGGGTCTGGTCCACCAAACCCAGGTCGACGGCGAGTGCGGCGGCCCGCACCGCGTGCCGGGCCTCCAGCAGGTCCTCCTCGACGCGCACCGGCAGCTCGGTGCGGCTGGTCACCGTTCCGTCCGCCGCCGGCTGGCGGCTGGCCAGCCGCACCACCGGCTCATCCGGCATCGTCACCATGTCCGGCCTCCTGGGAAGATGCGGTGCGGAACCAGCCCAGGGCGGCCATTCCACGTTCGGCGGTCAGCGCGGTCTCCACGCCGTCGAGGCGCAGGCCGAGTTCCACGAGGGTGATGGCGACGGAGGGACGCATCCCGGCGACGATCACGCGGGTGCCCAGCAGCCGTGCGGTGGTGGTGAGTTCGCTCAGGGTGCGCGCCACGAAGGAGTCGATGACGGTCAGCCGGGAGATGTCGATGAGCACCCCGGTCGCGCCCTCGGCGGCGATGCGTTCGGTCAGTTCCGTCAGGAACGCCATGGCCGAGCGGTCGTCCAGCTCCTCCAGCAGGCCGGTGACCAGCACGTCGCCGAGCCGCAGGATCGGCACCCCGGCCGCGCGGACGGCGGTCACGAGGCGGCCCCGAGGGCGGCGGCCGGCGCCGGGGCGTCGCCGGTGATGCGCAGGGCGGCGGCGAGCGCGTCGGCGAGGGTGGCCCGGGTGAGGATGGTGGACAGGTCGATGCCGAGCTGGGCGATGGTCTGGGCGGTCGCCGGGCGGATGCCGCTGATCACGCAGTCGGCGCCCATCAGCCGCACGGCGGCGACGGTCTGCATCAGGTGGTGCGCCACGGAGGTGTCGACGGCGGCGACGCCGGTGATGTCGATGATCGCGACCTGCGCCTCGTCGTCCCTGATGGCCTGGAGCAGGCTCTCCATCACGACCTGGGTGCGGCTGGTGTCCAGCGTGCCGATCAGCGGCACGGCCAACACCCGGCGCCAGAGCCTGACCACGGGCGTGGACAGCTCCATCAGCTGCCGGCTCTGGCGGCTGATGATCTCCTCGCGGGTCGCCACATACTGGTCGAAGGCGAGGACGCCGGCGGCGTCGAGCACCCTGTTGAGGAGCACCGCCGCCTCGAACAGCTCGGTGGCGTTCCGCGTGGAGCGCTGGAGGATCTCCAGCACCACGTCCTTGAACGCCAGCACGGCGAGCGAGGTCGCGGTCGGGGTGGCTCCGCCGCGCGCGCGGCGGAGCGAGAGGTCGGCCAGGGTCTCGCGCAGCTCGGCGTGCTCGGTGGCGAGTTTGGCGGCCGGCAGCTCGTCGGTGGCCAGCCCGGCGAGCAGGGCGGAGACCAGCTGCTCGGCCTCGCCGCGCAGTTCGTGCTCGCCGATGCCGGCGACCAGCACGCCCTGGTCTATCTGGAGTCGGACCCAGTTCTCGGCGATCTCCGCTTCGTGGTCGCGCAGGGCGCGAACGACGCGTTCCCGTCCCGCCGACTCGATGGCACTCACATCAAACCCTCTCGTACCGGGTCGTCGCTCCGGGCGCACCGGAGGATCGCTCTCCCCGTGGGGCGTCTTGGCGCGTCGCCGACTTCAGGAACCTCTGCGGGAACTCCTTCGGGAACCGCACACATGCCGATTGTTGCCGTTCGGCAAATGTTAGCGTTCCTCCCACCACGGTCGGAAGCCGACCGACCACCAGCGAGGGAGTCGTTCCTTCGCCGCCCGGCCAGGGAGTGTTGATGCGCATCACGCCGAGACTACGCCGACCTGGCCGGTCGGTCCTCGGCCCGCGCCCCGAGGGCGGGCGTCGTCCGCTCCACGGCGGCCCGGAACCCGGCCAGCCCCTCGACCAGGGCGCGGCGCGCGCCTGGCGGCATGGCGGCGACGGCCGCGTTCAACTCCTGTTCCCTGCGGGCGCGCAGCTCGGCCAGGAAGCGGCGCCCGCTCGGCGTCAGCGCCAGCCGCAGCTCGCGGCGGCTGGCGGGGCTCGGCTCGCGCTCGACGAAGCCGACCGCCTGGAGCCGGTCGCAGAGCCGGCTGACCGAGGAGGGCGCCGAGCCCAACACCTCGCCCAGCGCACGCAGGTTGATCCCCTCGTCACGCTCCAGGACATAGAGGACCCGCAGTTGGGAGGCGGAGACGGGCGCGGGCGAGGCGGCGTCCCGGCCGCGTTCCCAGAGCACCTCCAGCAGCTCGATCACCTCGGCGGCCGCGTGGGCGGCGTCCGGGACGGAGTGCGGGGGCGGGGGTGTCACGGTCTTACTCTGGCATCGGTGCTCGCCCTTTGTCATCCGGTTGTCATCGGGTGTACCGGTTCCGCCCTGAACGCCCGCTCGCGGCGGCGGAAGGGGCGGCGGACCGGGCGGAACGTGACCAACGCCACCCGCACGCGCCGCACGCACGCCACCCCGGCACCACATCTCCCGTGACCACGGACCATTCAGCGAAGGCGGACCCTCCCCGGTGGACAGACTCGTGGCCGCGCACCGCGCCCTGCGGACGGCGGCCCCCCATCAGCTGCTGAGTGACCTCGGCTCGGCGCTGCGACGGCACTACTCCGTCGCCCAGCTCGAACTGCGGGTCGCCGACTACGGCATGACCGCGCTGCGCCCGCTGCCGTCCGACCACGCGGACGCGGGCCCGGCGCCCGCCCACATCGGGCCGCACGGGCGGGCGTTCGGCTCGCAGCGGCCGTTCGTCGAGCCCAGGCCGGAGGGCGTGGAGACCGTCACCGCGCATCTGCCGGTGACCGTGCGCGGCGACTGCCTGGGGGTGCTCACCGTGCGGCTGCCCGAGGCGCGGTTCTCCAGCGGGGTGCTGGCCGAACTGGCGGAGATAGCCGACGTGCTTGGCCACGAGCTGGTGGTGGCCGAGCGCGACACCGACCTCTTCGTGCGGGCGCGCCGCTCCGAACGGCTCACCCTGGCCGCCGAGATGCAGTGGCAGCTGCTGCCGGGCCGGTCCTGCTCGCACCGCGAGTTCGACCTGGGCGGGCAGCTGGAGCCGGCCTACGCCGTGCACGGGGACAACTTCGACTGGTCGACCTCGGCAGAGGACCTCACCCTCACCGTGGTCAACGGGATGGGCGAGGGGATAGAGGCCGCGCTGCTGACCCATCTCGCGGTCAACGCGCTGCGCAACGCGCGCCGCGCCGGGCTGCCACTCGCGGACCAGGCGCACCTCGCCGACCAGGCCGTCTACGGCCGGTACCGGGGAACGGCCCATGTCTCGGCGCTGCTGCTGCGGTTCGAGCTGGCGACCGGGCGGGTGGCGGTGATCGACGCGGGATCGCCGCGAATGTGGCGGCTGCGGCAGGGCACGGCGGAGTGCCGGGAGTTCGAGGCGCAGCTGCCGCTGGGCATGTTCGAGGACACGTACTACCGGGTGCAGGAGTTCCGGGTGCTGCCGGAGGACCGGCTGTTCTTCGTCAGCGACGGCGTCTATGACGCGGCCAACCCGAGCGGGGAACGGTACGGCGAGCGGGCGCTGGCCAGGGCGTTGACCAGCAGCCGGCTGCTGCCACCGGCCCAGGTGCCGCGCGCGGTGCTGTCCGAGCTGGCCAGCCACCACGGGCTGGGCCGGCCGGAGGACGACGCGATGGTGGTCTGCCTGGACTGGCACGGGTAGGGGTGGGGTGGTGCGGGTGGGTGCGGGTGGTGTGTTGGGTGCGGGTGGTGTGTTGGGTGCGGGGTTTGTCTGCGGGCCGGTGGCCGGTGCGGGGCAGCCCGACTGGTCGTTCTGTTGGTTGACGAGACTCTGCGGTGTGGTTGGGGTTCTGGCGCGGACCACGACGCCGGGCCTAGATGGCGCACGATCGGCCGGGTGCGGGCGTAACGAATGCCGGCAGGAGGCTGGCTGGGAAGGGGGGCGCGGCTTCCGGGAGGTGGGGTTCGTTGCCGCCAGGGGTGGTCGGGAATGGCGACCGTGCCCCACGGGCGCGGGGACTGCGGCTTGTTCGGGGGTCGATTGGTGGGTGGGGGCGTGCGTAGCGCGCACCGGCTTCGCCGGCCTGCCCCGGCATGTCGTCCGTCTCGAACGTGACCGATCGTCGGACGACTGAAGACGGGCGGTGCCGGTCGGTCGTTGAGGGGTGGGTGGGTGGTGGGGTCGGGTCAACGACCACGCTGCCGCGCGAACATCGCCTGCCGGTTGGATAGTCCGCGCCTTGTCCGCTTCCGGGCAGGGGGGGGTGGGGGTCTCTTTCTGTAGGTGCCCGTCTAGAGTTGAACGATCTGTTCACTTCCAAACGGGCACCTATAAAAAAGGTCCCCCACCCCCCGGCCTGCCCGCCCTCGGGAGTCGACGGCCCGCTGACTACCAGGACAGCAGGCGATGTTCGCGCGGCAGCGTGGTCGTTGACCGAACTCGACGAAGCCCCGCACTTCGAAACGACGACCGGTACGGGCCCCTCCAGTCGCCCGACGATCGGCCACGTCCGAGACGGGCGACATGCCGGGGCAGGCCGGCGAAGCCGGTGCGCGCTACGCACGCCCCCAGCCGCCGGCCGACCCTCGAACAAGCCGCAGTCCCCGCGCCCGGAGGGCACGCACCGCACTCCCGACCACCCCGGCGGCAACGAACTCCACCTCCCGGAAGCCGCGCCCCCCTTCCCAGCCAGCCTCCTGCCGGCATTCGTTACGCCCGCACCCGGCCGAACGTGCGCCATCTAGGCCCGGCGTCGTGGCCCGCGCCAGAACCCCAAGCCCCGCAACGAGCCTCGTCGACCAACAAACGACCAGTCGGGCTGCCCCGCACCGGCCACCGGCCCGCAGACAAACCCCGCACCCACCCCACCCCGTTCACTGATCCACGAAGACCCCAGAGAGAGACCATGGGCCCGGCCGCCCTGGCCGGAGGCGGGCGGGCAGGTCGCGGTCAGGTCGCGGTCGTTCTGACGGGGAGCCCCAGGAAAACACCGGGGTCGGCGAGCGCCTCGGCCGTCGGGACGCGTTCCAGGACGCCGCCGGCGAAGGCGTCGTAGAGCGGCAGCGTCTCCAGGTGGACATAGCCGATGTGGCAGTCGCAGACGGCCAGCGGGCAGGGGCGCGGAGCGAGCGCGGCGCGGTAGGAGCCGTCGTAGAGGTTGCCCAGCATGTCGCGGACGAAGTGGCAGCGGCGGACGGTGCCCTCGCCGTCGACCGAGACCACGCTTGAGCCGGTGCGGCAGGGCCGGCCGGCGGAGCGGTGCGGGTCGCGGCTGAACGGGAAGAGCGGGTCGATCGCCGTCCACTCGGCGGCCTCGGCGTCCCGGTAGCGGTGGCCCTCGGCGGCGTTCACCCAGAGGTAGACGTGCCCGGGCAGCTCGGCGCGCAGCCGCCGGGCGGCGGCCAGGTGCTCGGGCAGGCCGACGACGCCGACGCTGAACCGGACGCCCAGCGCGGCCAGTTCGCGGGTCTTCGCCAGGAACCGCTCGTGCGGCGTCTGCCCCGGGTGGTAGGTGCACCACAGGGCGAGGGTGTCCCGGTCGGCCTCGGCGAGCCAGCCGGTGCGGCAGCTGAGGTTGGTCTGGATCGCCACCCGCGCGACGCCGGGGGCGTGCGACAGCTCGACCAGGGCGCGGCGGTACCAGGAGCGCGTCAGGCCCTCGCCCCACGGCGTGAACAGGATCGACAGCCGCTCCTCCGGACGCCCGGTGGCCCAGCCGGTGAACCGCTCCAACGCGGCCCGGTCGGCGCGGAGTTGGGCGGGGGTGTCGCGCCGCTTGGCGAACGGGCAGTAGGGGCAGTCGTAGTCGCAGGAGGCCAGCGGGCCCCGGTACAGAACGGTCAGGTGCACGGCCGGCTCCCCGTTGTCGTGGCGGCTGTCGTCTCGTCATCGCGGCTCGTGGGCGGCCATCGCCGCCCGGACGGCGGGCGAGAAGAACGCGGGCCCCACCGCGTCGGAATGCGCCAGCCCCTCGTCGGTCAGCCGCAGCAGGCGGCCGGCGTCCTCCTCGGCGAGCCAGCCCCGGTCCGCCAACTCCGCCAGCTCCCCCGGGAAGTCGTCCTGCGGCGCGGTGCCGAACCGCTCCCGGTACTCGGCGACGGGCAGCCCCGCCGCCTGGAGCAGGGACTGGAGCAGATGACGGCGGCGCGCCTCGTCCTCGTCGACGCGGCGGCCGTGGCGGGCGCGGGAGAAGTCCGTGGTGGCGGCGTAGGCGTCGATGATGCCCCGGATCTCCGGCATGGCGACGGCGTAGTCGAAGGCGTAGTGCAGGGTCGAGGTGTAGGAACGGGCGCCGCAGCCCAGGCCGATCATGCCGTCGGTCTGGCAGGCGTAATCGTCGGGGCCCTGCTCGGGCGCGTCAGCCCGGCGGAACATCCGCATCGAGTGCTGCCGGTAGCCGTGCGCGAGCAGGTGGTCGCGGCCCTCCCGGTAGCGCGCCAGGCGCTCGCGGTCCCAGGCGAGATCGGCGGCAGCGGGGCCCGTGCCGGAGTCGGCGCGGCGGCCCAGGCCGGTCAACGGGCGGACGTAGAGCGGGTAGAGGTAGACCTCCTCCGGGCGCCAGGCCAGCGCGACATCCAGCGAGTGGCGCCAACTGGCCGACGTCTGACCGTCGATGCCATAGATCAGATCAATATTGAGCACCGGGATGGCGGCGTCCCTGATCCGGCCGAGCGCCGCCTCCACGTCGGCGCGCCGCTGGGGCCGCACCGCCGCCCGCGCCTCGGCCTCGACGAAGGACTGCACGCCCAGGCTGAGCCGGGTCGCGCCCCGCTCGGCGAGCACCGCAAGCCGGTCGGCCGTCGCGGTCGCCGGGGACGCCTCGACGGAGAGCGGTATCGCGCGCAGGTCCACGCCCATGCGCCGTTCGGCGATGTCGCAGAGCCGCGTCAGCTCGTCGGCCGTGAGGAAGGTCGGGGTGCCGCCGCCGAACGCGGCGTTGGCGAACCGCGCCGGCCGCCGGTCGCCCAACGCCTCCCGCACCGCGATCGCCTGCCGCTCCAGCGCGTCGAGATAGCGGCCGGTCAGGCCCTCGGGCGCGCCGACCCGGGTGAACAGGTTGCAGAAGCCGCACCGGACCTCGCAGAACGGGATGTGGGCGTAGAACGAGAGCGCGTCGCGCGCCTCGCCCGCCCAGACGTCGGCCAGCACCGGCCGGTCGGGCAGCGGGCGGTAGGCGGTCTTGTGCGGGTAGGCGTAGACGTAGTGCTGGTAGGGGCGGACGGGCGCTGCGGTGGTGGTCATGCCGGCGGCTCCGGGGACGGCGGGGGTGGCGGGGCTGGCGGGGGGTTCGCGGGGTCCAGGAAGAAGTGGCCGTAGGGGACGGTCCAGACCGCCGAGTGGCCGATGCGGTGGCCGGTGTACCCGTCCTCGCCGTAGGCCGTGCCGTGGTCGGAGGTGACGATGGCGAAGCAGCGGCGGCGAGCGCGCAGCACGGCGAACAGCCGGCCGACATGACGGTCCACGTACTCCAGGGCCGCCGCGTGGCTGGCCCGGGTGTCGCCGGCCTCCCGCGTAGCGCCGGGCAGGTGGAACCAGTTGGGCTGGTGCAGCGCCGAGACGTTGAGGAAAAGGAACAGCCGCCGCGCGGCCGGCAGTCGGGCCACGACCTCCTCCACCCTGGTGACCTGCGCCTCGAAGGAGGTGGGCGAGGCGACGGAGAACTCCGGCTCCCAGTGGCTCTCGGCGAACAGCCCCGGCAACACCCGGCCCAGCGCGCCCCGTTGGTTGAAGAAGCCCACGCCGCCGACGCAGACCGTGTGGTAGCCGCGCTCGGCCAGCGCGGTGGGCAGGTCGGGCGCGTCGAAGACGAAGGTGCCGTCGGCGGTGGTCTCGCTGCCGGCGAACCGGGCCGCGAACAGCCGCGGATGCGGCCCGGGCCGGGCGGGCGTGGGCAGGAAGCCGGCGAACATCGCCTGGTGGGAGGCGTAGGTGAAGCTGGCCGGGGCGTGCCGCTCCTCCCAGGTGCCGCCAGGCAGGTGGGCGGCGAGGTTCGGCAGCCGGCCGGCGGCGGCCAACTCGACGGCCACGTCGTGCCGGAGGGTGTCAAGGGTGAGCAGCAGCAGGTCGTCGCGGCCGACGACGGCGTTCATGTCGGGGTCGGCGGGGCCGGCCGCCGGCGCGGCGGAACGGGCCTCCGGCGTGGCGGGGCCGGCCCCGGCGTCGGGGGCGACGGGCGGCGCCGGGGTCTCAGCGTGCGGCATGGTGTGCGCTCCTCGGCCGCTCGCTCGACTCGTGCAACTCGTTCCACTCGCTGACGTCGTTCGACAGGGGCGACAGGGGCGACAGGGGCAACGCGCCCGGCAGGGCGGCGAGCTGCGCGCCATAGGTGTCCAGTCCCTCCGCCGGACCGCCCAGCAGCCCGGTCAGCCCGGGCAGCAGGTCGCCGAAGGCGTTGACCTCGCCGACGAGGAACCGCCGCCAGCCGGCGGCCGGCAGCAGGTCGACGCCCACGCAGAGCGTGCCGGGGAAGCGGGCGGCGGCCCGCTCGCAGACCGCGAGCGCCTCCGCCCAGCGCTCCCCGGCGCGTTCCCGCACCGCCGCCAACTCGCCCCGGGCGCCGCCGAGATGGAGGTTGGTCAGCGGCAGGCGGCTGGTGCGGGCCACCGCGTGAGTGGCGCGGCCGGCCACGACCACCACCCGCAGGTCGGTCGCCCGCCCGCCGAGGCTCGCCTTGGGCACCCACTGCTCGATGTGCAGCCCGTCAGGGGCGAGCGCGTCCACCACGGCGGCGACGGCGCGCTCCTCGGTGAGGCGGCGGGGCCGCAGCGTGTTGTGCAGCCGGCCGTCCGGCGCCACCTCCACCGGGGTGGTCGCCCGCACCCGGCCGGCCGCCGTGGTCTCGACGGCCAGCACGCCCGAGCCCGAGGAGCCGTGCGCCGGCTTGACGAAGAACCGGGCGGCGCCCAACTCCCGTGCCGCCGCCAGGACATCGTCCCAGCCGCGCACCGCCCGGGCGGCCCCCGAGGTGGGCGAGGGCGGCACCCGCACGCCCGCCTCGGCCAGCCGGGAGTGGGTCAGCCGCTTGTCGAACAGCACCGCCAGCTCGTCCGGGTCGTCCAGCCGCAGCCCGCCGCGCAGCGAGCGCACGGCGGCCAGCAGCCGGGCGTACCAGACGGCCGAACCCTCCACCCGCGTCGGCTCGTCGAGCCCGCGCAGCAGCCGGTCCACCTCGGCGTTCTCCCCCGGCGAGTCCAGCCGCACCACCTCGTCGTCGGCGAACGCGTGGCCGCCCTCGCGCAGCACCAGGGCCCAGGGGACGACCCGGGGCCGGTCGTAGCCGGCGGCCTCGGCCGCCCGCAGGAAGTGGGTCACCCGCCGGTTCTCCGGGTTCCCGACGACGGCCAGGCGAACGGGGCGCGCCGCCGGGGCCTGGTCACTCACCCACCGCGACGAAGCGCCAGACGTCGCCGTCACCGTCCTCGTCCTCCTCAGCGCCGTCCGCGTCCAGGTCCAGCTCCACGCCGGCCGGCTCCAGGGTCTCCCGCAGCCGGGTGCGCAGCGCCTCGCTCAGGAAGTTGTAGGAGAGGTCGAGCGACGTCAGATGGGTCAGCGGCTGGCCGGTCAGCAGCGCGCTGGCCCCGTCGTCGGTGAGCACGCCCATCGACAGGTCCAGCGTCTCCAGCCGCGCCACCACGGGCGCCGAGGCGACGGCGGCGCAGACCGCGTCCTGCATCTCGCTGTTGCACAGCGCCAGATGCTTCAACGCCGGCAGCCGCTCGCCGGCCAGGATCGGCATCAGGTCGGTCACCTCGGAGTTCCCGCCGTACTCCGGGGTGCCCAGCCACAGTTCGAGGTGGGTCAGCGCGGGGAACTCGCTGGCCCCCACCCCGCGCACCGCCTCGGCCGGCATCCCGCCGGTCTCCACGACCAGCTTCCGCAGCCGCTCGTGCCGGACCGGCGCGAACTCCAGCTCGGTGCCGCCCCGGACGCCGAACTCCTCCAACTCGGGGAAGCCCTCCAGCAGATCGCTCACCCGCCCCTGGTAGATCCAGGAGATCTCGGCCTCCTCCATCACGATGTCGCCGAGGAACACGGCGCGCAGCGCTGGCAGTCGTTCGCGCGCGTCCAGGATCGCGCTGATCACGGCCGTCGGGCGGTTCTCGTAGGACTCGCCCCAGGAGCCGACGATCAGCGCCCGCACGCGGGTGGTGTCCACGGTGGCGAGGAAGCGGGCGAAGGCGGCCGGCCACTCCTCCTTGGCGTCCCAGGACGGGATGGCGACCCGCCAGGCCGCCTCATCCGCTGCGGGCAGGGCGGCCGGGCCCTCGGGTCCCTCGGCCTCTTCGGGGAAGTCGACGGCGGGCAGGCCGTAGAACTCTTCCAGGTGGCTTCCGATGGTCATGCTGCGCCCGCTCCTCGTCGTCGTGTGGGCCCGTCCCGTGGATGGGTCGGTACGGGAGTTCTACCAAGTGCCACTGACAACACGGTCGGTGACCCCGCGTCGACCTGCGGGCGCCGGCCGTTGTCAGTGCCCTCGGCTACGGTCCGTATCACTGTCAGTGGTCGTGGCACGACGGGTGCCGACGACGGGAGGGAGCGCCGTGTACCGGCAGGGAGACGTGTTGATCGTGCCGTTGGACGAGGCGGCCGTGCCGCAGGGGGCGGAGACGGCCGCCGCCGAGCCGCGCGACGGGCGGGGGCGGCTGGTCCTCGCGCTGGGCGAGGCGACGGGACACGCGCACGCGGTGGTCGGCCCCGGCCGACTGGTGCGCGAGGGCGGGGCGTTCGGGCCGGCGCTGCTTCATGTCCCGGAGGGCGCGCGGGTGGTGCACGAGGAGCACGCGGCGATCTCGCTGCCGCGTGGCTGGTACCGGGTGGTGCGGCAGCGCGAGTACGTGCCCGGCTCCGTGCGGGTGGTGGCGGACTGAGCGCGGCGGCCGGTTCGGGAGTTGAGACGGGAACGCGGGAGTTGAGGGGTTCGGCGATGACGGGGACGACGACGGGGAGGAACGCGATGAGCGAGCGGGTGGACTGGCGGGCGGTGGCCCTGGCCACGGGGCCGGCCGAGCGGGAGACCGCCGAGGAGGGCGTTCGGCTGGCCTATCGGCGGGCGGGCCTGGCGGAGCCCGCCTCGGTGGTGTGGGTTCCGTCGCCGCTCGCGGCGGTGCGGCTGCTGCGGGACGGCGCCGGCGGCGAGCGGGGCGCGAGCGTGCGGGCCGCCGTGCACGACCGGCCGGTGGCCGCCCAACGCGCGCGGCTGCACGGCCTGTTGGGGCCTTCCGGCTGGTCGGCGCACTGGCGGGCCACCGGCGCCGACCTGTGGGAGGCGACGACACCGCTGGTGGAGCGGGTGCGGGCGGCCGCGCTCGCCGAGCTGGCGCCGGGCCGCCGGGAGGAGCCGGCGCTGCGGGTGCTGCTGTTGGACGCGGTGCTCGGCCAGCAGGACGCGGCCTGGCTGGCGGCCCTGGAACCGGGCGAGGGTTCGGGGCTCGACGGGCTGGCGGCCGTGGCCCGTTCGGCCGGCTGGTGGTGGCCCTACGAGCGGATCGCGGTGATCGCCGAGCGGCCGACCGAGCTGCACCGGGACGAGGCCGGCCGGCTGGACCGGGCGGACGGCCCGGCCCTCGCCTACCCGGACGGCTTCGCGCTGCACGCCTGGCGCGGGCTGCCCGTGCCGGGCGAGTTCCTTGACCGGCTGGACGCGCTGACGCCCGAGCGGATCAGGGCGGAGGAGAACGCGGAGCTGCGCCGCGTGATGCTCGAACACTACGGCTACGACCGTTACTTGGCCGAGTCCGGCGCCCGGCCGGTGCACCGGGACGAGACGGGGGTGCTGTGGCGGATCGCGCTGCCCGGGGACGAGGACGTGGCCATGGTCGAGGTGGTCAACTCCACGCCCGAGCCGGACGGCACCAGCCGCGTCTACTGGCTGCGGGTGCCGCCCGGCACACGGACCGCGCGGGAGGGGGTGGCATGGACGTTCGGCCTGGACGCGGACGCCTACGCGCCGCTCCGGCAGACCTGAGCGGCCCGCGCCCCGGCGGGCCGTCCCGGCTACCAGCCGGCGGCCGGCAGCACCGTGCCCTGGTAGTCGAAGACGGCCTGGTTCTCCCAGGCGTTGCCGGAGGCCGGGTCGGCCGGGTCCCAGCCGTTGCCGGGCACGGCCGTCCAGGCCGGCTCCCAGTAGAAGACGCCGAGGCCGCGCCCGCCCGGCACGCCGGCGACCACGGAGGTGATGTCCCGCACCCACCGCCGCTGGCCCTCCGGGGTGGCCGGGTAGCCGGCGACCAGTTGGGACTCCTCGCCGATGATGTCCTGGTGGTCGTCGTCGCTGCCCAGCGTGAACGGGTAGGCGGTCTCGACCACCACCACGTCGCGGTCGTAACGGGCCACCAGGTCATGGAGGTTGGCCTGGAGTTCCGGCAGGGTGCCGTGCCAGTAGCCGTAGAAGGACAGCGCGATCACCTCGAACGGCACCGCGCGGGCCGTGGCGTTGTCGAACCACCAGCGGAAGAGCGCGTTGTCGCCGCCCTCGGCCAGGTGCAGCGCCCTGCGGGTGCCGGGCGAGGCGTCGGCGGCGGCCTCGGCGCCGGCGGTCAGCAGCGCGGCCAGCCGGTCGAAGTCGTCCGTCGAGCCGTCCGGCCAGAGCATCCCGGCGTTGATCTCGTTGCCGATCTGCACCAGGCCGGCCGGGGTGCCCTGCTCGACCAACGCGCCCAGCACGGCCGAGGTGTGCTCGGCGACGGCCCGTTCCAGGCCGGCCGCGTCCAGCCCGGCCCAGGCGGCCGGCTTGTGCTGCTGGCCCGGGTCGGCCCAGCTGTCCGAGTAGTGGAAGTCGACGAGGATCTCCATCCCCAGCGCGGCGGCCCGGCGGGCCAGCGCGGCGATCCGGGTGGTGTCGTGGTAGCCGTCCGGGGAGTTGACCCAGACCTTCAGCCGCACCCAGTTGGCGCCGTTCTCGGCGAGGATGGTCAGCGCGTCGGCCGCGCTGCCGTCGGCCCGGCGGAAGACCGCGCCCAGGTCCTCCGCCTTGGGCAGCGAGGAGACGTCGACGCCCCGGATCGGCCCTTCGGCGGCCCGGGCGACCCCGCCGGCCAGCAGCGGCCAGGCCAACGGCGCGGCCAGCGCGGCGCCGGCACCGCGCAGCACCGCCCGCCTGCCGACGCCCCCGCTCCCGGCCTTCCCCTCGCCCGCGCCGAACGTGTGCGACGTGCTGGACGTACCCATCATGAACTCCCTTGTCCGATCGAGTCGTTCCGTCTGCGCGGCGCCCGGGGCCGGCCCCCGCCGCCTCCCTGCCGCCGCCGTTCACCCGGCCAGGCGCACCACCCGCACCCCGCCGCCCGGGACGCCGAGCTTCCCGGCGACGTCCGCCCCGGTCAGCAGCTCGACGCCCGCGCCGGGCAGCGGCAGGGTGACCTCGGCGTCGTTGTGGTTGATCGCGAACAGGTAGACGTCGCCGCTCTCGCCCCGGCGGCGCACCACCTCCAGGTCGCGCGGCAGCTCGTCCCGGTCCGGCAGCCCGGCGTCAGCCAGCGCCAACGCCAGCACCGCGTCCAGCCCGTCCCGCCCCAGCCGCGCCGAGACATACCAGGCGGTGCCCTCGCCCAGCCGGTGCCGGGTCACGGCCGGCCCGCCGGCCGCCGGCCCGTCGGCATACCGCCAGACCGGCTCGGCGCCCCGGGTCACCACCGTCTCCGCCCAGGTGTCGGCGGACAGGTCGGGGACGCCCTCCGGGCCGGTCAGCCGCACCGCGCGCCCCGCGTGCAGCGGCTGGAACTCCTCGACGGTCAGCCCCAACACCCCGCGCAGCGCCCCCGGATGCGGCCCCGGGTGCACGGCGTCGTGCTCGTCGACGATCCCGGAGAAGTAGGAGACCAGCAGCGTTCCGCCGCCCTCCACATAGCGGCGCAGCCGCTCCCCCGCCCGCGCGCTCGCCAGATAGAGCGCCGGCACGACCACCAGCGGGTACCGGTCAAGACCGCCGGCGTCCAGTGCCCCGTCCCCCGACGCCCCGCCCTCCGGCGGGACGAAGTCGACCGTCAGATGCCGGTCGTAGAGCGCCGCGTAGCACGCCTCGGCGCGCTCGCGGGTGTCCAGGTCCTCGCTGGGCCGCCACTCCAGCTTCTGCGCCCACCACGACTGCCAGTCCCACACCACGGCCGCGTCGGCGACCGTCTCGCTGCCGCGCACCTCGGCCAACCGGCCCAGGTCGGCGCCGAGTTGGACGACCTCGCGCCAGATCCTGCTGTCCGTGCCGGCGTGCGGCACCATCGCCGAGTGGAACTTCTCCGCGCCCGAGCGCGAGGCCCGCCACTGGAAGAACAGCGCGCCATCCGAGCCGCGCGCCACATGCGCCAGGCTGTTGCGGGCCATCTCCCCCGGCCGCTTGGCGATGCCGCGCCGCTGCCAGTTGACCCCGCTCGTGGAGTGCTCCAGCAGCAGCCAGGGCCGGCCGCCGCCCACCGAGCGGCTGAGGTCGGCGGCCATGGCGAGGTTGATGTGGTTGCGGTCCTCCTCGGCGACCAGGTAGTGGTCGTTGGTGACCAGGTCCACCTCCCGGCCCCAGGACCAGTAGTCCATGGAGTCGCACTGGGTCGGTGAGACCATGAAGTTGGTGGTCACCGGCGTCCCCGGGGACAGCGCGCGCAGCAGCTCGCGCTCGTGCCGGAAGTTGGCCAGCGCGCTGTCGCTGGCGAACCGCGCGAAGTCCAGCCGCTGCGCCGGGTTGGCGACGGTCGGGGTGAGCCGGGGTGGCTGGATCTCGTCCCAGTCGCCGTAGCCCTGCCCCCAGAACGCCGTGCCCCAGGCGTCGTTGAGCGCGTCCAGGCCCCCGTACCGCTCGGCGAGCCAGCGGCGGAAGTGCGCGGCCGAGACGTCGCAGTAGCACTCCAGCACCGGCACCCCGTACTCGTTGTGCACGTGCCACATCGCCAACGCCGGGTGGCGCCCGTACCGTTCGCCGAGCGCGGTGACGATGCCGGTGATCGCCTCCCGGTACGCGGGTGAGCTGTGGCAGATCGCGCCGCGTGAGCCGAAGGCCCAGCGGGTGCCGTCGCGGCTGACCGGCAGCGCCTCCGGGTGTTCGCGGTAGAACCAGGCGGGCGGCACCACCGTCGGCGTGGCCAGGTCGATCCTGATCTCCGCCGCGTGCAGCAGCTCGATCACCCGGTCCAGCCAGCCGAAGTCGAAGTCGCCGGGCCTGGGTTCGAGGCGGGCCCAGCTGAAGATGCCGAGGCTGACCAGGTTCACCCCGGCCTGCCGCATCAGGGCGATGTCCTCGTGCCACACCTCCTCCGGCCACTGTTCCGGGTTGTAGTCGCCGCCGAAGGCGAGTCGGCCCAGCCCTCTGGGGGTGGCGTGCGGCATGGATTCCTCTCCCGCTTCATGTGAACGTGCACAGCATGGCTCACCGTGCTGCTCCACGAAACCTCAAGTACCCAACGGTTGACAAGTGGCCGAAACATTTCTTCACTGTGCACGTTCACAGTCATGCCCACCATCATCTCAGCTTTGCCGCACGGCGGCCGCGCCAGGCGGCGCCCGCCGCGCGCACCACCCCTCGGGAGGGACCATGCGTCACCGCGCGACCGCCACCTGCGTCGCGACGCTGCTGACGGCCGCCGCGCTCGGGGGCTGCGGCGCGGCCGACGACGGGGCCGTGCACCTCACCTACTGGGCCTGGGCGCCCGGGATGGAGGAGGTGGTCGAACTCTGGAACGAGGCGAACCCGGACGTTCAGGTCACGGTCAAGAAGCAGGCCAGCGGCGATGAGTTGGTGACCAAGACGGTCACCGCCGCCCAGGCGGGCACCGCGCCCGATCTGGTGCAGGCTGAGTACCAGGCGCTGCCGACGCTGGCCAGCAACAACGTCACCGCCGACATCTCCGCCGAGGTCGCCGGCGTCGAGGACGCGTTCACCCCGGCCGTCTGGCAGCAGGTCACCCTCGGCACCGACGCCGTCTACGCGCTGCCGCAGGACTCGGGGCCGCTGCTGTTCTTCTACCGCGCCGACCTCTTCGAGGAGTTCGGGCTGAGCGTGCCGGAGACCTGGGACGAGTTCGCCGACACCGCCCGCGCGCTGCGCGAGATCGATCCGGACCGCCGGCTGACCACGTTCTCCGCCAACGACGCCGGCCTCTTCGCCGGCCTGGCCCAGCAGGCCGGCGCCCAGTGGTGGACCACCGAGACCGACCGCTGGCGGGTCGCCATCGACGACGCGGCGGGCCGCCGGGTGAGCGCGTTCTGGGAGGAACTGGTCGCCGAGGAGCTGGTCGACAACCAGCCGATGTACACCCCGGCCTGGAACCAGGCCCTCAACGAGGGCCGGCAGATCGCCTGGATCAGCGGCGTCTGGGCGCCCGGCACCCTGGCCACGGCCGCCCCCGACACCGAGGGCACCTGGGAGGCGGCGCCGCTGCCGCAGTGGGAGCCGGGCGCCAACGTCACCGGCAGCTGGGGCGGCTCCACCACGGCCGTCACCACCGACTCCGAACACCGGGCCGAGGCCGCCGAGTTCGCGGTCTGGCTCAACACCGACCCCGAGGCGCTGACCGCCCTCGTCCAGACCTGCGGGATCTATCCGGCGGCGACGGCGGCGCAGACCGGCGAAGCCCTCGCCGAGCCGCCGCCGTTCCTCGCCAACCAGCCCGCGTTCTACGAGACCGTCGCCGAGGTGGCGGAGGGCGCGGCGCCCGCCGCCTGGGGGCCGAACGTCACCGTCGCCTACAGCGCGTTCAACAACGCCTTCGGCGCGGCGGCCGGCCGCCGCGCCGGTTTCGAGGAGGCCCTGGCCGAGATGCAACAGACCACCTTCGACGACATGGACCGGCTCGGCTTCGAGGTAGTCCAGTGAGCGCGCCGGGGCGCACGCCCGCCGGCGCCCGGAAGCGCCCGGGGAGCGAGGCCGCCCGCCGGCGCATCGGGAGCGAGACCGCCCGCCGGCGCATCGGGAGCGGCGCCGCCCGCCGGCGCGAACACACCCCGGCGCGCGCCCGCGCCACCTCCGCGCGCCTGGCGCCCTACGGCTTCCTGGCGCCCACCGCCGCGCTGTTCGCGCTGTTCTTCGCGCTGCCCATCGGCTACGCGCTGTACCTCAGCGTCCGGAAGGTCCAGATCGTCGGCCTCGGCCTGGGCCCCGACGGCCGGGAGGAGGTGTGGGCCGGACTCGCCAACTACCGCCGCGCGCTGACCGATTCCGAGCTGCTGGCCGGCGCGCTGCGGGTGCTGGGCTACGGCGCGATCGTGGTGCCGGTGATGCTGGGGCTCGCGCTGTTCTTCGCGCTGCTGCTGGACGACGAGCGGGTGCGCGGGCGGCGGTTCGGCCGGCTGACGATCTTCCTGCCGTACGCCGTGCCGGGCGTGATCGCCGCGCTGCTGTGGGGCTTCCTCTATCTGCCCTCGGTCAGCCCGCTCACCGACGCGCTGGAGGCGGTGGGCCTGCCGGCGCCCGACCTGCTCGACGGGGCGCCGCTGTTCGGCGCGCTGGCGAACATCGCGATCTGGGGCGGCACCGGTTTCAACATGATCGTGATCTACACCGCGCTGCGCGCCATCCCCGCCGAGGTGCACGAGGCGGCGCGGCTGGACGGCTGCACCCCGCTCCAGACCGCGCTGCGCATCAAGATCCCGATGGTGCTGCCCTCGCTGGTGCTCACCTTCTTCTTCTCGATCATCGCCACCCTCCAGGTGTTCAACGAGCCGACGACGCTGCGGCCGTTGACCAACAGCCTGTCCACCACCTGGTCCCCGCTGATGAAGGTCTACGAGGACGCGTTCACCGGCGGCGACATCCACGCCGCCGCCGCGACCGCCGTGGTGATCGCCCTGGTCACGCTGGTGCTCTCGTTCGGCTTCCTGCGGCTGGCCACCGCCCGCGACCGCCGCGAGGAGAACGCCCGATGAGCACCGCGAACCCCGCCACCCCCCTGAATCCCGCGCATCCCGTGCACGGCCGGCCGACATCCGACGGCGCCGGCGCCCGTCGCCGGCGCCGCTTCGCGCCGCTGCCGACCGCCGCGCTGCTGCTGGGCGCGCTCTACTGCCTGCTGCCGGTGGCCTGGGTCGCGATCGCGGCGACCAAGGCGGGCGACGAGCTGTTCTCGACGTTCACCTTCGCGCCCGGCAGCGGCCTGTGGGAGAACGTCGCCGACCTGCACGGCTACCGGGACGGGATCTACTGGCGCTGGATGGCCAACTCGGCGCTCTACGCGGGCCTTGGCGCGCTGCTGTCGTGCGCGGTCTCGGCGCTGGGCGGCTACGCGCTGGCGCTCTACCGCTTCCCGGGCCGGGAGACGATCTTCAACGTGCTGCTGGCCGGCGTGCTGATGCCGCCGGTGATCCTGGCGGTGCCGCAGTACCTGCTGCTGGCCGAGGTGGACCTCACCGACAGCCGACTGGCCGTGCTGCTGCCGGTGTTGCTCTCCCCCTACGGCATCTATCTGGCGCGGATCTACGCGGCGGCCGCGGTGCCGGCCGACGTGGTGGAGGCGGCGCGGATGGACGGCTCGGGCGAGTGGCGGATCTTCCGCTCGATCGCGCTGCCGATGATGCTGCCCGGGCTGGTGACGGTGTTCCTCTTCCAGTTCGTGGCGATCTGGAACAACTTCCTACTGCCGTACATCATGCTGAGCGACGACGAGAAGTTCCCGTTGACGCTGGGCCTGTTCACCCTCCTCAACCAGGGCTCGACGACGCCCGCGCTCTACACGTTGGTGATCACCGGCGCGCTGCTGGCGGTGCTGCCGCTGATCGCGCTCTTCCTCCTCGTGCAGCGCTTCTGGAGCCTCGACCTGCTGTCGGGGGCCGTAAAGTCGTGAACCATGAGCAACCCCGTTCGACGCCGGCGCCCCACGATCCACGATGTGGCGCGGGAGGCCGGCGTCTCGCGCGGCACGGTCTCGCGGGTGCTCAACGGCGGGCACCATGTCAGCCCGGCCGCCGCCGAGGCGGTCAACTCCGCCATCCGCAGGACGGGTTATGTGGTCAACCGGCACGCCCGCTCGTTGATCACCGGCCGGTCGGGCTCGGCCGCGTTCCTGCTGACCGAGCCGCAGGAGCGGTTCTTCGAGGACCCCAACTTCAACGTGCTGCTGCGCGGCTGCACGCAGGCGCTGGCCGCGCACGACATCCCGCTGCTGCTGATGATCGCCGGCTCGCGGGACGAGCAGCGGCGGATCGTGCGCTATGTCACGGCCGGGCATGTGGACGGGGTGCTGCTGGTGTCCAGCCACACGGGCGACCCGGTGGCCGCGCAACTCGCCCGCGCCGGCATCCCGGTGGTCGCCTGCGGCAAGCCGATGGACCCGCGCGCCGGGCGGCTGGCGCATGTCGCGGCCGACGACCGGGAGGGCGCGCGGGAGATGGTGCGGCATCTGCTGGCCGCTGGCCGGCGCCGGATCGGCACCATCGCCGGGCCGCAGGACACCCCGGGCGGCGTCGACCGGCTGGCCGGCTTCCGCGAGGTGCTGGCCGAGGCGGGGCTGCCGTTCGACGAGTCGCTGGTGGAGACCGGCGACTACGGCCGGGCCAGCGGCGCGGCCGGCGCGCGGGCGCTGCTGGCCCGGCACCCGGACCTGGACGGCCTGTTCGTCGCGTCCGACCTGATGGCGCGCGGCGCGCTGGAGGCGCTGGCCGGCGCCGGGCGGTCCGTTCCCGACCAGGTGGCGGTCGGCGGCTTCGACGACTCGGCCGCCGCGCTGGCCTCGGCGCCGGCGCTGACGACGGTGCGGCAGCCGTGGGACCGCATCAGCCAGGAGATGGTCCGCGTGCTCCTCGCCCGCATCGCGGGCGAGGACACCTCGGCGGTGATCCTCCCGACGGAGCTGGTCGTCCGCGACACGGCGTGAGCGGCGCGGCGCGGCGGCGGCCGGCCGACGGGGGTGCGGGCGGCCGACCCCCCGTTCCGGCGAACGGCCGGCCGTTCACGCCGCACGGCCGCTCGACCACCGGCCGACCCGCCCTCCCCGGCTACTGGCCGACCCGCCCGTCGATGCACTCGCGTAGCAGGTCGGCGTGCCCGCAGTGGCGGGCGTACTCCTCGATCCGGTGCACCATCAGCTCGCGGACCGAGGTGCGGTCCTTCCCCAACCGCGTTCCCAGGTCCGGGTGTTGGGCCAGCGCCGCGTCCGTCGCCGCCTGCTCACGCGCGAGGTCGGCGAGCGCCGCGTCCACCAGGGCCTGTTCGCCCGCCGCGCCGTCGAAGTCGGCGTCCCGCCCGCCGTACAGTTTGGGCAACGGCTCCCCCTCGCTGATCCAGTCGCGCCAGTCCCGTTCCGCCTCGGCGAGGTGTCGGACGAGCCCGAGCAGCGACATCGTGGACGGCGGCACCGAACGGCGGGCCAGCTGCTCGGGATCGAGCCCGTCGCACTTCATCAGCAGCGTGGTGCGGTAGTCGGCGAGAAACTCGCGCAGGGTGGGGAGTTCGCCGTCCGGCGCCGACCCGTCGGTATTGCGCGGGTCGTCCGCCGGGTCCACCCACATGTCCGGGTACACGGTCGCGCGCGTCCACCGCGTGGGCGCCCGCCGCTCGGGGTCACGTTCCGTCGTTGCCATGTCCGCCATGCTCCTCCGGCAACGCCCGCCGCCGCCAACGGGTTTGGCCCGTGGCGCCGACCGGGCCGGGCGGTCGGCAGCAGCCTGGCGGTGCGGCTCCTCCCGATGCCACAGTGGACGGATGACGCGTGGACAGAGCATCCCCGTCGCCCTCACCGCCGGCGCGCTCACGCTGGCGCTGGTCTCCTGTGGCGGCGACGACGGGGACAACAGCGACGAGACAAGAGAAGTACTTCAGTACTCGGTGGCCAACGAGGAGTTAGACGCCGGCCGGGTGGACCTCCTCATGGACGACGCCGGCCCGCCGCACGCGATGGCCGCCATCGGCCACTACGCCGCCGGCCTCGACGCCTCGACGGACGTCATCATCACCGTCTACCGCGACGAGGGGCTGTCCGTCGTCATCTGCGAGGCGGCGTGGCCGGACTTCAAGACCAACATCAACTGCCCCGACGAGACCAACAACGAGATCGACGGGTCGATCAACGACGACATCGACGGCTCGATCAACAGCGGCTGAGCCAGCCGGTCGTCGCCGGGCCAGGGGAAGCGGGGGCGGGGTACGCGCGGGGATATCCGGTGGAGAGGTAGCCCCGAACGGTCTAGGGTTCCGGGGTTCAGACCATGCGTGCGCAGAATTTCACAGAAGAGGTGTATTTGATGACGGTCCGCGCAACGGCGGTCGGCTTCGGTCGGCTGGCCCTCCAAGACGCCATGACCTCATCAAACGCAAGGAACACCGCTCGTGGATCTGCCACGCATCTTCACCATTCGCGAAAGTAACCACCGCATCCACAATCCGTTCACCCCCGGCAAGCTCGCCGACCTCGGCGAGGCGCTGCGGCTGGCGCCCGGGGCCCGCGTGCTCGACCTCGCCAGCGGCTCGGGCGAGATGCTGTGCACCTGGGCCCGCGACCACGGGATCACCGGGACCGGGGTGGACATCAGCACCATGTTCACCGAGACGGCCCGCGCCCGCGCCGTCGAACTCGGGGTCGCCGACCGGGTCACCTTCGTCCACGGCGACGCCGCCGGCCATGTCGCGGACGAGCCGGTCGATCTCGCCGCGTGCGTCGGCGCCACCTGGATCGGGAACGGCGTGGCCGGCACCGTCGAACTGCTGGCCAGGAGCCTGAAGCCCGGCGGGCTGACGCTGATCGGCGAGCCGTACTGGCGCCGGGAGGTGCCGGACCAGGAGACCCTGGAGGGCTGCCTCGGCGGCGGCGCGAACGACTTCCTGCTCCTGCCGGAGCTGGTCGAGCGGTTCGGCGAACTCGGGTACGGCGTCGTGGAGATGGTGCTGGCCGACCAGGACAGCTGGGACCGGTACCAGGCGGCGCAGTGGCTCACCATGCGCCGCTGGCTCGACGCCCACCCCGAAGACGAGCTGGCCGCCGAGGTGCGGGCCGAACTCACCGCCGAGCCGGCGCGGTACACGCGGTACCAACGCGAGTACCTGGGCTGGGGAGTCTTCGCGCTGATGGCCCGCTGAGGGCCGACCGGAGGCCCGGCCGGGCGGCCCAGGTGGCCGCCCGGCCGGTGGCCGGCTGCTTCAGGACGTCGGGAGGTCCGTGGTGGCGGGCTTCGGGTCGGGAAGTCGGTTGCCACGGAAGGCGCCCGTCAGGACGTCCAGGAACGTCGGGTTGAGGCCGACGTCGACCACCCTGATGTTGTGCGGGCCGGCGACCTTCGCCAACTCCCCCACCAGGCCCAGTGGGTCGTCTCCGTCGTAGGCCAAGTCCACGTCGTCGTCGTGCAGATAGATCATCACGGGCTTCCGCCTCCTCGTTGGGGTGGTTTCCCGACAGAACACCAGACACGGCGGGGGTCATGGGAGTACGAAGAGGGCACCGTCATAGGAACTACCTGCGGAGACAGCGTGCCCAGACAGAAGAAGCGCAGGTCAAACGGCCCGGACGAACCGTCGGACCAGAGGCCGATGAACGATCTCGAATACCTCGGTGGTGAACTCCGGGAGGCCCGGATGAAGCGGAACCTGACGCAGCGGAGGTTCAGCCAGGCCACCGGTTTCTCGCAGAGCTATGTCTCGAAGGTCGAGTTGGGCGTGATCGTGCCCTCGGCCGAGTACGCGAAGAAGTGCGATCTCGTCCTCGGGACGGACGGGATGTTCCAGCGAATGCGGAAGCGGCTCCTCGAACGGGGCCACCCGAGCTGGTTCGCGCCCTACGCCAAGATGGAGGCCGAGGCCGAGGAGATCCTCAACTACGAACTGTGGACTCTGCCGGGCCTGTTGCAGACGGAGGAGTACGCCCGGGCGCTCTTCCAAGCCGGCCATCCGCACCAGAGCGAGGAGTGGATCGAACTGCGGGTCCGCAACCGGATGGCCCGGCGGGCCACCCTGGAGGACAGCAATCCCGCGCATCTGTGGGCGATCATCCACGAGGGTGCGTTGCATCCCGCCGTCGGGGGTCAGGCCGTGATGCGGGAGCAGTTGGAATTTCTGGTGCGGGCGACGGAGATGCCCTCGGTGAAGCTCCAGGTGCTGCCGTTCGAGGTGGGCGCCCCGCCGGCGATCCATCCGTTCGCGCTGCTGGAACTGCCCACCGGCCGCTCCGTGGTCTACACGGACACCGCGCTCGGCGGGCAGTTGAGCGAGGACGAGGAGCGTGTATCGTCCTGCCGCAGGGCGTTTGACCTGCTGCGGGCCGAGGCCCTGAGCCCCCGGGAGTCCATCGGGCTCATCCAGAGAATCGCGAAGGAAGTACATGGCTGACAACGGCTGGCGCAAGTCCACCTACTCGGACAACCAGGGCGGGAACTGCCTCGAAGTCCGGGACGACACCCCGGGCATCGTCCCCGTCCGCGACAGCAAGGTACAGAACGGCGACACCCTCACCATCGGTGCCGACGCCTGGACCTCCTTCCTGCACCACATCAAGCACTGAACCACCCCGACACCCGACGGGCCGTCACCCCACCACGGGGCGACGGCCCGTCGCGCACACCCGCCCCTCCCACCCCACCGGTTCCAGTTTCCTAACAACTCGGTTACGATAACGGCGCGTTCACGACGTCGTCGTCCGCTGGTCGTCCGGGGCGGGGGAACCGATAACGCGCGCTTCCTACCGTTCCCGTGGCTCGTCTTCGCGCCGGTTCGTGCCGTCACACCATGGGAGAATGCGCGTGTCTCAGGCCAGGTTGATCGTTGTCGCCGCCCTCGCCGCCGCCGGGCTGGCCGTCGCGGCGGCGCCCACCGCACAGGCCGCACCGGGCGAGACCCCGGAGAGCAGCAGCAGCACCACGCCCCGCACCACGCTGGAGCAGGAGACCCCGGACGGCCTGGACGGGCCGCACCCGCCGCGCTGGCCGGAGTACGTCAACGGCGGCGCCTGGCCGACGAGTCACGTCCAGGGCGTGGTGGTGGACCAGGAGAACGGCTTCGTCTACTGGTCGTTCACGCAGATGTTGGTCAAGACCGATCTGGACGGCAACGTCATCGGAACGGTTGAGGGCATCACCGGTCACCTCGGCGACATCGACCTCAACCCGCGCGACGGGCGGGTCTACGGCTCCCTGGAGTACAAGGACGAGGAGGCGTTCTACATCGCCATCGTGGACGTCTCCCGGGTGGACCGGATCGGGATGGACGCGGAGGAGGACGGCGTGCTGACCACCGTCCATCTCGCCGAGGTGGTCGAGGACTTCACCGCCGACATGAACGGGGACGGCGTCTTCGACGGCGACACCGGGGACACCCCGGACCACCGCTACGGGTGCAGCGGGATCGACGGGGTGTCGTTCGGCCCGTCGTTCGGGGCGCGTGCGGACAGCCGACAGAAGTTGATGGTCGCGTACGGCGTCTACGCCAACACCGAACGGACCGACAACGATCACCAGGTGATCCTGGAGTACGACATCCGCGACTGGCGGCGCTACGAGCGGCCGCTGTCGGAGGCCGAGCCGCACCGCAGCGGGCCGCGCCGGGTCGACGACAAGTACTTCCTCTACACCGGCAACACCACCTACGGCGTGCAGAACCTGGAGTACGACCGGCACACCGGCAACTGGCTGATGGCGGTCTACCCGGGCACCAAGGCGGAGTTCCCCAACTACCCGCTGTTCATGGTGGACGGCGGCGAGCGGCCCCGGCGCGGCGAGATCGTCGGCCAGCCCGAGCACGAGCGGGGCACGCTGCTGAGCCTGCTGCCGCAGGGCCAGTACGACGAGGCGACGGACACCTGGGGCTGGGACTTCGACGGCTCCTACGGCCTGGAGTCGCTTGGCGACGGCTACTACTACGGCGCCGAGGGCCGCTCGGTCCCGGGCGAGGACGGGCCGTTGCAGGAGGGCGAGATCCACCTCTACCGCTGGACGGGCGCGACGCCGACCCCGTTCGACCCGGTGGCCGGGTCCGACGACATCTGAGAGGCACCTTCTGAGCAGCGACACCTGACGAGTCGCGGGCCCATGGCCGTGCCTCCCCGGGGTGGGTGCGGGACTACTTGTCGTCGAGGTCTTCGCCGAAGGTGACGTCCAGCTCGGCGGTGAGGGCCTCGGCCAGCTGGAGTGTCTGGGCCTGGTCGATCACGATCTGCTTGAGCGAGGCCAGGCCGCGGAGCTGGGAGAGGTCGTTGCCCCGGAGGTCCAGGCCCCGGTACTTCCCGCCGTCGAACTCGGTCAGCCGCAGATCGCAGTCATCGATCAGGGTGGCGCCGAGGTCAGCGGCGGCGAAGGTGGTCTCGCGCAGCGAGCACTTGGCGAAGATCACGGGCCCGGTGGTCCGGACGCGGGTGAGGGTGCTGTAGTCGAGCTTGCAGTTCTCGAACAGGACGTTGTCGAGCATGACGTCTTCGAACGCGGCGCCCATCAGTTTGCAGTCGCGGAAGACGGCTCGGGAGATCTTGCTGTCGGTCCACCGCAGGGAGGAAAGGTCGCACCCGGTGAACTCCACTGAGTCGACGCGGAGCCTCTCCAGGCGGGTGCGCTGGGCCTTGAGGCCGGTGATCCGACCGTCCATCAGGTGGGTGTCGGCCAGGTCGAGGTCCCGCTGGTCGGCGTCGGCGTAGTGGAAATCCGTCACCCGACCACGGCCGCCCTCCAGTGAGGTGACGTGGGAGAGGTAGAGGCCCGGCTCGTTCAGGACAGGGAGCAGGACGCTCGTACGGCGGATCGTGCGGGTGTCCATCAACAGCCTTTCAGCGCGGTGGCTCGGTCGCCGGTGGTGCTGGCCCGCCCCGGGGCGGGCCAGCGGCGGCGCGGCCTACTTCCTCTTGTTCCAGTTGTCCCAGGTCGGGCGGTTGTCGAAGGGGGCCGGGGTCTTCGCCCAGTTGTCCCACGTGGGCCTGTTGTCCCACGCCGCTTCAACGATCATCGGGGCCGGGGCGTCGTGCGTGGCTATCAACTCCATCACGACGGGGGCGTTGGATGTGGCGAGTCGGTCCAGGATCTTCATGCGGCAGCCTCCTTGGCCGCGAGCGTGGACAGAGCCGTGACCAGGCCCTGCCGGGAGACCCGGCAGTGGTTGGTCTCGGTGGTCGTGAGGTCGCCGTTCTCGAATTGACATCCTCGCCGCCCTGAAGGACGGCGATTCTCACCTACCGCGCCGTTGCGGGCTGCGGTGTCGAGTGGGTTCCTGCTTCGCCGCGCGGTGCCGGGACGAGTCCTGGTCTTACCTGCGCTCCACAGGCTGACACGGCCAGTCCGGCCGCCTTGGCGACGTTGACCGCCGCGTTGATGTCCCGGTCCAGGACAGCCCCGCAGGCCCCGCAGGTCCACACACGGACGCGCAGGGGCTTGGGGCCGTCCTTCACGCCGCACTGCGAGCACACCTGAGAGCTGGGCTCGAAGCGGCCGATGCGGACGAAGGTGCGCCCGTACCGTGCGGCCTTGTACTCCAACATGCTCACGAACGCCGACCATCCGGCGTCGTGCACGGACTTGGCCAGGCGCGTGCGGGCGAGACCCTTCACCGACAGGTCCTCCACGGCGACCGCTTGGTTCTCACGGATCAGCCTGGTGGAGAGCTGGTGGTGGAACTCGCGGCGCGCGTCCGCGACCCGGGCGTGTGCCCGTGCGACGCAGACCCTGGCCTTGTCCCTGTTCTTGCTGCCCTTCTCCTTGCGGGAGAGTGCGCGCTGGGCCTTCTTCAGGCGCTTCTCGGCCCGGCGCAGGAAACGCGGGCTGTCGATCTTCGTCCCATCCGAGAGGACCGCGAAGTGCCCCAGCCCGAGGTCGATGCCCACCTCGGGCGTCGTCTGCGGCAGCAGTTCCTCGGGGCCGGTCTCAACGACGAAGCTCGCGAAGTACCGGCCCGCACTGTCCTTGACCACGGTCACCGTGGACGGGGTGGAGGGCAGGCTGCGGGACCACTTGACCATGAGGTCGCCGATCTTCGGCAGACGCAGCTTCCCGCCCGGCGTGATCGACCAGCGGGCATTCGCCGTGAACCGCACGGACTGCCGGGTGTCCCGCTTCGACTTGTACCGGGGCGCACCCATGCGCGGGCGCTTGCCCTTCAGGCCGTCGAAGAAGTTCTTGTACGCGGTGTCCAGGTCGCGGAGGGACTGCTGGAGGACGACCGCCGAGACCTCGCCGAGCCAGGCCCGCTCCGGAGTGTTCTTCGCCTCGGTGATGAGCGCCTTCGACAGGTCCCCGGTCCTGGGGAACGGCAGCCCCTCGCTGCGGGCGGTCTCCCGAGCGCGGAGCGCGTCGTTGTAGACCACCCGCGCACACCCGAACGCCCTCGCCAACGCGCTGCGCTGACCGACGCTCGGGTACAAGCGGAAGCTGTACCGAAGCTGCACACCGATCATGATACACAGTTGGTTTATGAGTATCGATGAGAACGTTCGCACAGGTCGGCACTGCATCTTCCGGATGCATGTCCACTTGGTTTTCGTGACGAAGTACCGGCACAAAGTCTTCGCCGACCGGCACCTGACGCGGTGCGAGGAGATCATGCGGGCCGTGTGCGAGGACTTCGAGGCCGAGCTGGTCGAGTTCAACGGCGAGAACAACCACGTCCACCTCCTCGTGCACTTCCCGCCGAAGGTCGCCGTGTCCAAGCTGGTGAACTCCCTCAAGGGCGTGTCCTCCCGGCGCCTCCGCCAGGAGTTCCCCGAACTCGTCCACCACTACTGGCGGGCACAACGCCTGTGGTCCGGCTCGTACTTCGCCGGTTCCGTCGGCGGCGCACCACTCAACATCGTGAAGCAGTACATCGAGCAGCAGAACCAGCCGCTCCGACCCGGGTTGAGGTGAACAGTGCGAATCCGTGCACACAGCTGAGGTCAGAGCAGTCCTCAGATTCGCACCACCACCAGGCTGAAGCCCGGTGCACTGCGAACAGTCCCGGTAGGCCGACACCGTGTAGTACGCGGCCCTGATGGTGGCGCGCTTGCCCGAGGCACCCGGCTCGTTCCACAGTCCGGCCTCCGGGTCCCACAGGTCGTTCATCACTTTCCACGCCTTGGTGAGGCGGGGATCGCGCGGGCTCGCGCCGGCCCGGATGGCGGCCTGGGTGCACAGCGCGTACGCCATGTGCTCCCAGGCCGTACCCTGCACGTCCTTGTCATCCTCGACGAACTGCTCCCACCGGTGGTGGTTGTGCAGCAGCCACTGGCCGGCCTCGACGACCACGTCGGACAGTCGCTTCCGCAACACTGGGCCGTGCACCCCGCCCGCCTCCCGAGGGCCGTCCCCATAGGAGGGCTCACCACCCGGCCCGGCTCCGGCACGGACGGCCGACAGCGCGAGCAGGCACAGCGCGGTCTTGCTCGGGCTCGGGCCGGTGTCAACGTATGTACGCCACCCCCATGCTCCGCTGGGGCGGCGGTGGTAGAGCAGGCCGTGCACCCCGTGGTCGATCAGCGGTTCGACGCGCTCCAGCAGGGTGCTGGTCTCGACCCCACCGGGTAGGAGGAGTCCGGGGCCGAAGTCATGGAGGGCATCTCTGAACTCGGCGAGACGGTGCACCACCAAGGCGGTCTGGTGCAGCGAGGTGTCGTCGAGCCCGAGGACTTCGGGCCAGCCGTGGTCGACCCGGTGCTCTTCCAGCCAGCCGACGCACCAGGTCGCGGTCTCCGCGACGCCGTCGTGGTGGAAGAAGCGAGGGTGGGACAGCAGTCCGGCCAGTCCGAAGGCGATGAACCGGGTGTGCTCACCACGACCGCCTTTCGGCCGGGGCCGCGAGTGCTCCGGGATGGCGCCGGTGAGGAAGTCGAGCCCCTGGCGAACCGGCTGTCCGGCGATGCCGGCGGCCCGCAGAATCGACAGGACCTCGCTGGTGTTGACGATCGACGAAACCGAGGTCAGGGTGAGGCCCCACCCGCCGTCGTACCCCTGGTGGCGCAGCAGGGTCCGGGCAGCCTCTCCCGCTCTGGTCTCGAACGCCGCGAGCCCCACGTGCGCACTCTTCACGATTCGCCTCCGCCGCCGAACGCCCGGTCCGCCGGTCGGACCGTACCCAACTCGTCTACTGCCGACGCGCGTTCACGGGCGCGACGCCGACCCCGTTCGACCCGGTGGCGGAGTCCGCCAGCGGGGCCGACAACGACGCCTGAGCGGGCGGGAGTTCACGCCCCGGGAGGTCACTCCCGGACGGTGACGGCGGGAACGGGGTGCGCGGGATCGCCCAGCCAGGGCCGCTGCGCCCCGTCCGCCGTCACGGTCAGGCCGAACGAGGTCAACGGCGGCGAGCCGGCCGCCCGCCACCACTCCAGCGCGCGCACGACCTCCTCCCACAGCCGGCGCGCCCCCGACTGGTAGACGGTGGCCCGCTCCCCATCGGGCCGGAAGACGACCGAGGCCCAGGCCCGCGAGCCGGCGGTCCGGTCGAAGAACCAGACGGTGGTGACCCCGTCGCGTTCGTTGACCAGATGGGTGCAGTCGGGCACCAGCAGGCCCAGGATGAACGCCGTCCCACCGTAGAGCCTCCTCTCGCCCAACTCGGCCCAAGCCGTCGATGTGGTGGACTCCTCGGCGTCCCCGGGGTAGGCGCCAACGTGGTGGTCGAACAGGTCCCAGTCCAGCCGCTGGGCCCGGAGTTTCATGAAGCCCACGGCGCTCAGGAACGGGCCGCTGGCACCGCCGTCCTCGGCGACGGTCAGCCGCACCAGGGCGTCCTCGTGGCCGAAGTGGGTACCCCAGGGGGCAACGATCAGGCCGCCGGGACGGGTCTGTTCCAGCCAGGCGACGGGGACCTCCCGCACGCCGGCCGTGGCGATGATCCGGTCATAGGGCGCGCCCTTCGGCCAGCCGTCCCTGCCGTCGCAACAGATGACCTCGGAGTGCAGGCCGGCACCCTGGAGGGCCGCGCGCGCCCGGGTGGCCACGTCCTCGTCGATCTCGACCGTCACCACGCGCTCGTCGCCGAGACGCGCGGCCAGCAGACCGGCGTTCCACCCGGTTCCGGTGCCGATCTCCAGCACGCGGGCACCGGGGAAGACCTCCAGGGCGGCCAGCATCCGCGTGACGACGGACGGCATACTCGCCGAACTGGTCGGCACCCGCCCGGGATCGGGGCCCTCGTGCGCGCCGTCGTCCCACTGGGTGGTCACCGGGGTGTCGGCATAGGCCGCTCGTTCCCATCCGGCGGGATCATCCCGCCGGTCCACCGAGTGACTGTCGCCAGTGGTGCTGTCGTATGGCCAGATCAGTTCGGGCAGAAACGCCGCGCGCGGCACCGCCTCGAACGCCGGAACCCAGTCGTCGGTCAACTGGCCTCGATCGCGGAGGAACCGCGTCAGCTCCGTGTGGGGGCCGACGCGGTTCCCCGCGTGCTGGGACTCGATCGTCACTTCCGGTGCTCCCCGCCGCCTTCCGGCAACTTGCTGTCCGGCGGCGGCTCCTGCGGGTTCCAGGGCTGACCAGGCAGCGAGTCGCCGGACTCGTTGTCGTTGTCGGGCTTTTCGTGCTTCCCCATGGTGTCCCCTCCGCTGCTGACGGGTCCATCCGCCGTCGTGCGTTGACGTCGGGGAAACCCTGGCCGCGCCGACCGACCCCATGCACGGGCGTGCCCCCGTTCACCCCAACGGGGAAGCCGCCGCACGCGCGACGGCCGGGGTCCCGGGGCAACTCGCCCCGGGACCCCGGCCGTTGACGGGCCCGCGTGCCGGGCGCGCCGGCGCGGCCGCCCCCCGAGACCCGCGCGGGCAGCGCTACGCGCTCACCCGCTCACGCCCCGATCTTGCCGCCGTCCACCCGCGTGATCGCGACCGTCGCCGAGCGGGGCCGGCCGTTGGGCCGGAAGTCGGGCCAGTTGCTGACCGCCCTCGGGTCCTCGGCCGTGGCCTCGCCCCAGTGGTCGGTGGTCTCGCCGGGGTGCTGGACGTTGACGAAGAGCGTCCGCTGGTCGGGCGTCGCGGTGGCGCCGGTGATCTCGCAGCCGCGCGGGCCGGTGAGGAAGCGGCGGATCTCGCCGGTCTCGGGGTCGGCGGCCAGCATCTGGTTGTTGCCGATGTTGTCGTAGCCCTTCTCGGCCAGGTGCTGGCTGCCGTTGGAGATGTCGGTCTGAATCCACAGCCGCCCGTCGTTGTCGAACCACACGCCGTCGGGCGAGCCGAAGACGTTGGTCTCGTCGAGGTCGACCTGCGGGTCGTAGGCCGGGTCGCCGGCCAGGACGAAGATGTCCCACTCGAAGGTGGTCGCGGTGTGGTCGCGGCGCTTCTCGGTCCAACGGACGATGTGGCCGTAGGGGTTGGGGTCGCGCGGGGAGACCGCCGAGTCCCAGCCGCTGCCGTTGGTGAGGGTGCAGTAGACGTCGTTGTTCTTGGGGTTGATGGTGATCCACTCGGGGCGGTCCATCTTGGTGGCGCCCACCGCGTCGGCCGCCTCGCGGGTGCGCAGCAGCACGTCGGCCTGGTCGGCCCAGCCGTTGGCGCGGGTCAGCGGGCCCCGGCCGTGGACCAGGGGCAGCCACTCGCCGCTGCCGTCGTCGCGGAAGCTGGCGACATAGAGCGTGCCGTGGTCCAACGGGCTGCGGCCCAGGGCGCGTTGCAGCCGCCAGTTGCCCTCGCCGACGAACTTGTAGATGTAGTCGCCGTCCTGGTCGTCGCCGGTGTAGGCGACGACGCGGCCCCGGGACTCGGTGACCGTGCAGCCCTCGTGCTTGACGCGGCCGAGCGCGGTGCGCTTGACGGGCTTGGCGTCGGGGCGCTTGGGGTCGATCTCGACGATCCAGCCGAAGCGGTTGATCTCGTTGGGGTTGGCGGCGAGGTCGAAGCGGGAGTCGGCCAGGTGCCAGTCGAAGCCACCGCCGGCCGCCGAGACGCCGTAACGTTCCTGCGAGGGGGTCGGCTCCCAGCTCTCGTCGGTGGTGCCGAAGTAGTTGTTCCAGTTCTCCTCGCAGGCGAGGTAGGTGCCCCAGGGCGTCACGCCGTTGGAACAGTTGTTGAGCGTGCCGCGCGGTCCTTCCGCGGCCTGGAGCGCGGGGTGGCGGGGGCCGACCGGGCCGGAGAACGTCACGGGCGTGTCGCCGGTGACGCGGCGGGCGTAGCGGGAGTCGACCCGCTCCCAACGGCCGTCGCGGCGGCGCTCGATCTCGACGACGGAGACGCCGTGCGCGGCCAGGCCCTTGCGGACCTTCTCCTCGGTCATCTCCTCGGCGCCGTCCGGGAAGAGCAACTCCTGGTCGATGTACTCGTGGTTGAGGACGAGCAGCCCGCGCTGGTTGCCCTCGCGGCCGTGGCCGAGCGGGAAGAAGTGCATCCCGTCGTGGTTCATGCCGACCTGTTCGGCCTGCTCCTCGGCGGTGTTGCCGGCGTCCTCGCGCCACTCGGGGCCGCCGGGGCGGATCGGGGTGCCCCAGGGGATCAGCACCTGGGCGCGGTAGCCCTCGGGGACGACGAACTCGTCGGCGTCCGAGGTCGGAACGGGCTCGAAGCCGAGCAGCCGCCGGCCGCCCCCGCCCGGCCGGCCGTGGCCGTGGCCGTGGCCGGTGCCGGGGTGCGGCCCGGTGGTCGAGGTGGTGGCCGCGCCGCTGCCGGCGCCGGGCCCGACGAGGAAGGCGGCGGCAGCGGCCGTGCCGCCCAACAGCGCGCCGCGCCGCGACATTCGGCGCTGCACCACCTCGCCGAAGGAGGGGTTGTCGGAACGGTTGGAACTGACGTCGTCCGGGTCCACCTGGGGAAAGACCGGGTGCTGTGCTGACATCGCGAGTCCTCACGTACTGATGTGGCGGAACGTTTTCGGTTCCGGGTGAGGCTAGGAGTCAACAGTGGCGCAAAGTGACCACCAAGGTGAACGCGCGGCCACCGCCGCCCATACGGCTGATTCACCGTGCCGGTTCACCCAACCGTGGGTACCTGGTCATGGGCCCTTGGTGGTGACCGGGGCGCCGGCGATGGCCGCGCGTTCCCGATCGTTCCCGATCGTTCCCGATCGTTCCCGGATTCTGTTGTGCGTTTCTCGGCGGTCGGACCTCTCCGTCCGAGCTGTCAGACCTGCCGGGTCCCGTTGACCCGGCGGGGGACTCCCAGCGGGTTGTCGTCGCGCAGCTCCGGCGGGAGCAGCGCCTCGGGTGCGTTCTGGTAACTGACCGGCCGCAGCCACCGCTCGATGGCGGTGGCGCCGACCGAGGTGGAGCTGGAGGTGGAGGCCGGGTACGGGCCCCCGTGGTGCTGGGCCGGGGTGACCGCGACGCCGGTGGGCCAGCCGCCCACCAGCACGCGGCCGGCCAGCGGCGTCAGCTCGGCGAGCAGCGCCGCGCCCCGGCCGTTCGGGTCCTCGGCCTCGGCCGCGCCCAGGTGCAGGGTCGCGGTGAGGTTGCCGGGGAACCGGGCGAGCAGCGCGGTGAGTTGCGCGGTGTCCGCGTAGCGGACGATCACCGTGACCGGGCCGAAGCACTCCTCCAGGAGGAGGTCGTGCTCGCCGCCGGTCAGCAGCCGCTCGCCGTCCACGGTGAGGAAGCCGGCGGCGACCGTGCGGCCCTCGCCCTCGCCGGCGGCGACCGGGGCGGCGACCCCGTCGAGCCGGGTGCGGGCGTCCACGCCGGCCAGGAACGCGTCCCGCATCCGGCCGTCGAGGAGGACCCCGGGGGCGACGTCGGCGAGCTGCTTGGCGAGGGTCGCGACCAGCTGCTCGCCGGCCTCGCCGGCCGGGACCAGCACCAGCCCCGGCTTGGTGCAGAACTGGCCGACGCCCTGCGTCATCGAGCCGGCCAGCCCGGCGCCGATCTCGGCGGCCTTCTCGCCGGCGGCGGCCTCGGTGACCACCACCGGGTTGAGGCTGCCCAACTCGCCGTGGAACGGGATGGGTTGCGGCCGGGCGGCGGCGGCGTCGAAGAGCGCGCGCCCGCCGCGCACCGAGCCGGTGAAGCCGGCGGCGGCGACCAGCGGGTGCTTGATCAGCTCGACGCCCGCATCGAAGCCGTGCAGCACGGTGACGACGTCCTCCGGCAGCCCGACCTTCGCGGCCGCGCGGCGCAGCGCGGCGCCGGCCAGCTCGGAGGTGGCCGGGTGGTCGGGGTGCGCCTTGACCACGACCGGGTTGCCGGCGGCCAGCGCGCTGGCGGTGTCGCCACCGGGCACGGAGAAGGCGAGCGGGAAGTTGGAGGCGGCGTAGACCGCGACCACGCCCACCGGGATCTTGTAGCGGCGCAGGTCGGGGCGGGGCGGGGTGAGGGAGTCGTCGGCGCGGTCGATGATCACGTCGAGGTAGCCGCCGTCCTCGATCTCGGCGGCGAAGGCGCGCAACTGGCCGGTGGTGCGGCCGAGTTCGCCGGTGAGCCGGGCCTCGCCCAGCGCGGTCTCGGCGTCGGCGGTCGCGATGATCCGCGCGCCGTCGGCCGTCAACTCGTCGGCGGCGGCGCGCAGCAGGGCGATCCTGACCTGCCGGTCGGCGAGCGCGCCCCGCACCGCGTGGGCGGCGCGGACGGCTCCGTCCACCTCGCCCGCGGTGGCCTCGGCGGCCACCCGCTCACGCTGGTTTCCCGTTCGCGGGTCCACACTCCACACTGGTACTGCCACCGGAATCGATCCTCCTGAGCGGTGCTGCTGAACGGACCTGCCGAACGGTCCTGCTCCCGGCGGGACGAGGTTCGCTATAGTACCGTTCGAGATTTTGAACATCGTCCCGATATGTGAATTTCTGTTGGGACTCTATAGGGCATGAAACGAGGGGGTCAAGGTCGATGGCTGCCGGTGAGATGGGCAACGCGCAGGTCAAGTCGGCGGTCCGCACGGTGGAGCTGCTGGAGTTCTTCGCCGGACGACCGGGAATGCACACCCTCGCCGCCGTGCAGTCGGCCGTCGGGTACCCCAAGTCCAGCCTCTATATGCTGCTGCGGACCCTGGTGGATCTGGGCTGGATCGAGACGGACGCCACCGGCACCCGCTACGGAATCGGCGTGCGGGCGCTGCTCGTTGGCACCTCCTACATCGACGGCGACGAGGTGGTGGCCGCCGCCCGGCCCACGCTGGACCGGCTCGCCGACGACACCGGCGAGACCATCCACCTCGCCCGGCTCGACGGCACCAACGTGGTCTATCTCGCCACCCGCCAGTCCGAGCACTACCTGCGCCCGTTCACCCGGGTCGGCCGCCGGCTGCCGGCGCACTCCACCTCGCTGGGCAAGGCGCTGCTGGCGACCCACCCGGACGAGAAGGTGCGGGAGCTGCTGCCGGAGAAGCTGGAGGGGCTGACCGAGCACACGATCACCGACCGCGAGGCGCTGATCGAGGAGTTGGCGGTGGTCCGGGAGCGCGGCTACGCGATCGACCGCGAGGAGAACACGCTGGGGCTGCGCTGCTTCGGCATCGCCATCCCCTACCGCCAGCCGGCGCGGGACGCGATCAGCTGCTCGGTGCCGGTGGCCCGACTGACCGAGGCGCACGAGCAGTTGATCAGGGAGGCGCTGTTCGACGCGCGGGACCGGCTGAGCCTGGCCACCCGGCATCTGTGAGCCGAGCGCGCGCCGGGACCGCCGGTGCGCCCACCGCGTTCAGGCTCGCGCCCGCCGCGTTCAGGCTCGCGTCCGCCGCGTTCAGGCTTCGGGCAGGTGCTCGCCGGCCCACTCCTCGAAGCCGGTGAGAGGGATGCCCAACTCCCGCGCGAACTCCGGCCTGGCGGGCTGGCCGGCCACGTTCAGCCACGCGTGGGAGACGCCCATGCCCGGCATCCCGGCGGCGAACGCCTCCTCCTCGGTCATCTCCGGCGCGGCCAACTCCGTTCCCAGGGCGCGGGAGAGGACCGCGGCGACCTCCGTCATCGACCGGTAGTCGCTGGCCAGCTCCAGCTCGACGCCGTGGAACCGGTCGGGGGCGACGAAGGCCGCCGCGGCGGCGCGGCCGATGTCCGCCGACGCCACCAGGGAGAGCCGGGTGCCGGGCCGGAGCGTGGTCACCAGGCCGCCCTCGACGCCGCGCGGGAACAGATAGCCCGCCGATGGCAGGAGGTTCTCCATGAAGAAGGCCGGCTTGAGCAGCGTCCAGCAGGGAAAGCCGGCCGCCCGCACCCGGTCCTGGAGCGCGGCCTTGGCCTCCAGCGTGGCCTCCATCGCGGCCCAGCGCCCCTCGGCCCAGCCGGGCACCTCCCGGTGCTGGCCGGCGCCGGAGACCGAGGTGTGCACGAACTGCGGCACGCCGGCCGCCCGCGCGGCCGTGACGAGGTTGACGCCCTGCGCCACCTCCGCCCCGAAGTCGAAGGCGCCATCGACGAACGGCGGCAGCTGCACGGAGAAGACGCCTCGGGCGCCCTCGACGGCGGGGGCCAGGGAGGCGCGGTCGTTCAGGTCGCCGACGACGAGTTGGGCGCCACGGGCCGCGATCTCCCGGGCGGGGGCGGCGTCCGGATCGCGCACCAGGGCGCGCACGGGGAGGCCGGCGGCCAGCAGGGCACGAGCGGTGGCGCCGCCCTGCTTGCCGGTGGCACCGGTGACGAGGACGGGTGCGGGCGGGGATGCGGATGCGGATGCGGGTGCGGGTGCGGGTGCGGGGGACATGCTGCTCCTCGGGGTGGGCAGGGCGGCGAGGCATAAACGGCGGGGCCCGCCGTTTATGTTCTCGCTAGAATACGGCGGGCCCCGCCACTTGGTCACCCCGGAGGTCGACGCCATGCCAGCCGCCCCCTCCCCCGCGCGGCAGCGCGCGGACGCCCGACGCAACCACGCGCGCATCCTCGCCGTCGCCGAGCGCGAGGTCGCGGCGCACGGCGCCGGGGCGTCGCTGGAGCGGATCGCCCGGGTCGCGGGGGTCGGCTCGGCGACCGTGCGGCGCCACTTCCCCACCCGGCGGGCGCTGTTGGAGGCGGTGTCCCGGACGCGGATCGACGCGCTGTGCGCCCGCGCCCGGGAGTTGACGGACGAGACGGCGAACGGGCGGAACGCCAGGGACGCGCTGCTGGAGTGGCTGGGAGAGGTCGTCGCCTACTGCGCCGCCGCGCGCGGGCTGGCCCCGGCGCTGGCGCTGGACGGCGCCGAGCCCGAGACGGCCCGGGCCCCGCACGAGAACGCGTGCTCGTCGGCGCTGGAGGAGGCGGGCGCGCCGCTGCTGCGCCGCGCGACGCGGGCGGGCGCGGTGGCGGCGGACGTGACCATGCCCGACCTGATCACGCTGATCGTGGGCATCGCGTTGGCCACCGAGCACCACGCCGACCCGGCGGCGCGGGCGCACCGCCTCTTCGGGCTGGCGGTGGCGGGGCTGAGCCCCGAACGCTGAGCCGCGAACGCCGCGCCGCGCCGCGCTAGTGGTGCCAGGGGAGGCGGACCGGGGCGGCCGGGCGGCGGCCGGCGACGAGGTCGGTCAGCAGCGGGACCAGGCCCAGTGGAACGACGAACTCCTCCGTCGCGGCCAGCTCGGCCACCGACCACCAGCGGTGCTCGCTGATGGTGCGGGCCTCGTGGGCCTCCCAGTGGCTGGCGTCGACGGTGTGCTCGGCGACCCGGTGGAAGAAGAAGCTGTCCTCGAACTCGCCGTCCAGCCAGCCGAGATCGGCGTGGCCGCCGGTCCAGGCGACCCGCTCCCCCAGCGCGGCCGGCGCGACCCGCAGCCCGGTCTCCTCCCACAGCTCGCGCGCGGCGGCGCGCGGCAGCGGCTCCAAGCGCCGCACCCCGCCGCCCGGCGTCATCCACAGCGTCGGGGCGCCGTTCTCCCCCTCGGACCGGAACAGCAGCAGCCGGTCCCGGTCGTCCACCAACAGCACCCGCGCGCTCCTGCGCCGACGCCCCATCGTTCCTCCTCAGCGGCCGAGACGCCGCAACGACCGGCCATCATGCCGGAGTTCGGACGCTGCGTTCCCCGCGCCCCACAGCACCCGGTCGATGCGATCATGTACCGCATTCACCTGACATCGCGCAAATGATCGATTACCGTGGTGATGACCGTACTCTGCGTTCCCTGGGGGGGATCGATGAGCCAGAGCGACCTGTACCTGGACTACGAGCGGTTACGCGAGAACCGCGACACCATTCGCAACATCGCGGGCATCATGGAGCAGCCGTGCCGGGCGATGGCCGAGGTCGACGGCTCCTCGATGGGGGTCGCGCTGTTGGTGGGTCGGATGGACGACTTCGGCGAGGAGTGGGAGTACGAGATCTCCCAGCTGGCCGAGTTCGCCGAGGCCGCCGCCGACGGGCTGGACGAGATCCTCCGGTCCTTCCAGTCCATCGACGACGAGCTGTCCCGCGCCGTGCCGGAGCCGGCCAGGGCCGTCGAGAGCGGTCCCCCGGCCTCATGAACATCTCGATTCCCGTCGCCCCCAGCCCGGCCCAGCAGGCGGAGTACCCCTCGCTCGGGTTCGTGCCCTGCCCCGGCGATCCCGGCACCGCCGGCCACGTGGCCTTTCAGGTACGCCAGACCGCCACCGCGCTGGAGGATGTCGTCGCCCTCCTGCGCGGCACCCGTGGCGGCGAGTGGCGCGGCCGGTCGGCCGAGGCCTGGCGCGAGCGCTGGGAGGACGACTTCACGCCGAAGGTCGAGGACGCGCACGAGTCCTTCCGCATCGCCGCCCGCGCGCTGGAGGAGTGGGCCCAACACATGCCTTCGGCCCAGGAGGAGGCGCTCCGGCTGGAGGGCCTGGCCCACGAGGCAGAGGCCCGCCTCTCCGGGTTACCCGAGCCGGCGAACCTCCAGGAGATCCTCTTCGACACCCAGGCGGGCTCGGAGCGCCAGGAGGCCATGGAGCGCGCCGAGCGCGAGCGAAACGATCTCGACCGCGCCACGGCGGACCTGGAGGCCATCCGCCGGGAGGCCGAGGCGCTGGCCGAGGACTACCGCGAACACGGCGCACGAATCGCCGGCCGCCTGTGGCACGCGATGAACATCGCGCCCAACGAGCCGGGTTGGCTCTCCAGCTTCGGCGACTGGCTGGGCGGCCTCGCCGAGGAACTCGCCCGCGCCACCGTGGGAAACCTTCAGGAGATCGCCTCCTGGATCTCCAGGAACGCCGAGCGCATCGCGGCGGTCGGCGACGCGCTGGCGGTGATGAGCACCCTGACCGGCCTCATCTCCTCGGGACTGCTGCTGGCCGCCGGCCTGACCGTGTGGGCACCCCCGGTGGCCGCGGCCCTGGCGGGAGCCTCCGGGGTCGCCCAGGCCGTCTCCGCCGGATTCGCGGCGGGTGCGCTCGTCGCGCACGGGACCGCCCGGCTCGCCGGTGCGGATGTCTCGGGCCGCACGTTCACCCAGGATGTGCTCGGGGCGCTTCCGCTGGTGGGCAGGGTCCGGCAGGGAGGCCGGATCGTCGATGTCCTCGCGGACAACGACGTTTCCCAGTGGGGGACGGTGGACAGCGTCACGTCGATCTTCGAGAACCCCGAGGCGCTGACCTACTTCATTCCCCGCGACGGCCGTCAGGGCGCCGAGATGTTCGCGCCGGGCGGTCCCCTGCTCGTCGCCTTCGAGAACGCCTGGCGGGCAGGGGGCGAGGGGTGAGGGACGACGAGGTGATCCGGCGGCTCGGCGGGCAGGAGCGCGTCTCGTTCACCCTGTCCGAAGATCCCAGCCGGGTGGCCGCCATCGCCCACGAGTACGGCTACGTGCTCACCGAGTACCACATGTCGGCGAAGCCCATCCGGATCAGGATGAACTTCGTCCGGGACGGTCGGGAGGAGGCGCGGCTCCGGGCGGCCTGGGCGGACTACCACTACCGCACCAACGGCGCCTGGTGGGCGGCCTGTTGGCCGACGCCGACGGGCATCCCGCCACGGAAGGCGGCGGCCTACCGCATCGCCGTTCACCAGCAGCGGGAGGCTCCGCTGACCCAACCTCTCACCGCCTACGGCATTCTGCTGACCCTGGCCGTCGCTGGGGCCGTCCCGCTGGCCGGCGTCTCGACGCCGCTGGCGGCGCTGCTCCTGGTCGGCGTCGCCGGACTGGGCGGCTGGGGCGTGGCCTGGGCCCACCGGAGGGCGAAGAACGCGCTGCCCCGACATCTGGCGAAACTGGAGCAGTTCGAGCGCCAGCGGGTGTACGCGTCCCCCGGGCAGCCTGGGGGGCCGTGATGTACGCCTACTTCGACGTTCCGGTCGCGTTCGATCCCGTTCCCGTCGGGCTGTCGCCGGAGGAGTCCGTCGAGCACATCGTCGCGCGGCGTGAACGGGCCGGGGTGGCCGGCACGACGGACGACACGACGCGGCAGGCGACCCAACTCCACGCGCTGTCACGGACGCTGCGGAGCCTCGGCACCCTGTTCTCCGGCGTCGCCGTGGGAACGATCGACGGCAGCTACTCGATGGCCACGCTCCAGGTGGCGGCGAGCGAACTGACCTACGGGGACAGCGCGGAGACGGCGGCCGAGGGCGCCATGCAGTCGGTGGTCGCGGCCAGGGGCGCGGGCTGGACGGGCGCGGTGTATCCGCTGCCGTGCGGGCAGCCGGCGGCGGTGGTCATGGGCCGGCGCGTCTACCAGCTGTCCGGGGCGGACCCCTCGGCGGTGCCGTTCTCCGAACTCCAGGCGTTCGTCCCCGTTCCCGACGACCCGTCGTTGCCCCGGCAGGCGATGCTGACCGTCTCGTTCAGCACGCCGGCGGCGGCGCACTGGGAGACCTATATGCCGCTGGTGACGGGGCTGCTGCGCAGCCTCACCTTCAGCGCCACGCCCGAGAACGGGGACGGGGACGGGGGCGCGGGGGCCTGAGCGGCCCCGGGTGCGGCGGTGCCGCACCCGGGGGCGGTCTCCGGTCGGGAACGGTCAGTTCACGCCGAGGAGTTGGCGGATCGGGTCGATCGCGAAGTAGACCAGGAAGAGCGCGGCCGTGATCCACAGCAGCCAGTTGATCTCGCGGAACCGGCCGGTGACGCACTTGAGGACCACATAGGCGATGAAGCCGGCGCCGATGCCGTTGGTGATGGAGAAGGTGAACGGCATGACGGCGATGGTGACGAACGCCGGGATGGCCAGCGTGTGGTCGGCCCAGTCGATCCGCGCCACCTGGACCATCATCAGGAAGCCGACCGCGACCAGCGCGGGCGAGGCGGCCTGGGCGGGGACCACGGTGGCGATCGGGGAGAGGAAGAGGGCCAGGCCGAAGAGGGCGCCGGTCACGACGTTGGCCAGGCCGGTCCGCGCGCCCTCGCCGACGCCGGCCGCCGACTCGACATAGGAGGTGTTGGAGGAGGCGGAGGCCGCGCCGCCGGCCGCCGCCGCCAGGCCGTCGACGAAGAGCAGCCGGCCGAGCCGGGGCACCCGGCCGTTCTCGTCGAGCAGTCCGGCCTCGCTGGTGACGCCGACGGCGGTGCCCATGGTGTCGAAGAAGTCGGTCAGGAAGAGGGTGAAGATGATCAGCACCACGGTGATGGCGCTGATCTCGCCGAAGGCGCCGAAGAGGCTGAACTCGCCGACCAGGTGGAAGTCGGGGGCGGCCACCAGGGCGTCGGGCCAGCTGGGAACGGTCAACCCCCAGGCGGCGTCCGGGATGTCGGCGATCGCGTTGACGATCATCGCGAAGAGGGTCATCGCCACGATGCTGATCAGGATCGCGCCCTTCACCTTGCGCGCCAGCAGGGCGAGGGTCAGCAGCAGGCCGAGGCAGAAGACGAGGACCGGCCAGCCGGTGAGTTCCCCGTGCGCGCCGAGGCCGAGGGGCGGTGAGCCCTCGTGGCCGACGGTAAAGCCCGCGTTGACAAAGCCGATCAGGGCGATGAAGAGCCCGATGCCCACGCCGATGGCCTGCTTGAGCGCCATGGGGATGGCGTTCATCACGGCCTCGCGGAAGCCGGTGGCCGAGATCACGCAGAGCAGCAGTCCCTCCAGGACCACCAGGCCCATCGCGTCGGGCCAGCTCATCCGGGGCGCGATCTGGAAGGCGACCATCGCGTTGATGCCGAGGCCGGCCGCCAGCGCCAGCGGCAGGTTGGCGGTCAGCCCCATGAGGATGGTCATGATGCCGGCCACCAGGGCCGTCACGGTGAGCAGCTGCTCGATGGAGAGCTGGTTGCCGTGCACATCCTGGGCGCCGCTGAGGATGATCGGGTTGAGCACCAGGATGTAGGCCATGGTGAAGAAGGTGGCGACGCCGCCGCGCACCTCGCGGGCCAGGGTGGAACCACGCGCGCTGAGCTGGAAGAAGCGGTCCAGCGCGGAGGAGGCCGCGCCGTCGCCGGGGGGCGGGTTGTCACCCTTGGTCAGCCGATTGACCGGCATTGTTGAATCCTTGACTGAGCGGGATCGGGACTCGTGGATTCTGCCTGGTCCATCGGGTGTGTGGGTTTTGTGCAGGTAACAAAGGCCGGCAACGTTACGGAATTGCGTCCTGTTGGGGGAACCCCGCCCGGCCCCGCCCCGGCGCCCGGGGCGGGGCCGGGCGCCGGGCCTCACGCCAGGGTGGCCAGCGCCTCGGTCACCGCTGCCAGGTCGGCGTCGTTGGCCAACCCGGCGTGGTAGAGCCGGAGTTCGGTCGCGCCCAGCTCGGCGGCGTGCGCGGCGTCGGCGGCCAGCGTCGCGGGCGAGCCACCCATGCCGGCGACCACGGGCAGGTTGGCGGCGACGGTGCGGCCGGCGAGGTTCGCCTCCGTGAACGGGGTCAGCGCCGCCGCGCGGGCGGCCGGGCCGCCGGCGGCCGGCACCACCACGCCGTCGGCGTGCGAGAGCACCTCGGCCGGGCGGACGCCGACGTTGGCGCCGCAGCGGTGCGGGGCCGGGTCGGCGTGCAGCAGCACCCGGAAGTCCGGCCGCCCGGCCTCGGCGGCGCGGGCGCGGACGGCGGCGACGGCCGCCCGTTGGAAGGCGTCGGCGACGCCGAACCGCCAGGCGGCGACGGCCGCCGCCAACTCCTCGCCCAACGCGGCCACGATCCCCGCCCACTCGGCGTCCCGGGCGTCCCCGCTCCCGACGGGCTCCGGCGGCGCGCCCGCCCAGCGCGGCGCCAGCGCCTCGCGCACGGCGGCGGCGAGCCGGCCCGGGTCGGCGCCGGAGGCGGCGTAGCCCTCGGCGCAGACCGCGCAGAAGCAGAGCGACATCAGGAAGCTGCCGACCCCGCCCAGCGCGGCGCCGCCGATCTTGTCGTGCGCGTGCAGATGGTCCAGGCCGTACCAGCCGCAGGACTCCAGCTCGACGCCGGCCGTGCCCGGCCGGACGGCCGCCTCGGCCGCCAGGGCCTCGGCGTAGGCGCGCACCTCGGGCCGCGCCACGCACGGCGCCCACGGGTAGCGGTCGCCGAACGCGTTGACCACCGTGCTGGCCTGATGCTCCTCCCCCAGCCGGGAGTTGTGCGCCAGGATCACCCAGGAGTGGACGTCGAGGCCGGCGGTGCCGAGCGCCTCGGCGGCCAGGCCGTAGGGGTCGTTATCGGGCAGCCACTCCTGGCGGTGCGGGCGCGGCGCGCGGCCGGCCCAACGTGCCTCGTCCGGCGGGTAGTAGACGGCGGAGTGCCGGGCGGTGACCACCCGGTGCGCCGGGTGGCGCGGGGTGAGGGCGCGGGTGGAGTGGTAGGCGGCGGCGAGGGTGACCTGGCGCACGCCGAGCGCGGCGATCCGCTCGGCGGCGGCCGGGTCGCCGACGACGTCCCACGGGTAGACGAAGGCGGCGGCGCGCATCAGCCCTTCACCAGGCCCAGGCCGGTCTCGATCAACTCGGCCAGCCGGTCGAGGTGTTCGGGCAGCGGCTCGGAGAGCGGCGCGCGCACCTCGCCGACGTCGAGGCCGCGCAGCCGCACGCCCGCCTTGACCAGCGAGACGGCGTAGCCCCTGCCCTGGTTGCGGAGTTCGACCAGCGGCCGGTAGAAGCCGTCGAGCAGCCGCTGGACCGTCGCCCGGTCCTCGGGGGTGTCGCCGGCGAGCGCGGCGTGGAAGGCGAGGGCCACCTCGGGGAGGAACGCGAAGACGGCCGAGGAGTAGAGCGTGACGCCCAGGCCCCGGTAGGCCAGGCCGGTCAGCTCGGCGGTGGGCAGCCCGTTGAAGTAGCGGAACGGGCGGTCCGGGTGGGCGGTGCGGACGGCGGAGATGGTGCGCTGGAGGAGGTCGAGGTCGCCCAGGCCGTCCTTGAGGCCCACGATGCCGGGCGTGGCGGCGAGTTCGACGACGGTCTCGGGGGCGAGCACCACGTTGTCGCGCTGGTAGACGATCACGTCGAGGGAGGTGGCGGCGGCCAGTTCGGTGAAGTGCCGCAGCAGGCCGCGCTGGTCGGCGACGACGAGGTAGGGCGGCATGGCCAACAGGCCGTCGGCGCCGGCGCGTTCGGCGCGGCGGGCGAAGTCGACGGCGAGCACGGTGCCGTAGCCGGCGCCGGCCAGCACCGGAACGGCGCCGGCCGTCTCCTCGACGGCGGCGGCCACGCACCGCTCGAACTCCTCGGGGGCCAGGGCGTGGAACTCCCCGGTGCCACAGCACGCGAAGACCGCGCCGGCGCCCGCGTCGATGCCGGCGCGGAGGTGGGCGCGGTAGGCGTCGAGGTTGAGCGAGCCGTCGGGACCGTACGCGGTCACCGGAAAGAACAGCAGGCCGTCCAGGCGCTGGCCGAGTGTGGCGTCGGTCATGTCTCTACTCCCCGGGCCGTACACGATGATGACCATTGTCCATGTTTCTGAACAACCACGCTAGTTCAGCGGCGATTTCCAGGTCAACCCGCCGTTGCCCCCGCCGTTGACGGCGACCAGGCCACCGCCTACGGTGACCCCGAAACGTCCACCCCTCCACGGTTCTTCACCCTCAGGGAGCCCCGATGCCGGCAGATCAGCCCGCTGAACGAGACACCGCGACGCCGCTGGTGCTGCTCACCGGGGCGGCCGGGGGCGTCGGGACGTTGATGCGCGAGTTGTTGCCGGCGCACGGCTACCGGCTGCGTTCCCTGGACATGGTGCCCATCGCGGATGAACCAGACGCCGTGGTCGCGGACCTCGCCGACCACGAGGCGCTGCGGGCGGCGGTGCGCGGCACGGACGCGATTCTCCATCTCGCTGGCATCTCCCTGGAGTCCACCTTCGAGAAGATCCTGCGCGCCAACATCGAGGGCACGTACCGCCTCTACGAGGCGGCCCGCGAGGAGGGTGTGCGCCGGATCGTCTTCGCCTCCAGCAATCATGCCGTGGGCGCCACACCCTGGCCCGGACCGGGTGACCCGCCGATCCCGGTGGACACGCCGCACCGGCCCGACACGTTCTACGGCCTCTCCAAGTGCTTCGGCGAGGACCTCGCGCAGTACTACTGGGACAAGCACGGGATCGAGACGGTCTCCATCCGGATCGGTTCCTGCTTCCCGAAGGCCACTTCCGTTCGGATGCTGTCCGTCTGGCTGAGCCCCGCGGACGGCGCGCGCCTCTTCCACTCGGCGCTCAGCGCGCGGGACGTGGGCCACACCGTGGTCTACGGCTCGTCGGCCAACACGAGAACCGTCTGGGACCTGGAACCGGCACGGGCGCTCGGGTACGCCCCGCAGGACGACTCGGAGATCTTCGCGGCGGAACTGATCGCGAAGGAAGGCGAGTTGGACCCGACCCGACCGGAACAGGCCCAGCTGGGCGGCCACTTCCTGACGGACCCGCCGATCTGGCCCCACTGAGCGCTGGCCGCGCGGGCGTCCGGGGAGGCCGGCTGCCCCGGCACCGTGCCCTGGCCGGGCGGGCGTTCACCGATGATGGCTGCTGCGCAGGGCGCGGTCCCCGGCCGGACGGGCTCGCCGGCTGACGGCGACTCGGTCGGTGCGCAGCGCTCCTTCGCCGAGGCCGGTGCGCCGGCGCGGACAGCGCTCCCGCGCGGGTCCTGACCGGGCTGGCCCGTTGCGACGACGTCCGCGCAGGGACCATGCGCGCCCCGGTCGTTGAACGAACTGTTCAACTCTCGACGGGCACCTAGAAAAAGAGTCCCCCACCCCCCGGGAGTCGACGGCGCGCGGACTACCAGGACGGCAGGCGATGTTCGCGCGGCAGCGTGGTCGTGAACCGAACACCCCACCCACCGCCGGCTGGCCAGAACAACCGCAACCGGTCCGCGAGACGCCCGACGATCGGTCACGTCCGAGACGGGCGACATGCCGGGGCAGGCCGGCGAAGCCGGTGCGCGCCACGCACGCCCCCACCCACCAAACGACCCCCGAACAAGCCGCAGTCCCCGCGCCCGGAAGGCACGGTCGCCATCACCCACCACCCCCGGCGGCAACAAACCCAACCCCCCGGAAGCCGCGCCCCCCTCCCAGCCAGCCCCTTGCGGTCATTCGTTACGCCCGCACCCGGCCGAACGTGCGCCACGTAGGCCCGGCGTAGTAGCCCGCGCCAGAGCCACAACCCCCGCAACGAGCCTCGTCGACCAACAAACGACCAGTCGGGCTGCCCCGCACCGGCCACCGGCCCGCACCCGAAGGCCGGGGGCCCCGGGAGCGCTCGGGGCCCCCAGGACCCCGGCGCCCCCGAGCCCACACCCGAAGGCCCGGCCAGCCCCGGCCCCGGCCCCCGCCTCAGCCCAGCAGCAGCTCGCCCGGCAGAGCCGCCCCGCTCTTCACCGTGTCGAGAACGAACATCGTGTCGTACCGGCGAATGTTGTCGTCCCCCTTGAACAACTCGTTGCCGAGGTCCCGCAGGTCCCCGATCGAGCGGGCCGTGAGCAGGACGGCGTAGTCCCAGGCGCCGGACAGGGCGTGGCACTGCTGGACCGCCGGGTGAGCCCGGAGCCGGTCGGCGAGGCGCCGGTGGTGCTCGAACGACTCCTCGACCAGCGCCAGCAGCACCAGCGCCTGCGCCAGGGCCGGCGCGGCCTCGGCGTCGACCACGGCGACGGTGCGCAGCACGCCGGCCGCCTTGTACCCGGCGATGCGGCGCTGCACGGCGCTCGGCGAGAGCCCGACCTGGTCGCCCAGGGCGCGCAGCGTCTGGTCCGCGTCGGCCTGGAGCAGGTCCAACAGCCGGGTGTCGATCTCGTCCCACGGCCGCTGTCTCGGGTTCACCTTGCGCACACGCAACAATCTCGCGTGACCGCGCAAACTACGCAAGCGGCTCTCGTACGGCTTTGCGTAGCGTCCGTTCCATGGAGAACACCTCACAGCGGCCCGAAGCGGCCGTCGAGCGCGCGGAGTTCACTGACCTTCGGCTGAGCCAGGTGCTGCGGGCGCGCACCGTCATCCCGGCGTGCTTTCTCGACACCCCGCAGTACGAGGACGACCTGCTCAACGCCGCCCTGGGACGCCGCGTCACGGTCAAGCTGGAGACGGCCAACCCGATCCGGAGCTTCAAGGGCCGTGGCGTCGGCTTCGCGCTCGGCGAGGTCCCGGCCGGGGAGACCGTGGTCTGTGCCTCCTCGGGCAACTTCGGTCAGGCCGTTGCCTATATCGGTCGGTCACGCGGGCTGAAGGTGGTCGTCTATGCCCCGGCCCCGGTCAACCCGGTGAAGCGCGCCCGCATGACGGCCTTCGGCGCCCAGGTGATCGAGGTCGACGAGGGCACGGGGGACGCGGGCGCGGCGGCCTCGGCGGCGGCCGAGGAACGGGGCGCGCACCTGATCGTCGACGGCGTGCCGCCCGAGATCGCCGAGGGCGCGGCCACCATGGCCGAGGAACTGACCCGCGCCGGAACGTTCGACACCCTCGTCGCGCCGATCGGGGACGGCAGCCTGATCAGCGGGCTCGCGCTCTGGATGCGCGGGCACGCGCCGCACACCCGCATCGTCGGCGTCAACCCGGCGGAGGCCCCCGCCATGCTGCGCAGCTGGCAGGCGGGCGAGCCCGTCACCGCGCGGCCCACCAGCGGCTTCGCCGAGGGGATCGCGATCCCCCGGCCGCACCCGGAGTCGGTCGAGCGGGTGCGCGCCCTGGTGGACGACATTGTCCTGGTGGACGAGCGCGAACTCCGCGACGCGATGGGCCTCGTCGCCCGCCAGCTGTCCGTGCTCGCGGAGCCGGCCGGCGCGGCGGGGATCGCGGCGATCGCCGCCGGTCGGGTGGCCGGCGAACGGGTCGCCACCGTCGTGACGGGCGCCAACCCGAACCCGCTCACCTAGGCCGCGCGTCCTTCGGCGCCCCCGCCGTCCGTGAAGTAGGCGGCGGTCTCGGCGTCGGCCGGGTAGTAGGACTCGATCGCCACCTCGTCCAGCGTGATGTCCAGCGGCGTGCCGAACGTCGTGATCGTCGAGAACAGCCGCAGCTCGCGCCCGTCGAAGCGGAAGGTCATCGTGATCGTGACGTCGGAGTCCGCCGGCGGGGCCGTCGCCTCCTCGCCCTCGGCCGGCGCCAGCAGCTCCTCGTAGAGCGCGGTGAGCCGGCCGTCCGGCGCGGCCGCCAGCTGGCGCCCGACGCGGGCGCGCAGCACGGACCGCACGTCGGCGAGGTTGACCAGCCAGGGCGCGAGCCCGCGCGGGTCGAGGCCGAGCCGCAGCATGTTGACGGGCGGGCGCAGCAGTTCGGGCGCGACGTCGGCGAGGAACGGGCCGACGGCCCGGTTGGTGAGCACGATGTTCCAGTGGCGGTCGATCACCAGCGCCGGGTAGGGCTCGTGGGCGCGCAGGACCCGGGCGACCGCGTCCCGCGCGGTGCTCAACGCGTCGGCGCCGAGCGGCCGTTCCGGGAACCGGGGCGCGAACCCGGCGGCGAGCAGCAGCCGGTTGCGCTCCCGCAGCGGAACGTCGAGCTGTGCCGCGAGCCGCAGCACCATCTCGGCGCTGGGGCGGGACCGGCCGGTCTCGACGAGGCTGACATGCCGCGCCGAGACGTCGGCGGCGATCGCCAGGTCGAGCTGGCTGAGCCGCCGGCGGTGGCGCCACTGTCGCAACAACTCCCCAACGGTGTGCACGAGCGGCGAGCGTAGCCGCCCGGCGGGCCGGCGGCCATGACATCCCAGTTCATCGACAGGCGCGGCCGGCGCCGGGAACACTGCCGCCCATGAGCGAACCCAGGACAGACGAGAACACCGCCCAGGAGAACAACACCGCCCGGGAGAACCGGGCCGTCGTGGAGCGGGCGTTGGCGGGGCTGGTCACGACCGGGGACGTCGGGGCGCTCGCGCCGCTGCTGCGCGACGACTTCGCGCACCACCGGCCCGAGGCCCCCGCGCGGACGAAGGACGAGTGGCTGGCCGGCGTGGGCGCGCTGCCGCTGGCCACGCTGCGGGTCGAGATCACGCACGTGGTCGCCGAGGGCGACCTGGTGGTCATGCACTCGCGGCGCTGGCTGGACGGCGGCGGACCGGGGATTCTGGGGGTCGACATCTGGCGGCTTGAGGACGGGGTGATCGTGGAGGGCTGGGAGGTCATCGAGCCGGTCGCGGACGCGGCGGCGCACTGGGAGTGGTGGCGGCCGGCCTCCTGACCCCCGGGAGCCCGGCCGCCGCCGGCCGGTCAGCCGCCGGCCGGTCAGCTGCCGTCGCGTGGGTCGGCGAGGCCGGTGGTCAGGAACGTGATGTCCTCGAACGTCGCCACACAGCCCTCGCCGGTGGGCGACTGCCCCTCGAAGCCCACGGTCAACGCCGCGTCCGGCGGGGCGTCCAGCGCGAACAGCCGGACGAGCTGCCAGCGTTGCCCGTCCGACGAGGCGTGGTAGCCGAGGACGCCGCCGGTGCGGGAGACCCGCAGCCACACCGAACGGCCCGACACCACAGGGCCGTTGGCGTCGTCGGACACCTCGCGGTTGACGACGGAGACCACCATGGGCTCGCCGTCCGGGGAGTACTCGAAGCAGAGCTTGGCCCAGTGCCGCTCGTCGTGCCAGAGCAGCAGCACGCCCGCGTCGAAGGTCGAGGCGAACGCGACGCCGACCCGGGCGCTGAGCCGGAAGTCGCCCTCGGGCGGCCGGCCGAGCAGCCGGGGCGCGTTGAGCGTGCCCGCCGCCTCGGCGCCACGGGCGGCGGCCGGGTCGACGAAGATGTCGGTGCGCGGGCCGGCCGTCACGGTGAGCCGGCCGGCGTCGGGGTCGACGCTCCAGGGCGTGGCGTCGGAGGGGGCCAACGGGAAGGGGACTCCGGGCACGGTCAGGGTCACGGTTCCTGGCTCCTCGGGTGACGGCGCGGCGGGCGGGGCGGGCTGCCCGCGAGGATAGGCGGTCCCGCCGCTCCCCGGGACCCGTCCCGGGCGGTCGCCGCTACCGTGGCCGGCACCGAGTCGAGAGGGGACGGCCGTGGCCAGGCACGACGCGGAGGCGTTTCACGCGACCGAACACGACCAGCCGGCAACGGAGTTGGGCGACGCGGTGCGGCGGCTGCACGAGGAGGGCCGGTACGCCACCGCGCTCGACCTGGTGCTGCGGCAGCTGCGGGACGTGGGGCCGTCGGAGGACGCGTTCTTCTGGGCCACGACGCTGCTGTTCACCACGCAGCACGCCACCGGCCCCGACGTCGCCGAGCCGGTCCCACGGGAGCGGCGCTCGAACCCCTACTTCGCGCCCGTCGCCACGGAGTGCGCCGCCTGCGCCCGCTTCTGGTTCTCCAGCCACCCGGCCCTCGCGAACGTGCGGCTGAACGTCGCCAACCCGATCGGGGTGCAGTGCCAGAGCTGCCGCTACTCGCTGTGCCGCGCCTGCTACGACCCGGCCGACGCGCGCTGCCCCGAGCCGGGCTGCCGCGGCACGTTGGGGGTGCCGGTGCTGCCGACCGGGCGGCCGCAGGGCAGCCCCGCCAACCCGTTCACCGAGAAGCTGGAGCATGTGCTGATCCTCTGGCGGAACACCCCGGTGGACCGGGAGGAGGCGGAGTTCCTGGTGGACCTGGCGTGCACCTGGCAGGACCGGGCGGGCATCGTCGTCAGGTCCCAGGTGAACCAGGCGGACGAACGGGACGGGGAGACGTCGGAACGGCGGATGGGCCTGGTGCTGGTCGGCCTCTACGAGCGGCTCGGGCAGATCAGCGAGGGCGGGCTGCTGGAGCGCACCCGGGTGGTGCCGATCATGTCGCCGGGCCACGGGAGGCGGCTGGTGCTGGTCACCGCCGCGCCCGAGACCGGCCCGGCGTCCCAACTGTCGGGCCCGGTCCGGTACCTGCTCTCCGACGACGAGGACAGCGAGAACGGGGACGGGATCGGGGGCAGCGCCGGGGCCGGCTCGGGCCGGCGGCGCCGCTGGTTCCGCCGCCGCCGCTGACCACCGCTGAACACCCGGCGGGCGCCGGCCCGTTCCCGAACACGCCCGTCATCGCCCCCGCCCCGTCATCGCCCCCGCCCCGTCAGCGGGCCGCCCGCAGGGCCACCGCGGCCAGCCGGTCCGCCTCCGGCGCCGACCCGCCGGCGAACCGGCGGCGGGTGTAGCCGAAGGCGATCCCGGCCGACGGCGCGGCGAACGCCACCGACCCGCCGGCCCCGTCGTGCCCGAACGTGCCGGCCGGCAGATGGCCGCCGGGCAGCAGGAAGCCCAGGCCGTGGGCCCGTCGCATCCCCAGCACCAGGTCATGGCCCGTGGTGTGCGGCGCCCCGGCCAGCCGGACCGTGTCCCGGTCCAGCAGCGGCGCGCCGCCGTCCACGCCGCTGATCGCGGCGGCGTACAGCCGCGCCAGCCCGCGCGCCGAGGCGACGCCGGCGACGGAGGACTGGCCGCCGGCCCGCATCAGCCGGGAGTTGGGCAGCTCGTGGAGCACGACGGGCGCCGCGCGACAGTGCCGGTTGCCCGCGATGCCGCCCAGGCTGTCCGGCGCCTCCGGCAGCGCGTCCGGGTCCGCCCGAGCCGGGCGCGGCGGCAGGATCGAGCGGAGCCTGGGCTCCTCCGCCTCCGGCAGCCCCAGGTGGAAGTCCACGTCCAGCGGCCCGCGTATCCAGCGTTCGTACGCCTCCCGCAGCGTCAACCCGCTGACGCGGCGGACCAGTTCACCGGCCAGCGCGCCGACCGTCACCGCGTGGTAGCCGAACGCCGCGCCGGGCCGCCAGTACGGCGGGTGGCCGGCGAGTCGTTCGGCGATCGCCGCGTCGTCGGCCAGCTCCTCGGGCGGGAAGCCCTCGGCGACGCCGATCGCCCCGGCCTGGTGGTTGAGCAGCTGGTGCACGGTGACCGCGCCCTTGCCGTGGGCGGCGAACTCCGGCCAGTAGTGCCGGACCTCGCGGTCCACGTCCAGCTCGCCCCGGCTCACCAGCAGGGCCACCACCAGGAACGCGGCACCCTTGGACGAGGAGAAGACGCCGGTCAGCGTGGACCCGTCGAACTCCGGCCCGCCCCAGAGGTCGACCTCCAGCCGGCCGTCCCGGTAGACCGCCAGCTGGGCGGCGTGCTCGGGGTCGGCGGCCAGCACCGCGTCGAACTCCGCGCGCAGCGCGGCGAACGCCTCGCTCGCCGTGCCCCGCGCCGCCGGCGTCGTCTCCTCGTGGGTCATCTCTCAACTCGCCTCTCGGTCAGCGGTGTTCACAGCCGTCCGGCGCCGGCGCGCAGGTCCAGCAGCAGCGGGATCAGCAGCGGGTGGTGCAGCTCACGGCGGAGCGTCGGCACCCAACCGGCGTCGTCCCCCAGGGTGTTGGACGGGTTGGCCGCGTGGAAGGCGTCCAGCAGGTCGACGGGCCGGCCGTTGACCAGGTTCCCGCGCTCGGTCATCGCGGTGTCCGCCGTCCACTGGTGGATCACCCGGTCCGGGGTGATCCCGCGCGGCAGGGTGATCGCGTTGTACTCGGCGACCAGCGCCGACTCGATGCCGATGCCCCAGCTGTAGCCGTAGCGGGCGCCGGCGTCCTGCCGGTAGTGGTTGTTGTAGGCGTCCACCTGCCCGTAACGGACGCGCGGCGCGCGCTCGTTGACGTTGTGGAACAGGTTGTGGTGGAACGTCGTCCGCAGCTTCCCCCGGTCGTCGGCCGAGGCGGAGTCGCTGTTGCCGAGCAGGATCGTCTTGTCGTGGTCGGTGAAGACGTTCCAGCTGACCGTCACCAGGTCGGCGCCGCGCACGATGTCCAGCTGGCCGTCGTGCTGCTGGAACAGCATCCCGAAGTACTCGGGCTGCTCGGCGTCCGGGCGGCGGCCGTCGGTGAACGTGTTGTGATCCACCCACACATGGCGGGAGCCGTACACGACGACGCTGTCGTACTCCGAGTTCCAGTTGCCGGTGTCGCCGTCGGTCGGGTCCCACTGCGGGAAGCAGTCGAAGGTGTCCTCGAAGGTGAGGTTGCGGACGATCACGTTCTCCACGCCCCTGATGTCCAGGGTGGCGCCGAGCAGCGTGGCGTCCGAACCGACGCCCACGACCGTGGTGTTGGAGGGAACGGACAGCAGCACCCGTTCCCGCTGCGCCTCGGCCGAGGCGATCCTGGCGTCCTCCAGCGGCCCGCTGGGCTCGGCCTCCCAGCCCCAGGTCTCGGGGTCGTAGGTGTCGAGGTAGCCGTCCAGGGTGTAGCCGTCCCTGGCGTAGTCGGCGCAGTCCAGCGGGTTGCCGGCGTCGTCGGCGTTGGCGTCGATCGCGCCGGCGACGCGGATCACGCGGGGCTCGTCGCCCGGCGCGGCCAGGGCGGCGGCGAGTTCGGCGCGGTCGGTGACCGTGGTGACGCGCTCGGGCGCGGCGCCCGAGCCGCCGGTGACGCCGCCCTCGGCGGAGCCCCAGCCGTCGCCGGCGGGCAGGGTGGCGTGGTCGAGCCGGCCCGGTTTCCCGGCGGGGGCCGCCGCCGAGGCCGACGGCTGGGCGGGCAGGGTGGTGAGGGCGAGGGCGGCGCAGCCGGCGAGGGCGACTCCTGCGACCGCCCGGGGTCTGGACGTGCGGAGGCTGACGAGGGACATGGCGACTCCAGGGGTTCGGGCTCGGGTTGGGGTTCCAGGCGGGGCGGGCGGTCGGGTCAGCGCTGTTCCAGCCACTCCGCCTGCGCCTCGTTGAGCTGCTCGGCCAGGTCGTCCGCGAACTCCTGGGCGGTCATCTCGCCCAGCAGCAGCCGCTGGAAGTTGGGCTCGCTGCCGGCCTTGGTGATGTCGTTCCAGTCGGGCAGGTAGTAGGGCAGCTGCACGATGGTGGTGTTCTCGTCGTTGAGCGCCTCGACGGCGGCCCGGGTGGGCGGCGCCTCCGCGATCCACGGGTCGTCCAGCACGGCGGTGTTGGACGGTATCTGGCCGGCGGACTCGTTCCAGCGGCTGTTCATCTCGTGCGAGAGGGCGAACTCGATGAACGTCCAGGCCGCCTCCTTGTTGTCGCTGGAGCGGAAGAGGCCCAGGCCGTCCACCGGGTTGGAGACGAAGGTGTGGCCGCCGCCCTCCTCGGCCGTCGGCATCGGCAGCCCGTCGACGACGCCCTCGCCGAAGGCGGCGGTGTGGTCGGCGTAGGAGCCCAGGTTGTGCTGGAGCATCCCGACGGTGCCGCCGGTGAACGTGGCGACCATGTTGGTGAAGTCGCTGTTGAGGTCGGCCTCGGGCGTGACGCGGTTGTACAGGTCCACGTAGTTCTGCAACGCCTCGACGTTGGCCGGGTCGTTGACGGTGGTCTGGTCGCCGTCCCAGAAGCTGTCGATGCCGGACTGGGCGTACATCATGTCCAGGGCCTGGGCGATGGAGCCCTCACCGCCCCTGAGGGTGAAGCCGAACGCGTTGTTGGCCCGGTCGGTCAGGGTCTCGGCGGCGGTGAAGAAGTTCTCCCAGGTGGTGGGGGGTTCCAGCCCGGCCTCGTCGAAGAGGTCGGTGCGGTACCAGAGCACGCCCTGGTTGGCGGAGGTCGGCACGGAGTACGCCTCCTCGCCGTCGCCGACGGTGGAGCGCACGCTCTCCAGCATGTTGGGGATGAGCTGTTCCTCCAGGCCGCTCTCGGCGAGGCGCTCGTCCACCGGGTCGAGGGCGCCCTGGGCGACGAGGTTGGCCAGGTAGGAGGTGGAGACGCCGCCCACGTCGGGCAGGCCGTCGCCGCCGCCCTGGATGGCGGCGTCGTACTTGGACTGGACGTCGGCGATCGGGACGCCCACGTACTGCACCTCGATGTCGGGGTGCTCCTCGTGGAAGGCGTCGATGATCTCGTTCCAGATCTCGGTGCGGGCGCCGCCGTTGTTGTCCCAGAAGACGATCTTTCCGGTGCCGTCGCCCTCGGCTCCGGAGGAGGTGCCGTCGTCCCCGCACGCGGTCGCGGTCAGGGCCAGGACAAGCCCGGTGGCGGCGACGATGGCGCCCCGGGTCCGCTGTGTTCTCATCGGTGCTCCTCGGTGAAGTGGGTTGCTGATGCGGTTGTTCATGGGGGTGCTGAGGGGGGCCGGCGGGTGGCCCGAGGCCGTCGCCGCCCTCAGGTGCGGCGCCGGGGGCCGGAGGCTGCGGCCCAGGGGGCGCCCAGCTCGGAGTAGAGGGCCAGCCGCTCGGCGCCCTCGGCGGTCAGCCGGTCGATGCCGCGCAGCACCCGGCGCACGCCGGCGGCGGTGCGCTCCTCGTGCCAGTGCGCGGGAGAGAGGGCCACCGGGTCGGGCGCGGTGCGCACCGCCTCGACCAGCCGCATGAAGCCGCCGGTGCGCTCGGGCGGCACCAACAGCTCGGCGCCGTCCCGGAGATGGGCGACCAGGTTGGCCAGCAGGTCGGTGCGCGGGTGCTCGGTGACCACCGGGTCGCGGCCCGGGCGCTCCAGCCGCACCCGGTCCTCCTTGTACCAGAACGTGATCCGGCCGGCCTCGCCGTGCACCACCACATAGGGCTCGCCCGGCCGTTCGGCGCAGAGCGTCACGGCGGTGACCAGCTCGGTGCCGTCGGCGGTGCGCAGCCGGGCACAGGAGGTGTCGTCGGCGTCGATGGCGTTGACCCGGTACAGCTCTAGGTCGATCGCGGCCAGGTCCTCGGCGCGGTCGGCGCCGGCGATGCGCAGGGCGGTGGCGACGGCGTGCGCCAGCGGGTTGGTCAGCACGCCGTCCACCACGTCGCGCCCGTCGAGCCGGCGCAGCCCGCCCCAGGGCGCGCGCCCCCAGTACGCCTCGTCGCGCACCCACGCGCCGGCGGCGCCCAGGCCGGTGACCCGGCCGACGACGCCGTCCCGCACCAGCTGCCTGATGTGCTCGATGGCGCCCGAGCCCAGCGACTGGAAGCCGATCTGGCAGGCGGTGCCGGCCCGTTGGATGCCGTCGGTGAGCTGTCGGAACGCGGCCAGCGAGGGCGTCGGCGGCTTCTCCAGCAGCAGGTGGACGCCCCGCGCGGCGGCGGCCAGGCCCAGCTCGGCGTGGGTGTGGATGGGGGTGCAGACGATGGCGACCTCGGCGCCGGTGCGCTCCAGCAGGGCGGGCAGGTCGGGCGACTGCTCGGGCGTCCCCAGCCCGGCCAGCTCCTCCTCGGCCAGCGGGGTCAGCTCGCAGACGCCGACCAGCCGCACCAGTCCGGCCGCCGTGAGCCGGCGGAGGTTGGCCAGGTGCCAGTGGCCGTGCCCCCTGGCGCCGGCCAGCACCACCGTGACGGGCTCGTTCACCCCTTCACCGCCCCCGCGCTGAAGCCGGTGATCAACCAGCGCTGGATGAACGCGAAGACGATCACCACCGGCACGGCGGCCACCACGCCGCCGGCCGCCAGCGCCCCCAGATCCACGCTGTCGGAGCCGAGGAGGGTGTTGAGGCCGACCGGAATCGTCTGCTTGTCCTGGGAGTTGAGGAACATCAGCGCGAACAGGAAGTGGTTCCAGCTGTGCACGAACGCGAACGAGCCGACGGCGACCAGCCCGGGGCGCAGCAGCGGCAGCACCACCGCGAGGAACGCCCGCAGCCGGGTGCAGCCGTCCACCCACGCCTGCTCCTCCAGGCTGGGCGGCACGTTCCGGATGAAGCCGCTGATCAGGATCATCGAAAGCGGCAGCTGGAAGACGGTCTCGGCGAGGATCACCGACCACAGCGAGTTGAGCAGCTGGAGTTCCCGGAAGATCTCGAAGAGCGGCACCAGCATCAGCGCCCCGGGAATGAACTGCGAGCACAGCAGCGCCAGCATGAACGGCATCTTCATCCGGAACTTGAACCGGGCCAGCGCATAGCCGCCGGAGAGCGCGACCAGCAGCGTCATCAGCATCGAGGCGATGCCGACATACATGCTGTTGACGAAGTAGGTGTCGAAGCCGCGTTCGTTCCACACCTTGGCGAAGTGCTCGCCGGTGATCGGCCAGGGCACCAGCGAGTCGGAGCCGGGCTCGCGGAGCGCGAACAGCAGCATCCAGTAGAACGGGACCAGCGTGAACAGCAGATACACGCCGAGCGGAACGTAGATCTGCCAGCGCGGCGGCTCGTCGTAGGAACGGCGACGCTTCCGGGACGCGCCGGGCGGTGCGGGGGGCGCGTCGAGCGCCGGCTGCGGCGTGGTGAGTGCGGCGGTCACTTGTCGTCGCCTCCGAACTTGCTCAGGCGCAGATAGAGAATGGAGCAGAACAGCAGGATCACGAACGCCACCGTGGTGAGCGCCGCCGCATAGCCGAACTCGTTGCCGTGAATTCCGGTCTGCGCGACATAGAGCGGCAGCGTGGTGGTCTGGCCGGCCGGGCCGCCGTTGGTCAACGTGTAGAGCAGGTCGACGTTGTTGAACTCCCAGACGGCGCGCAGCAGCGTGGAGAGCACGATGGCGTCCCGCAGGTGCGGCAGGGTGATGTGGAAGAACTGCCGCACCCGGCTGGCGCCGTCGACCGAGGCCGCCTCGTAGAGGTCCTTGGAGACGGACTGGAGGTCGGCGAGGATCAGAATCGCGAAGAACGGCACGCCGCGCCAGAGTTCGGCGATCACCGCGCCCCAGAACACGGTTCCGGTGTCGGACAGCACCGACGTTCCGTACTCGCCTATTCCGGCGTCCGCGAGATAACGGCTCAGACCGGTCGAGGGGTTGTAGAGCAGAATCCAGATGGTGCTGGTGAGCACCCCGGAAACCGCCCAGGGCGAGAACACCAGGGCGCGGGCGGCGGCCCTGCCGACAAAGGTCTGGTTGATGATCAGCGCCAGCGCCAGTCCGAAGACCAGCTGGAGCGAGACCTCGACAAAGACCCACTGCGCGCTGAAGGCCAGCGTCTCCCAGAAGAACGGGTCGTCGGTGAAGATCTCCCGGAAGTTCTCCAGGCCGGCGAAGCCGTTCCGCCAGGGTTTGGTGACGTTGTAGTCCTGGAGGCTGTAGTAGAGGACGCTGAACATGGGATACGCGATGAATCCCAGCATCAACAGCCCGGCGGGCGCGAGCAGCACATAGGGCAGCGAACGTGGGGAACGTCCGGCGCGGCGGCGCCTCGGCCGGGTCCGTTCCGTCGCGGCGTCGGCCATGACCGCTTCTCCGTTCTCGACGGGCGGGCGCGCGGTGTGGAAGCGCTCCCGCGAGGGGGTCGGGGAGACCCCGGGTCGGTTGGAAACTGGCGCGGATCGGGACGATCCGGAGGCCACTCAGCCCGCGTGGGGCTCGGGGACCTCTCCCTCGCGGGAGAGGAAGGCGAAGTCGCAGCCGGTGTCGGCCTGGGTGATGTGCTCCTGGTAGAGGGCGCCGAAGCCCCGGCCGTAGCGCGGCTCGGGCGGGCGCCAGGCGGCGCGGCGGCGTGCCAGCTCGGCGTCGTCGACCTCCAGGCGCAGGGTGCGCGCGGCGACGTCGAGGGTGATCAGGTCGCCGTCGTTGACCAGCGCGAGGGGGCCGCCGACATGGGACTCGGGGGCGATGTGCAGCACGCAGGCGCCGTAGCTGGTGCCGCTCATCCGGGCGTCGGAGAGCCGCACCATGTCGGTGACGCCCTGCTTCAACAGGTAGTCGGGGATGGGCAGCATCCCGTACTCGGGCATCCCGGGGCCGCCCAGCGGGCCGGCGCCGCGCAGCACCAGCACGCTGTCCGGGGTGATCTCCAGGGCCGGCTCGTTGATGGTGGCCTGCATGGTGCGGTAGTCGTCGAAGACCACGGCCGGGCCGGTGTGCTTCAGCAGCCTGGGCTCGGCCGAGATGTGCTTGATCACCGCGCCGTCGGGCGCCAGGTTGCCCCGCAGGACCGCCAACCCGCCCTGTTCGGCGAGGGGTTGGTCCGGGGTGCGGATCACCTCGGTGTCGTGGGTGGCCGCGCCGGCCAGCTGCTCGCGGAGCGTGGCGTGCGCCACCGTGGGCCGGTCCAGGTGGAGATGGTCCTCGTCGAGCCGGGCCAGCAGCGCGGGCAGGCCGCCGGCGTAGTAGAAGTCCTCCATCAGGAACCGGCCGCCCGGCCTGATGTCGGCGAGCACCGGCACCTCGCGGGCGATCCGGTCGAAGTCGGCCAGCTCCAGCGGCACCCGGGAGCGGCCGGCCATCGCGATCAGATGGATGACGGCGTTGGTCGAGCCGCCCAGCGCCAGCACGGTGGCCACCGCGTCCCGGTACGCCTCGGCGGTCAGGAAGCGGGACAACCGGGCGTCGGTCCACACCAGTTCGACGATCCGCCGTCCCGCGGCGGCCGCCATCCTGCTGTGCGAGGAGTCAACGGCCGGGATGGCGGCGGCGCCCGGCATGGTCACGCCCAGCACCTCGGCGACCGAGGCCATGGTGGAGGCGGTGCCCATCGTCATGCAGGTGCCGGGGGAACGCGCCAGGCCGCACTCCAGTTCGGCCAGCTCCGCGTCGCCGATCCGGCCGGCCCGCCGCTCGTCCCAGTACTTCCACATGTCGGTGCCGGAGCCCAGGGTCTCCCCGCGCCAGTGGCCGCGCAGCATCGGCCCGGCCGGCACGAAGACCGCCGGCACGTCGGCGCTGGCCGCGCCCATCAGCAGCGCGGGCGTCGTCTTGTCGCAGCCGCCCAACAGCACGGCGCCGTCCACCGGATAGGACCGCAGCAGCTCCTCGGTCTCCATCGACAGCAGGTTGCGGTAGAGCATCGGGGTCGGCTTCTGGAACGTCTCCGAGAGCGTCGCGACCGGGAACTCCAACGGGAACCCGCCGGCCTGCCACACCCCGCGCTTCACGGCCTCGGCCCGCTCCCGCAGGTGCTGGTGGCAGGGGTTGATATCGGACCAGGTGTTCACGATCGCGATCACCGGCTTGCCGATGTGCTCCTCGGGGAGGTAGCCGAGCTGCCGGGTCCGCGCCCGGTGGCTGAACGAGCGCAGCCCCTCGGTGCCCCACCAGCGGTGGCTGCGCAACTCCTCGCTCGTCAGCCGCCGTTCACGGCCCGCGCCCGGGTCGGCCGTCCCGCCCTGCCCGGTGATCGGCTCCGGCGTGGAGCCCGTCGGGTGTTTTTCGGTCACGGCAGCTCCCATCCCTTCACCATCGTCGCGACCCGCTCCCGTTCGGCCGGCGGCAGCACCGTGCTGGGCGGGCGGATGTCGCGGCGGCACAGGCCCAGCGCGGCCAGCGCCTCCTTGACCACCGTCACGTTGTTGGCCGACTGCCGCTCGGCGCGCAGCTCCTCGAACGGGCGGATCAGCTCCCACACCCGCATCGCGGCCGGGTAGTCGCCGGCCCGCAGCGCGTCCCGCATCGCCAGGGACACCTCGGGCGCCACGTTGACCAGCCCGGAGGTGAAGCCGGTGGCGCCCGAGGCGAAGTAGCTCGGCGCCCACAGCTCTGCCAGCCCGGCCACCCAGACGAAGCGGTCGAGGCCGGCGTCCCTGGCCACCGAGGCGAAGCGCACCACGTCGGGCACCGCGTACTTGACGCCGATCACGTTGGGGCAGGCGGCGCCCAGCCGGGCGATGGCGGCGCCGTCGATCGCCGGGTTCCGCAGATACGGCACCACGCCCAGGTCGGGCACGGCCTCGGCGATCGCACGGTGGTAGTCCACCCAGCCGTCCAACGACACATAGGGATGGACGGGTTGGTGCACCATCACCATCCGCGCGCCGGCGGCGCGCGCCTCCAGCGCCGAGGCGACGGCCGACGGCACGTCCTGGCCGACCCCGACGAGGATCTGCGCCTCGGAGCCGGCGGCGGCGACCTCGGCGAGCGTCAACTCGACCTCGATCCGCCGCTCCTCGGGGGTGAGGGCGTAGAACTCGCTGGTGTTGCCGTTGGGGGTAAGCGCTTGCACGCCGGACGCGAGAAGACGACGGATCAGCGCGCGGTAACTCTCCTGATCCAGTTGGTCATTCTCGGCAAACGGTGTGACCGGAATCGCCACCACATCCGCCAACGCCGCTCGCTGCGGCGCGAAGTCGGTCATGCCGACGCCTCCCTCTCGTCGCTCTCGCCCGTGCCGGTCGTCTCGTCGCCGGCTTCCGCCGCCCGCGCCTCGGGGAACGCCCGCTCGACGAAGCCCCTGATGTGCCCGGCCAGCAACTCCCCCGCCCGGTCCGCCTCGCCGCCCTCGGCGGCGGCCAGGATCAGCCGGTGCTCCTCGGCCTCCCGCTCCCAACTGGGCAGCGTCTGCCAGACGAACGACGACACCAGCGCGGCCTGGTCCCGCAGGTCGTCCAGCATCCGCACCAACAGCGGGTTGCCGCACGGCAGATAGAGCGCCCGGTGGAAGTCCCGGTTCGCCAGGGACCGTTCGGCGCTGTCCCCGGCCTCGTCGGCCCGGCCCAGCGCGGTGTGCGCGGCGGCCAGCGCGGCGCCGTCCCGCACGGTGCGCCGCAGCGCCTCCGGCTCCAGGAGCAGCCGCACGTCGTAGACGGCGCGCGCCATGTCCGCGTCCACCGCCCGCACCGCCGCGCCCCGGTACTCGCTCATCACCACCAGCCCACGACCGGCCAGCGTCTTCAGCGCCTCCCGCACCGGGGTCTTCGACACCCCGAACCGCGCGGCCAGTTCGGTCTCGACCAGCGCGGTCCCCGGCGCCAGCCCGCCGGTCAGGATCGCGTGCGTCAGGTGCTCCAGGACGAACTGCGTCCGGGAGGGAATGGGCACCGGGGCGGCGCCGGACAGTGGTGCTTTCATGCGGGTTTGGCCCTCGGTTCTCGGGTCTCATCTCGGGATCGAACGCTCGCATATGGCATCTCGTATATGACATATGGCGTACGACGCGCGGTCCGACGAACGGTAGGACCCGACCGGGCCGGCGTCAACGGGTCGGACGGAACGAGGAGTTCGGAACCGGTTCCGGGCGGCGGACGGCCGGCCGCCCGGGCGGGCGGGGCCGGCCCGGCGGCCCGGCGTGTCACAGCGGGGCGCTCCGCCACGTCATGCCAGTGACCCCCGTCAGCGAGAGAAGAAGTCCCCCATGAACGAACGCGAGTTTCTGGCCGAGCGGTTCGAGGAGCACCGGCCCCGGCTGCGGGCCGTGGCCTACCGGATGTTGGGCTCCCTGAGCGAGGCGGACGACGCCGTGCGGGAGACATGGCTGAAGCTCGGCCGCACCGGGCGGGACGGCGTGGACGACCTCGGCGGCTGGCTGACCACGGTCGTCGGGCGGGTCTGCCTGTCCATGCTGCGCTCGCGGCCCCGGCGCGGCGAGCAGCCGCCCGACGTCCATGTGCCCGACCCGGTGGTGGACGGGCCCGACGGCATGGGCACCGGCTACCCCGAGGAACGCGCGAGGCTCGCCGAATCCGCCAGCCTCGCCCTGCTGGCGGCGCTGGAGACGGTCAGCCCGGCCGAGCGGTTGGCGTTCGTCCTGCACGACCTGCTCTCGCTGCCCTTCGAGGACATCGCCCCGCTCGTCGGCCGGGGCGTCCCGGCGACCCGGCAGCTGGCCAGCCGGGCCAGGCGGCGGGTCCGGGGCGCCGAGCCGCCCACGGACGCCGACCTGCCCACCCGGTGCCGCGTCGTGGACGCCTTTCTGACCGCCGCCGCCGGCGGGGACATCGCCGGGCTGCTGACCGTGTTGGCCCCGCACGTGGTGCTCAGGTCGGACGACGGCCCGGGGCGGCCCGGCACCGTGCTGCGCGGGGCGCGCGTGGTGGCCGGCGGGGCGGTGGCCTACGCCCGGATGACCAGCGGCAACCATCCGCTGCTGGTCAACGGCGGGCCCGGCGCGATCGGCGTGGCCGGTGGCCGGGTGACCTCCGTCGCGTCGTTCACCGTGGCCGGCGGCCGGATCGTGGCGATGACCGTCCTGGCCGACCCCGAGCGGATCGAGGCCCTGGGACTGCGGCCGGTCTAGGAGGAACGCGGGGGCCGCCGGGGGCGGCGCCCTCGGCCGGCCGCGTCACGCGGGGTGCCGGTAGTCGTCAACGACCGCCTCGATCACCCCCCTTGTCCCGGCCGCGCCGCGCTCGTCGCCCCCGGCGAGCGCCGAGGCGTGGCCGACCAGCGCCTTCCACAGGGCCCAGCCGCGCCCGCGTGCCCAGGCGTCGTCGGTGGCGGCGGGCCCCAGCCGAGCGCGGAACGCGGCGCGCGACTCCCCGGAGAACAGGGTCCAGGCGATGGCCAGATCGCAGGCCGGGTCCCCGACGCCGCAGGTGCCGAAGTCGATCACGCCGGCGAGCGCGCCGTCGGCCAGCAGCAGGTTCCCCGGGGCGACATCGCCGTGGAACCAGACGGGCCGCCCGTCCCAGGCGGCGTCGAGCGCCGCCCGCCAGGCCCGTTCCACCTCCCCGACCGGCAGCCGCCCGCCGGCCGGCCGCCCGGCCAGGGCGCGGAGGGCGCCCCGCACCTGGCCGTCGTAGGTGGTCAACGGGCCGCCCCGGAACCAGTTGTGCCGCCCCGGGGCCGGCCCGCCGGCCGGATCGACCGCGCGCAGCGCGGCCAGGAAGGCGGCGAGATCGACGGCGAACCGCGTCGGGTCCGCCGGCGCCGAGCGGATCGCCGGCTCCCCCGGCAACCAGCGGTAGACCGACCACGGGTGCGGATACCCCTCGCCGGGACCGCCCCTGGCCAGCGGGACGGGCACCGGCTGCGGCAGCCGTGGCGCCAGCACCGGCAGCCAGCGGTGCTCCTTGGCGACGGCGAGCGCGTAGGGCGCGGCGCTCGGCAGCCGCACCACCAGCTCCTCGCCCAGCCGGAACGTGCGGTTGTCCCAGCCCTCGTCCGCGACCCGGCGCACCGGCAGCGCCGCCCACTCGGGGAACTGGGCGGCCAGCAGCCGCCGCACCAGCCCCTCGTCGGCGGGAAAGCGCTCGGGCACCGGACCGACCTCGCCCCCCTCGCCGCCCGCCCCACCCTTCGTCCCGGTCAACCGCCGCTCCCCTCCGTCTCGTTGTTCGTCGGACCGCCCTGGCCGCCCGGCCGTCCGCCCGCCCCCACCGTCAGCCCACACCCTAGAGGCCACCACTGACAGTCACCGATCCGCGCCCCTCGGCGCCCCGCCTCCCCGCCGCCCCTCCCCTCGGTCAGGAAAGTTGAGCCGAGACTTGGCAACTTTGCTGCCGATCGGCTATATAAGAAGGGACGCGACACACACCCTGTCGATACGGGAGGAGTGACCGATGATGCTCATGCGTACCGATCCCTTCCGGGAGTTGGACCGGTTCACGCAGCAGGTGTTCGGGACGACGGCCAAGCCGGCGGCGATGCCGATGGACGCGTACCGAGACGGAGACACCTTCGTCGTCGAGCTGGACCTGCCGGGGGTCGAGCCGGAGTCCATCGACCTCGACATCGAGCGCAATGTGCTGACCGTTAAGGCCGAGCGGCGCCCCAGCGCCGGCGAGCGCACCGAGTCGGTGATCGCCGAGCGCCCGGTGGGCACGTTCAGCAGGCAGCTGTTCCTCGGCGAGACCCTGGACACCGACCGGATCGACGCCAGCTACGACAGCGGCGTGCTCCGCCTCCGCATCCCGGTGGCCGAGCAGGCCAAGCCCCGCAAGATCGCCATCTCCGGCGGGAAGCGCCCCAAGGCCCTGCGCGGCTGAGCGCGGCCCCACCCGGGCGGGCCGGCCCCGGCGGCCCGCCCGCCGAGGCGCCGGGACCGCGCCCGCCCGGACACCACCGCGCCAACGCACCAACGCAGCGGGCGCGTTCATTCCTCCGGCGCGAAGAAGGCCGCCGTCGCGGCGGCGGCCCGCTCGGCCGCGTCCGCCGGCGCGCCCGAGGCGACATGCGCCGCGCGCCACCGCTGACTGACATCCGTCACAAAGCTCCGCCCCTCGGGCGTGGTGTGGAAGGTCTCCTTGTCGGGCAGCGGCTCGTCGGCCAGATGGATGGCGAGCCCCAGCAGGGACAGGTCCCAGCCGACGCCGGTGGCCCCGGGCCCGTACCGGTCCCAGAACTCCGGGTCGCCGACCGACGCGTGCTCCAGCGTCAGCCGGGTCGCCCCGTAGTCCTCGGCCGACAACCTGAGGGTGACCTCGGAGACGTCGGCCTCCGTCACGTTCTCGCCGAAGACCCAGGTCACCCTGAGCAGGTGCGGGCGTTCGCAGGCCAGGATCTTGCCGCCGGCGTTCCCCTCCAGCTGGTAGCTGCCGCCCTCGCGCAGGTCGCCGGTGACCGGCGTCAGCCAGCGCGCCAGGCGTTCCGGGGTGGTGCAGGCGTTCCAGACGTCCTCCAGGGTGGCTTCGTAGCGGCGGCTGAGCACCACCACGTGGCCGTCCCCGGCGGGGATGCGGCGCCGGCCCACCTCGCGGTGGACGGCGTTGATGTCGTCAATGAAGTCCGCCATCGTCGGCCTTCCTTCTCGCGTCTCGCTTGCCTCGGGCCAACTCGGTGCCCAGCGCGTCCAGCCGTTGCTCCCAGAACCGGCCGAAGCGTTCCAGCCAGGCGTCCGCCTCGCGGAACCGGTCGGGCGCCACCGCGTACAGCCGGCGCGCGCCCTCGGGGCGAACGGTGGCAAAGCCCGACTCGCGTAGGACGCGGAGATGTTGGGAGACGGCCGGCTGGGAGATGCCGAACTCGGCCCGGACGACCTCGGTGACGGCGCCGGCGGGTCGCTCGCCGTCGGCGAGGAGTTCGAGTATCCGCCGCCGGACCGGGTCGCCCAGCACATCCAGTGCGTGCATGGCGCCCACCCTACAAGTTCTGCTTATATAAGCCGAACCTTAGACTAGGCGAGACGAGATGAGGCGAGACGAGGCGAGAGCGCGAAGCGACGAGGGCAGAGGAAACGGGGCCGCCCCACGATCGGGGGCGACCCCGTGGGTCACCGCGCACGGGCCTCAGGCGTCAACCGAAGCGGCGACCTCACCACTCCGCTCGACCCGGGACGACGACACGGCCACCGACCCCACGCCGGGGAGCGGCCGGCCCCCGCCGGGCGACCGGGAGACCCCGTGCCGGATGCCGTGCCCGGCGTGCATCCCCTCCGCGAAATCCCTGAACGACCTGGGCAGTTGCCAAATGACGCGACGCATCACGGCCTCCTCCTATACTGGTCTGTGAAGGTAAGACCAGAGTAGGTATACAGATCTGTATATGCAAGGGGATTACACGCCATGCCGACGGACTCATCCGAGGTGGACCCGCTGGAGCTGACACCGGGCGCGCAGCGCATCCTGGAGGTGGCCTCCGAGCTGTTCTACCGGCGCGGAATCCACGCCGTCGGCGTCGACACCATCGCCGCCGAGTCGGGCGTCACCAAGCGCACGCTCTACAACCGCTTCGGCTCCAAGGACAACCTGCTGCGCATCTACCTGGAGACCAGGGACCGCCGATGGCGTGAACTCATCGCCGACCGCCTGGCCAAGGAGGACAAGGAGGAGGGGGACCCGCTGCGACGGGTGTTGACGCCGTTCGCCGTCCTGCCCGAGTGGCTGACCGAGTCCGACCGGGGATGCAGCTTCGTGAACGCCTTCGCCGAACTGCCCGAGCGCGACCACCCGGGGAACCAGGTGATCAGGACCGAGAAGAAGTGGCTGCGGGAGTTCTTCCACGACCGGATCGTCGAGGCCGGGATCGCCGAGCCGACCGCGCGGACCCTGTCCGTTCAGCTGCTGGCCCTCCACGAGGGCGCCATCGTCAGCAACGCCATCGCGGAGGAGCCGGGCGCGGCCCGGGCCGTGACGGAGGCGGCCAGCGCGCTGGTCGGCGCCGCGCTCCCGGCGCGATGACCCCGCTCCCGGCGCGGTAGCCGCGCGCCCCCGCGCGCCGGTCCCGCGACGCGCGCCGCGCGCGCGGGGCCTCAGCGCGCCGCGTCGAGGCCGGCCGCCACCCGGCCGAGCAGCTCCCGCAGCGCGCGCCGCTCCTCCTCCGGCAGGGCGAAGACCGACGCGGTGTAGGAACGGTGGATCTCGGCCAGTTCGGCCCGGCGACGGCGGCCCTCGTCCGTCAGCGCGACCAGCTTGACCCTGCGGTCCTTCGGGGCGGCGCGCCGTTCGACCAGGCCGCGCCGCTCCAGGCCGTCCACGATCCCGGTCACATGGGAGGCGTCGCAGGACAGCACCTCGGCCAGCGCGCGCATGGGCGTCGGCTCCTCCAGCCTGGCCAACAACGCCGCCTGGGTGACCGGCAGTTCGAGGCGGCCGGCGGCCCGCCGAAACTCGGCCCGCAGCCGGTCGGCGACCTGGTGCACCAGGTGCGCCAGCTCGGTCGTCAGCGGATCGCGTTCCTGGCTCATGCCCCCATGCTAGACGCCCCCTTCACCAACCCAACTGTTGAGAAACTCAAGCTTTTGACCTAGCCTCCTCCCAACTACTTGAGTCACTCAACCATCGACAGGACCAAGGGCCTGGGACGATCACGGCCCGAGCACCGAGGAGCGCACAGCATGACCCCCGAACCAATCCCCGAGCGAACCCCGGAACGCCCCGTCGCCCCCACCGCCGAGCCGGTCAGCGACAGCCCCGTCGGCTGGGTCGCCCAGCATGTGCGCGACTATCTCGCCACCGACGGCCAGCGGGGCCACCGCTACCAGGGCTTGCCGACCCTGCTGCTGACCACCCGGGGCCGCCGCTCGGGCCTGCTGCGCAGGACCACGCTGATCTACGGGGAGCACGAGGGCCGCTATCTGCTGGTCGCCTCCAACGGCGGCTCCCCGCAACACCCCGCCTGGTATCTCAACCTCGTCGCCCACCCCGAGGTCGGCGTCCAGGTCGGCGCCGAGCGCTTCACCGCCCTCGCGCGCACCGCCGACCAGCGGGAGAAGGCCCCGCTCTGGGCGCTGATGACGGAGATCTTCCCGCGCTACGACACCTACCAGGACGCCACCGAACGCCCGCTCCCACTGGTCGTCCTGGAGCGCCGGGAGCCCGGCGGGCCGGACGCGCCCGGCGGGCTCAGCGCGGCGGACCCGGCTCCCTGACCCAGCCGCGCTCGGCGAGCGCGGCACCCATCGCCGTGCGGGTGTGGAACGCGGTGCGCCCGTGCCGCACGGTGCGCACCAGCCCGGCCCTGCGCAGCACGCCCAGGTGCTGGCTCGCCGACGAGGGCAACACCCCGACGCGGTGGGCCAGTTCGCCGGTCGTCCCGGTCACCTCCAGCGCCTGGAGCACGGCGGCCCTGGTGTGCCCGAGCAGCGCGGCCAGCGACACCCGGTGGCACTCCTCCTCGCCGTCCGGCACCGCGAGATCGTCCGGCGGCCGGTGCTCCACGGGATAGACCAGCGTCGGGGTGTGGTGCTCGTTCAGCAGCGTGATCCCGGTCGCCAGGCAGAAGAACGAGGGCACCAGCAGCAGTCCCCGGCCGCCCAACACCAGGTCCTGGTCGACCGGGTAGTCCACCTCAAGGACCGGCGGGCGCCAGCGCAGCGCGGGCGGCAGCGTGCGCAGCAGTCCCTCCACGCCGTCGGCGAGCAACGCCGAGGCGCGCCGGGAACGGTCGCCCGCCGTCTGTGCCTCGATCCGTTCCCAGGACGGGGCGATCGCCGCCGCGTGGTAGGCGGTCAGCGCGGCGCCGAGCCGGGCGGCGACGCCCGGCGCGCCCCGCCAGAGCGCCTGCGCGAACGGCGCGCGCGCCCGGCGCGCGTCGAGCAGTTCAAGATCCCGCCGCAGCTCGCGGCGCGGCGTGCGGGACACCCGCTCGACGGCCTCCCGGATGTCACGGTGCGGAACGGAGGGGGTCAGAAAGTCGGGAAAGTACCCCTGCGGCGGCACCAGCGTCGCCAACAGCCGCCAGTCGGGCGGCAGTCGGCCGTGCACCCGACGCCGCCAGGACCGCACCAGCGGGCCGCCGTCCCCGCGCTGGAAACGGTGGAGGCTCAACACCGTCTCCCACAGCGGCGACGCCTCGGCCAGTCGGGTCCTTCCCAGATCCTCGCCCGTGAAATGGACACGCAGCATTTGCACACCCCCCGATGCGCGACACCCACGGCCACCCAGTGAAGCACGAATCCGTCGATCCCCCCAGGGTCGGGACAGGCCGTCACCAGACGGACCTTTCCGCACCGGCCGCACCGGCCGTACCAGCCGCACCGGAAGGGCCTGCCCCACGGGGCGTCGCAGGGCGTCGCCCGGCCCGGGAGCGCCTCGGCTCAGCCCCGGGAGCGCGCCTTGAACGCCGCCTTGCGCGCCTGCTTGGCCAGCTGCCGGTCCGGGTGCATCCGCCCCACGGCCTCCAACACCTCGGCGGTGGCCGGGTGTTCGGTCCGCCAGGCGCGGTCGAGGAAGGCGCTGTGCTGGTCCACCAGGCCGGTGACCAGCTCCCGCAGCTCGGGAACGCTCTCCTCGTCGGTCTCGGTGCCGAGTTGGGCGGCGAGGGTGTCGATGGTCAGCCAGAAGACCATCTCCTCCGGCGGCGGCGGCACGTCCGCCGCGCTCCGCTCCACCAGCCAGACGCGGGCCAGGCCGCCCAACTCCGCGTCGTCGAGCACCTCGCGCAGCGCCGGCTCCGCCTCGGTGCCCAGCAGTGCCAACGCCAGCTGGCAGCCGAGCCGCCGGGCCGGGCCCGACGGGTCGTCGCCCCGCGCGGCCACCAGCAACTCCCGTGCGGCGGCGACCGGTTCGCGCTCGGCCAGCCAGCGCTGGGCCTCCTCGGTCGCGTCCGATGGCGCGCGCTCGGTGAGCGCGTCCAGCAGCGCGCCGGCCGGCGCCCCGGCCAGGTCGCCGACCACCGGCACCTCGACGCCGGCCGCCAGCATCCGGCCGCGCACGCCGTGGAAGCCGAGCGGGGTCAGCCGCACCTGGCCGTAGCGGGCGAGGTCGTCGAGGTCGGCGTCGCCGACATCCTCGATGCCCTCGGGCGCCCCGTCCTCCCCGTCGTCCGCCAGCACCTCGTCGTCGATCGGCCAGTACTCCACGATCCCGGTCCCGGCCAGCACCCGGAACCACTCGTCCAGCCGGACGACCAGCGCGGAGACGTCGGCCAGCGCCTCGTCGGTCAACTCCTCGGTCTCGTCGGGCAGCAGCACGGCGGCGGCCAGCATGGGCAGCGGCAGCGGGGTGACGCCCTGGCCCTCCTCGTCGGTGACGCCCAGCAGATAGAGGTGGCCGAGCACGCTGTCCAGCAGCCCGGACTCGGCCTCCGCGTCCCACTCCAGGGCGTCCAGGTCGATGGCGTCGGGGGCGAGTTGGCCGTTCTCGTCGAAGAGCCCGGCGAGGTCCTCGCCCAGCAACTCCTCGAAGCTGGGCGTGGCCACGTCGGCGAGGACCGCCTCCAGGCCGTCGCCCCACACGTCGAGGACGTCCTCGGGGTCGCACTCGGCGAGGTCGGCCAACTCCGGCTCGCGCGCCGCCACGCCGACGGCCGCGTCGTCCGCGAGCGCCAGGGGCTCGTCGTCGTCGGCCTCGGCCGCGTCGTCGGAGTCGGCCCCGGCGTCCCCGGTGCCTCCCTCGTCGTCCTCGTCGTCCTCGGTCTCGGTGACGGCGACCAGGCCGGAGTCCACCGCGAAGTTCCACGCCTCGACGGTCTCCGCCTCGCCCTCCGGTTCGTCGCCCAGGCCGAGTTCCTCGATCGCCTCGGCAAGGCGGGGGCTCAGCAACTCGCCGCCGGCGCCCACCGGAACGCCATCGCCAGCCCAGCCGGCGAGCCGCACGGCGCGGGAGAGCAGCGGCGCGGCGAGCGCCTGCCGGGCCAACTCGGCCTCGGACGGCAGCCGTACGGGCGGCATCACGGGACGGTCGTCCTTGGGGTCGAGCGACATGACGAAACAGACTCCTCGGGCGGGTGGCTTCCCGCCGGCGGTCGGGGCGGTCGGGCAGGCCACCAGCGTAGACGGGATCGGCGGCCGGCCGTGGCGCATCCGGCGGGTTCCACGCCTTTACCCCGACGTTCTCCCGGCCGTCTCCCCCGCGCGGCTCCCCGGACGTTCACCTGAACGTTCCACCGTCGTCGGAACGGTTCGGCGAACGCGGCAGGGCGTCGGGGTCACCGTGCCTGCGCCGTACTCACCCGTGGGTTAACAGTTGGTTGACGTGTGGCAAGAGCCCTGCCCCACACGGCGTTACCCGCGTAGCGTGGGCCTGCCGCCGGGCCGCCGCGCCGCTACCACGGCCGTCGCCGGCGCCGTTCGCGTTCCCCGTTCCCCGTTCCCGTTTCCGCTACCGTTCCCGTCCCAGGAGGGTCCCCGTGGAGTCCACCCGACCAGCAGACCGCGACCGTCCGTTCCGCCAACCGCCGCGCGGCGCCGTCGTGTTGGCCGCCGCCGTGGCGGGCGGGCTGTGCGTTCCGCTGCTGGCCTGGCCGAGTTCGGCGGCCGGCTCCGACGGGGTGCGGGTGGCCGAGATCCAGGGCGACACCCGTCTCTCGCCGCTGGTCGGCGAGCGGGTGGCCGGGGTCGGCGGCGTGGTCACCGGGGTGCGGGCGTTCGGCTCGCGCGGGTTCTGGCTCCAGGACCCGGTCGGCGACGGCAACCCGGCGACCAGCGAGGGGCTCTTCGTCTACACCGGCGAGGTGCCGACGGTCGCGCTCGGCGACGCGGTGGAGGTCGCCGGCACCGTCGGCGAGTACTACCCGGGCGGCTCTGAGCGCGGCGGCCAGTCGGTCACCCAGCTGACCGATCCCGAGGTGACGGTGGTCTCCTCGGGCAACGAGCTGCCGGCGCCGGTGGAGTTGACCGGCGACGCGCTGCCGCGCCGCTATGCGCCGACCGGCGAGGAGGCGGCCGGAGGCAGCATCGAGGGACTGCCGCTGAACCCGCGCCGCCAGGTGCTGGACCGCTACGAGTCGCTGGAGGGCATGGCGGTCTCGGTCGCCGACGCGCCGGTCGTGGGCCCGAGCACCGAGTACGGCGAACTGTGGGTGACCCTGCGGCCGCAGGACCACCCGACGCCGCGCGGCGGCACCCGCTACGCCTCCTACGAGGCGCACAACCCGGGGCGCCTGAAGGTCGAGTCACTGATCCCGTTCGCCGAGCGGCCGTTCCCCGAGGCGAACGTGGGCGACCTGCTCGGCGGGCGCACCACGGGCCCGTTGGACTACGACGAGTTCGGCGGATACACGCTGGCCGCACGGGAGTTGGGCGAGGTCGTCGACGGCGGCCTGGAGCGGGAGTCGACCCGGCCCCAGCGGCGCGGGGAGCTGGCGGTGGCGGCGTACAACGTCGAGAATCTCAACCCCGGCGACCCGGCGGAGAAGTTCGAGCGGCTGGCGACGGCCGTGGTCGAGAACCTGGCGGCGCCCGACATCCTGGCGGTCGAGGAGATCCAGGACGACAGCGGGCCGACGGACGACGGGACGGTGTCCGCCGAGGAGACGTTGCGGCTGTTCACCGAGGCCGTGGTCGCCGCCGGCGGGCCGGCCTACGAGTGGCGCGGAATCGACCCCGTCGACGGCGCCGACGGCGGGCAGCCGGGCGGCAACATCCGCACCGTGCTGCTCTTCAACCCGGAACGGGTCTCCTTCGTCGACCGGCCCGGCGGGGACGCGACCACGGCGACCGAGGTGGTGGCGCGGCGCGGGGAGGCCACGGTGAGCCACTCCCCCGGGCGGATCGCGCCGGACGACGCGGCCTGGACGGACAGCCGCAAGCCACTGGTCGGGGAGTTCAGGTTCCGGGGCGAGACGGTGCTGGTGGTGGCCAACCACTTCGCCTCCAAGGGCGGCGATCAGCCGACCCACGGCCGTTTTCAGCCGCCGAACCGCAGTTCGGAGGAACAGCGCGTGGCGCAGGCGCGGGCGGTCGCGGACTTCGTCCGGGAGACCCGTGACGCGCGGGGCGTGCGGCGGCCGGCGAACGTGGTGGTGCTGGGCGACCTCAACGACTTCACGTTCTCGGCCACGGCCGGGGCGCTGACCGCCGACGGGCTGCTCACGAACGCGCTGAACTCGCTGCCGGCGCGGGAGCGTTACACCTATGTCTTCGACGGGCAGTCGCAGGTGCTGGACCAGACGCTGGTCTCGCCGGCGATCCGCCGCTACGAGCTGGACATCGTGCACATCAACGCCGAGTTCGCCGACCAGGCCAGCGACCACGACCCGCAGGTGCTGCGCTTCCGCCCCTGAGCCCCCGCCGCCTCCCGCGCCGACCGGTAAGCAACGCTGAACGGTAAGCAACGCTGAACGGTGTCGCGCAGAACATCGAAGTGGACCGGAGGGGGCCCGGGGGCTCAGACTCCGTGCCATGCGTTCGGGACCCCTGGGCCGCTGTGCGGCGGCGATGATCACACCCTTCACCGAGGACGGCGCCCTCGACCCGGCGGGCGCCGAGCGGCTGGCCGCCCATCTGGTCCGCCGGGGCGGCTGCGACGCCCTGGTGGTCAACGGCACCACCGGCGAGTCGCCGACCACCAGCGACGCCGAGAAGACGCAGCTGATCCGGGCGGTCAGGGGCGCGGTCGGCGCCGATGCGCTGCTGGTGGCCGGCGTCGGAACGGCCGACACCCGGCACACGGTCGAACGGGCGCGCTCCGCCCAACAGGCCGGCGCCGACGGCCTGTTGGTGGTCACGCCCTACTACTCGCGGCCCACCCAGGAGGCGATCGCCCGGCATCTGCTGACCGTCGCCGACGCCACCGAACTGCCGGTGATGCTCTACGACATCCCCGCGCGGACCGGCGAGGGCACCGCGTTGACCCTCGACACCCTGCGCCGGCTGGCCGAACACCCCAGGATCGTCGCCGTCAAGGACTGCTCGTTCGACCTCCTCAAGGCCGGCCGGGCGCTCGCCGAGACGGACCTCGCCTACTACGCGGGCAGCGACGAGCTGAACCTGCCGCTGCTGTCCATCGGCGCCAGCGGGGTGGTCAGCACGGCGGCCAACGTGGTGGGCCCGCAGGTCAGGGCGGTGCTCGACGCGTGCGCCGCCGGCGAGTTGGAGACGGCCGGCCGCCGCCACCGGGCGCTGCTGCCGCTGGTCGCTGCGCTGACCGGGCACGGGCCCGGCACGGTCGCGGTCAAGGCCCTCTTCCGGGCCGCCGGCCTCCCCGGCGGCCCGGTCCGCCCGCCCCTGCTGCCGGCCGACCCGGAGTTGACCACCCTGCTGGCCGGCGCGCTCCGGACGGCGGTCGCCGAGGGCTGAACCGCCCGGGCGGCCGGGGGAAGTCAGTCCAGCCCCTCCAACGCCACCGGCATCAGCAGCGACATCCGCTCGGCCCGGCCGTTTTCCTCGCCACCCGGGCGGAAGGTCAGCGGCGCGGTGGGGCCTGCGATCTCGACCTCGGCCCGCTCGGAGGCCAGCGCGGCCAGCGCCTCGGTGAGGAACTCCCGGTCCACGGCGACCCGTTGCCCCTCGCCATCCCCCGGCCGCAGCGCGCCGTCGTCCGTGAGGGTGAGCACGCTCACCGCGCGGCGCGCGCCGTCCGTTCCGCGCCGCTCCTCCCGCACCGGGCCCGCCGCGACCTCGGCGCGCAGCGCCGCCGCGTCCACGACCACCCTGCGGCCGGCGGTCCCGCCGACCAGCCGGCGGTAGTCGGGATACGTCTCGTCGACGGCGGGGCCCGAGGCCACCCGGCCTCCGACCTCCAGCGCGACCTCGCCGGGCCGCACCGTCAGCCGCGCCGGCCAGGCGACATCCGTGAGCAGCGCCCGCATCGCGTCCACCACCGGCGTCGCCACCAGCACCCGCGCCCGGTCGCCGCGCGCCGACAGCGGCACCCCGGCCAAGGCCAGCCGGTAGCGGTCGGTGGCGACCAGCCGCAGCGTGCCGTCCTCGACGTCGAACAACACCCCGGCCAGCGCCGGGAGTTCCGGATCGTGCCCGACGGCGAACCGCACCGCGTCCAACGCGGCGGCCAGCTCAGTGCCCGCCAGCGTGAGGGTCAACTCCCGGGATCGGTCCACGCTCATGACGTTCTCCTTCTGCCCGTTCTTCTCGATGTCCTCGACGGTGTCGCGCAGTCGGGAGAGTTCCGACCTGGCCTCGGCCACGCCCCGTTCCAGGCGGCGGACATGGGCCGCGAGCAGCCGCACCGGCAGCGTCGGATCGCCGCCGGACCGGCCGGCCAGAGCCAACCTGATGTCGGCCAGCGGCATCCCCACCCGGCGCAGCACCGCCACCAGCCGCGCCTCCGCCACCTGCTCGCGGTCATAGCGCCGGTAGCCGGTCACCCGGTCGACCACCGCCGGCACCAGCACGCCGGCGCCGTCGTAGAACCGCAGCGCGCTCACCGGCAACCCACTCGTCCGGGCGACCTCGCCGATCCCCAACTGTCTCTCCACGCCGCTCACTCTGCGCCCTGAACCAGGTCGAGGGTCAAGCCAGCGCCCCAACGGGGACCGCGGCACTTCGGGTAGGGTCCAGGCCGCCATACGCGAAGCGGGGGAACGGTGAACGCCATGCGGGGTGCGGAGTTCGACGGGGTCGGCCGGCCGCTGGGGCCGGGCGACCCGGCGACGGTGGGCGGGTACCGGCTGATCGCCCGGCTCGGCTCGGGCGGGATGGGGCGGGTGTACCTCTCCCACACGCCGGCCGGCCGCCCGGTGGCGGTCAAGGTGATCCGCGCGGAGTTCGCCGAGGACCCGGCGTTCCGGGAGCGGTTCCGACACGAGGTGGCGGCGGCCCGACGGGTGCCGGCGCTGTGCACGGCGCCGGTCGTCGACGCCGACCCCGACGCGGCGACGCCCTGGCTGGCGACGGCCTACGTCCCGGGAACCTCGCTGGCCGACGCGGTGGGCCGGGACGGCGGACTCCCGTTCCGGCCGCTGCTGTTGCTGGTGGCCGGGGTGGCGGAGGCGCTGGGCGCGATCCACGGCGCGGGCGTCGTGCACCGCGACCTCAAGCCGGCCAACGTCCTGCTCTCCGCCGACGGGCCCTGCGTGATCGACTTCGGAATCGCCAGGGCCACCGAAGCGACGGCGCTGACGCGCGGCGGCCTGATGGTCGGCACGCCCACCTTCATGGCGCCCGAACAGGCGTTGGGCAGGCCGGTGGTGGCGGCCAGCGACGTCTTCTCGCTCGGCCAGCTGACGGTCTTCGCGGCCACCGGGCGGCCGGCGTTCGGGGAGGGCACCGCGCACGGGGTGCTCTACCGGATCGTTCACGAACAGCCGTCCCTGGACGGCGTTCCCGAACCGCTGCTGCCCCTGGTGGAACGCTGCCTGGCCAAGGACCCGGCGGCCCGACCCACGCCGGCCGAGGTCATCGTTGCCTGCCAGGAACTCACCCCCGGAACGGACCCCCTGACCCGGGGCCCCGACTGGCTGCCCCCGACGCCACCCACCCCGCGCCGGCCCCGCCGCCGCCAACTCGCCCTCCTCGGCGGCGCGCTGGCCGTCCTCCTGGCCCTCGGCGCCCTGGCCACCGTGCTGCTCCCGCACGACGAGGGACCGCCGGCCGGCGAGGAGTACGGCCCGATCGAACTCCCCGCCGGCGACCACCTCTTCCTCGGCGAGGACCCCGTGACGCCCCGCGCGTCCAACGCCGCCAACGCGCACCAGATCGACCTGCGCTACTTCACCGGCGGCGACGAGCCGCTGCTCCGCACCGCCGAGGGCAACGAACTGGTCCGCCTCCCCGCCGACGCCGCCCCCACGGCGGAGTCCTGCCGCGCACAGGACTCCCCGACGGAGGCGCTGCCGCTGGCTTCCCTCACCCCAGGCGACCGGCTCTGCGTCCGCACCCAACCGGGCCACGTGGCCCTGATCACCCTCACCGACCCTGACCCCGCCCCCGCCTCCCACATCACCCTCACCCTGACCCTCTGGCGCGCACCCTGACCACCGGAGCCGCTGGCCCTGGCGGCCAGCGGCAACGAACCCCCTGGCGGGGCCAGGCCGGAAATCCCCTGCGGGTGCGACGGTGTGCGGCAACGCCGCAGCGCGCGCCGGGAGCGGACTTCATGCTCGGCTTCCTCGGCCTCGCGCCGGGGGACCATATCCGCACATGCGGGGAAAACAGGGCGCAGAGCGGTGGCCCACCGACCCGGATGGGAACATCCCCGCGTGCGCGGGGAGCAGGAGCGCTACCGCCGGCAGTACACCGGCCTCTGGGGAACATCCCCGCGTGCGCGGGGAGCAGCGCAAATGACCTGGGGTTCTATCGGCGGGGTGGGCGGGTTTTACTTACTTTCACGGAAACCGGCATCATGGACAAGAACCCTTCCCGGTGCGCCCAACTGCCTGCCGCTAACCACGATATCGGGGTGGGTGCGGGGTTTGTCTGCGGGCCGGTGGCCGGTGCGGGGCAGCCCGACTGGTCGTTTGTTGGTCGACGAGACTCTGGGGTGTGGTGGGGGTTCTGGCGCGGGCTACTACGCCGGGCCTAGATGGCGGACGATCGGCCGGGTGCGGGCGTAACGAATGCCGGCAGGAGGCTGGCTGGGAAGGGGGGCGCGGCTTCCGGGAGGTGGAGTTCGTTGCCGCCAGGGGTGGTCGGGAATGGCGGTGCGTGCCTTCCGGGCGCGGGGACTGCGGCTTGTTCGGGGGTCGGTTGGCCGCTGGGGGCGTGCGTAGCGCGCACCGGCTTCGCCGGCCTGCCCCGGCATGTCGCCCGTCTCGGACATGACCGATCGTCGGACGACTCAACGGGGCCGTGCCAGTCGTCGTTTCGGGTGCGGCGCTTCGTGGGGTTCGGTCAACGACCACGCTGCCGCGCGAACATCGCCTGCCGTCTTGATAGTCCGCACGCCGTCGACTCCCGAAGGCGGGCGCGCGGGGGGTGGGGGACCTTTTTTATAGGTGCCCGTCTGAAAGCAAACAGATCGTTCAACGGTCACGCCCAGGTGAGGCGGGCTGCCGGCTCTCTACCACTGCTTGACGTACTCGGAGGTCTCGCCCCATGGACGCGCTGTTCGGAAGACGACGGTCCACGCCTCGGCAGGACGTTTCCGGGGGACCGTCGCGTTCCAACGTCAGCCGCTGCGCGCGGTACCGCGAACTGCGCCAACCGAGCGGTCCAGTCCGCACTCAGTTCTGCCACCACCGCGTCGCCTTCGGGAGTCGGGAGATGAGGGCGGGTCGGCATGAACGAGACCTGCCCGGCCGGAGGACCGGGCCGCCTGCCGTGAGGCGTACACCTGTGTCACGAGGGTGTCGTCCTCGTAGATCCGTGCGGGCCTGGGTGGTTGAACGATCTGTTTGCTTCCAGACGGGCACCTAGAAAAAGAGTCCCCGACCCCCCGGCCGCTCGGGAGTTGGCGGCGCGCGGACTACCTTGCCGGCAGGCGTTGTTCGCGCGGCAGCGTGGTCATTGACCAAACCCCCCACCCACCGCCCGTTCGCCACAGGACTGCCACCGCCCCCGTGAGTCGCCCGACGATCCGCCACGTCCGAGACGGGCGACATGCCGGGGCAGGCCGGCGAAGCCGGTGCGCGCCACGCACGCCCCCAGCCGCCGGCCGACCCCCGAACAAGCCGCAGTCCCCGCGCCCGGAAGGCACGCACCGCCATTCCCGACCACCCCTGGCGGCAACGAACCCCACCTCCCGGAAGCCGCGCCCCCCTTCCCAGCCAGCCTCCTGCCGGCATTCGTTACGCCCGCACCCGGCCGACCGTGCGCCATCTAGGCCCGGCGTCGTAGCCCGCGCCACATCCCCAACCCCCTGCAACGAGCCTCGTCGACCAACAAACGACCAGTCGGGCTGCCCCGCACCGGCCACCGGCCCGCAGACAAACCCCGCACCCACCCCACCCCGTTCACCCCTCACCGCCCCACGAAGATCCAAAAGACAGCCCCCACCCCTGCGGGAACCATCCCCGCGCGTGCGGGGAAGAGAGTTCGTGACCTGCGGTTCCACCCTCAACTCGACCGGATTTGACTCACTTTGCCAAACACTCCCCACCCCCAACCATCCCCCCAACCACAACCCGCACCACCCACCCCGCGCCCGCGCCCCGGTTCGAAGCGCCGGAGGCGCTCTGAACCGGGGCGCGGGGCGCGTCCGGAACCCAGCGGAGCGTGGTCAGTTGTGGGAGTGCAGCGCCGCGTTCAACCCACCCCAACTGCCGGTGCGGGTCAACGCCTGGACCGTGCCGGTCGTGGAGTGGCGCCGGAACAGCAGGTTGTGCGCGCCGGAAAGTTCCAGCGCCTTGACCACGTCGCCGTCGGGCAGCGTGACCCGGGTGCCGGCCGTGAGGTAAAGGCCGGCCTCCACGACGCAGTCGTTCCCGAGCGAGATGCCGAGGCCGGCCTGCGCGCCGAGCAGGCAGCGTTCCCCGATGGAGATGGTCTGCTTGCCGCCGCCGGAGAGGGTGCCCATGATCGAGGCGCCGCCGCCGACGTCGGAGCCGTCGCCGACGACGACGCCCGCGCTGATCCGGCCCTCCACCATGGAGGAGCCGAGGGTGCCGGCGTTGAAGTTGCAGAAGCCCTCGTGCATCACGGTGGTGCCGGCGGCGAGGTGGGCGCCGAGCCGGACCCGGTCGGCGTCGCCGATGCGGACGCCGGCGGGCACCACGTAGTCGGTCATCCGGGGGAACTTGTCGACGCTGGTCACGGAGAACGTCTGCCCGGCGGCCCGGGCGGCGAGCTGCGCGCGGCCGACCTCGGCGGCCGGGACCGGGCCGATGGTGGTCCAGGCGACGTTGGCCAACAGGGCGAAGATCCCGTCCAGGTTGAGGCCGTGCGGCCGGACCAGCCGGTGGCTGAGGAGGTGGAGCCGCAGGTAGACGTCGTGGGCGTCGAGCGGCTTGTCGTCGATCGAGGAGATGACCGTGCGCACCGCGATCACCTCGACGTTCCGGCGCGGGTCGGCGCCCAGCGCTTCGGGGGTGTCGGGGCCGAGCAGCACGGCGGCGCGCTCGGGGGTGAGGCGTTCGGTGCCGGCGGGGCCGGGCTCCTCGGTCAGCTCGGGGTTGGGGAACCAGGTGTCGAGCACGGTGCCGTCGGCGGCCAGGGTGGCGAGCCCGGCGGCGACGGCGCCGGTTGCGGTGCGAGGGGTCTCGTCGGTCATGGTTCCGACGCTAACCGGTGCCGGGCCCCGGCTGCGAACCCGTCTCGACCAGCAGGCGCGCGAGCGCGGCCCTGGTCTCCTCGGGGCGGTGCGGCCGGCCGGTGAGCAGCAGTTGGATGAGCAGCCCGTCGAGCAGCGCGACCGCCGCCCGCGCGGTGGCGGTGTCGCCGGTCAACGGCCGTACCAGCCGCACCATTTCGTCGAGGCAGTGGGCGGCCAGCGGCCGGAGCACGGGGCGGTCGAGGCCGGCGAAGTAGAGCCCGTAGAGCAGTTCGGTCGTCGCCCTGCGCGGGCCGAGCCACTCGTCGACCAGCTCCACCACCCGGTCGCCGAGCGAGGCCGCCGCACCGCCCGAGCCGGCATCCGAGTCGCCCGCGACGGCCTCAGCGACCCAGTCCCCGAACGACGCGAGCCACCGGTCGTTCACCCGTTCCAGCGCCGCGACCAGCAGCGCGTCCCCGCTGTCGAAGTGGTACGTCGTGGAGCCGAGCGGGACATCGGCCTCGGCGGCCACCGCGCGGTGGGTCAGCCCGTTGACGCCGCGTCGCTCCAGCACCCGCACGGCGGCGGCCACGATCCGCTCCCGCCGCTCGGGGTCGTGGCGGCGCGCCATCAGTGGGCTCCGCCGACGTTGAGCACCACCACGCCGGCGACCACCAGCAGCACCCCGGCGATCCTGGCGAGGGTCGCCGGCTCGTCGAGGAAGACCATGCCGATGGCGGCGACGAGCGCGGTCCCGACGCCGGCCCAGATCGCGTAGGCGGTGCCCACGTCGAGGGTCTTCAGCGCCTGGGCGAGCAGCGCGAACGCCAGGACGTAGCCGGTCAACGAGCCGACCGTGGGCCACAGCTTGCTGTAGCCGTCGCTGAACTTCATCAGGGTGGTCGCCGCGATCTCCAGCAGGATCGCGCCGGCCAGGATCAGATAGGCCATATGGACGAGCGTACACAACGTTCTGGACGCCCGTACACATAGGTGGCGGCGTCCGGCGGACCCCGGCGCGGCTCCGGACGGGTGAGCCCGGCCGCCCGCCCGGGGAGCCGTGGACCGCCGGGACGCCGCTGCGGGGAGGGTGATCCGGACGGCTTGTCGGACAAACGAGAGGAAGCAACGAGATGGCTCAGTGTGAGGTCTGCGGCAACGACTACCGCATGGCCTTCGAGGTGCGGGCCGCCGGCCAGGTCCACGTCTTCGACAGCCTGGAGTGCGCGGCCCAGCGCATGGCCCCGATCTGCGAGAACTGTCAGTGCCGCATCCTGGGCCACGGTCTGGAGACCGAGGAGGGCCAGTTCTACTGCTGCGCCCACTGCGCCCGCACCCAGGGACACGCCCAACTGGTCGATCACGGCTGACCGTTCACCGGCCCCCGGGGAGCAGGCACCCCGGGGGCCGGCGGCCCGCCCGCCGAGGGAACGCATCAGCCCCGCCGAAGGACCGAGCCGCCCCGACGACGGAGCGGCTCAGCCCCGCCGAAGAACCGGGGTCAGACCCGACGCCAGCGGGCCATCGCCAGCGAGAACAGGCCGAACAGCACCAGACCCACCGCGATCGCCACCAGCAGCCAGGGCCCGGCCGGGGTCTCGGCGAACGACCGCAGGGTGTCGTCCATCCCCTTGGCCTCGTCCGGGTCGAAGTCCCAGGCGGCGCGCGCCGCGAACACCCCGAGCCCGGCGAAGAGCGCGCCGCGCGCCACCCCGCCGGCCACCCCCAGCACGTCGACCGCCCGCCGGGTCGCCCGCGACATCCGGCCCAGCGCCAGATGCTCGTGGTACGTCCGCAGCAGCGCACGCCCGGCGATCCAGACGCCGGCGGCGAGCACCGCCAGGCCCACGCCGCCCACCAGCCAGCGGCCCAGCGGCAGCCCCAGCGCCTCCGCCGTCGCGTCCCGGGACTGCTCGTCCGTCGAACCACCGGACCCCGCGCCGGCCGCGAAGGACAGCACGGAGAACGCGGAGACCGCGTAGAAGACGGACCGCGCGCCGCTCAGCCCGCGCCTGCTCGCCCGGTGCCCGTCCGGGCCCGAGGCCCCGAACGCCGCCTCCGACAGCCGCCACACCGCCATGCACGCCAGGCCGACGCCGACGCCCCAGATCACCGCCCCGCCGAACGGCCGCTCCGCCAACTCCCGCAGTGCGCCGCCGTTGTCGGCCTGCTCGCCGCCGCCGTCGAACGCCAGCTGGAGCGCCAACAGCCCGATCAGCAGATAGAGCAGCCCCCTGGCCACATGCCCCCAGCGCGCCGCCAGCTCCATCGCGGAGCTGTTGGCGGCCCTGCGCGCGGCGCGGCGGCCAGGTATCGCGGCCGAGGTACCCATCGTTCAGCCCTCCCGAGGTGGACGTGGGTCCTCGCCTGCCCGGAGGGCGGGCCCGAAAACGGCAGCACGAAGGGGGCGCCCGCTCCGGACGCCCCCTGCCGCGAAGAACGATCAGGCCCCAGCCGATCGGGCCCCAACGACCAGGCCCGCACCGGTCAGACGTTGAACCCCAGCGCGCGCAGCTGGTCACGCCCGTCGTCCGTGATCTTGTCGGGGCCCCACGGCGGCATCCAGACCCAGTTGATCTTCAGCTCGCTGACCAGCCCCTCGGTGGCCGACTTCGCCTGGTCCTCGATGACGTCCGTCAGCGGACAGGCCGCCGAGGTCAGCGTCATGTCGACGGTCGCCACATTGCTCTCGTCGACGTGCACGCCGTAGATGAGGCCAAGGTTGACCACGTCGATCCCCAGCTCGGGGTCGACCACGTCCATCATGGCCTCGCGGATCTCCTCCTCGCTCGCCGGGCTGGCGACCGTCTCGGTCTCGCTCATGCGACAGCACCTCTCTCGTTCGCCTCGCCTGTCATGACTGCCCGCCCCGCGCCGTGGCGTTCCCCACCGTCGCGTCGCCCAACGCCTGCGCCGTGGCGTCCTTCCAGGCCATCCAGCTCAGCAGGGCGCACTTGACCCGCGCCGGGTACTTGGAGACGCCGGCGAACGCGACCGCGTCCTCCAGCAGCTCCTCCATCGCGTCGTCCGGGGTGAGCTGGCCGCGGGACTGCATCAGCTCCAGGAACGTCCGCTGGATCTCCAGGGCCTCGGGCAGCTCCCTGCCCACCAGCAGCTCGTTGAGCACCGAGGCGCTGGCCTGGCTGATCGAGCAGCCCTGTCCCTCGTAGGAGACGTCCGCGATCCGCTCCCCGTCGTACCGCACCCGCAGGGTGATCTCGTCACCGCAGGTCGGATTGACGTGGTGGACCTCGGCGTCGCCCGCGCGCAGGCCGTGGCCGTGCGGGTTCTTGTAGTGGTCCAGGATCACTTCCTGGTACATCGATTGCAGCTGCACACCTTCGTCCGTTCCGTCTGACCCGTCGCGATTCTCATCCCCGGCCGCCCGACCGCACCCGGCCGGTCACCCGAAGAAGCCACGCACGTACTCAAGCCCGTCGGCGAGGGCGTCCACCTCGGCCGGCGTGGAGTACAGATAGAACGACGCCCGCGTGGTCGCCGGAATTCCGTACCGCAGACAGACCGGCCGCGCGCAGTGGTGGCCGACCCGGACCGCGATGCCCTGCTCGTCCAGCACCTGGCCCACGTCGTGCGGGTGTATGTCGCCGAGCGTGAACGAGATCGTCGCGCCCCGGTCCTCCGGGGTCACCGGGCCGATGATCCGCAGCCCCTCCACCCGGCAGAGCCGCTCCAGCGCGTAGCCGGTGATGGCCTGCTCGTGGGCGGCGATCCGCTCCATGCCGATGGCGCTGAGGTAGTCCACGGCCGCGCCCAGGCCGACCGCCTGAGCGATCGGCGGGGTGCCGGCCTCGAACTTGTGCGGCGCCGGCGCGTAGGTGGACGAACTCATGGTGACGGTCTCGATCATCTCGCCGCCGCCGAGGAACGGCGGGAGGTCCTCCAGCAGCTCCTGCCGGCCCCACAGCACGCCGATCCCGGTGGGCCCGCACATCTTGTGGCCGGTGAACGCCACGAAGTCCGCCTGCAACGACTGCACGTCCAGCGGCATGTGCGGCGCCGCCTGCGAGGCGTCGATCAGCACCAGCGCGCCGACCTGCTGGGCGCGGCGCACGATGGCCTCGACCGGGTTGTGCGTGCCGAGCACGTTGGAGACCAGGACGAACGAGACGATCTTGGTGCGCTCGGTGATCACCTCGTCGATCCGGGACAGGTCGAGCCGGCCCTCGTCGGTGAGCCCGAACCACTTCAGCTTCGCGCCGGTGCGCTGCGCCAGCAGCTGCCAGGGCACGATGTTGGAGTGGTGCTCCATCTCCGTGATGACGATCTCGGTCCCGGAGTCCACCCGGTAGGGCTCGTCGGCCAGGCCCAGCATGTTGGCGACCAGGTTGAGCGACTCGGAGGCGTTCTTGGTGAACACCACCTCGTCCCGGCTGGGCGCGTTGATGAACGCCGCGACCTTGTCCCTGGCGCCCTCGTAGAGCGCGGTGGCCTCCTCGGCCAGGACGTGGACGCCCCGGTGGACGTTGGCGTGGTGGCGCTCGTAGTAGTCGGCGAGCGCGTCCAGCACCTGCCGGGGCTTCTGCGAGCTGGCCGCGTTGTCCAGGTAGACCAGCGGCCTGCCCTCGTGGACGGTGCGGTCCAGGATCGGGAAGTCCTTGCGGATGGCTTCGGTGTCCAACAGGCCCGGCAGGCCGGACACGTCGGACACCGGGTGCCCTTCGGTCATGAGGCAGCCCCCTTGGTGTACTGCTCGTAGCCCTCGGCCTCCAGCTTGTCGGCCAGCTCGGCGCCGCCGGACTCGACGATCCGGCCGCCGGCGAAGACATGCACGTGGTCGGGCTTGATGTAGCGCAGGATGCGCGTGTAGTGGGTGATCAGCAGGGTGCCGACCTCGCCGGTCTCGCGGACCCGGTTGACGCCGGAGGAGACGATCCGCAGCGCGTCGATGTCCAGGCCCGAGTCGGTCTCGTCGAGGATCGCGATCTTGGGGCGGAGCAGCTCCAGCTGGAGGATCTCGTGGCGCTTCTTCTCGCCGCCGGAGAAGCCCTCGTTGACGTTGCGGTCGGCGAAGGACGCGTCCATCTCCAGCCGCTCCATCGCCTCCTTGACCTCCTTGACCCAGGTGCGCAGGCGCGGCGCCTCGCCCCTGATCGCGGTGGCCGAGGTGCGCAGGAAGTTGGAGACGGAGACGCCGGGGACCTCAACCGGGTACTGCATGGCGAGGAAGACGCCGGCCCTGGCGCGCTCGTCGACGGACATCTCCAGGACGTCCTCGCCGTCGAGCGTCACGGTGCCGCCGGTGACGGTGTACTTGGGGTGGCCCGCGAGCGAGTAGGCGAGGGTGGACTTGCCGGAGCCGTTGGGGCCCATGATGGCGTGCGTCTCGCCCTGCTTCACGGTCAGGTCGACACCGCGCAGGATCTCGGTGGAGCCGGTCTCGGTCTCGACGGAGACGTGCAGGTCGTGGATCTCAAGCGTTGCCATGGGGATGCCTCAGGACTCCTGGGTGAGGGAGACGAGCACGGTCGCCGCCGGGCCCTCTCCTTCGATCTTGACGGGGTAGGTGGGGATGGGACGGGTGGCCGGCGGGCCCGAGGGCTTGCCGGTGCGCAGGTCGAAGCTGGAGCCGTGCAGCCAGCACTCGATCTGGCAGTTGTCGACCTCGCCCTCGGAGAGCGAGACGTTCGCGTGCGAACAGATGTCGTTGACCGCGAACACCTCGCCCTCGGTGCGGACCACGGCGACCGGGGTGCCGTCGATCTCGACCCGGTGCGGGGTGTCCTCGGCCAGGTCGCCCAGCGCGCAGGCCGGCCGGAAGCTCTCCGCGCTCATGCGATGGACTCCGCCAGCTCGGCCTCCAGCTTGGCCAGCAGCCGCTCCTCGACGTCCGTGACGCCAATCTGCTGGACCAGCTCGGCGAAGAAGCCGCGCACCACCAGGCGACGGGCCTCCTCGGCCGGGATGCCCCTGGCCATCAGGTAGAACAGCTGCTCGTCCTCGAAGCGGCCGGTCGCCGAGGCGTGGCCGGCGCCCTGGATCTCGCCGGTCTCGATCTCCAGGTTCGGCACCGAGTGGACCCGGGCGCCGTCGGTGAGGACCAGGTTCCGGTTCAGCTCGTAGGTGTCGGTGCCGGTGGCCTGGGCGCGGATCACCACGTCGCCGATCCACACCGCGCGGGCCGTCTCGCCCTGGAGCGCGCCCTTGTAGGCCACGTTGCTGCGGCAGTTGGGGGCGTTGTGGTCGACGAGCAGCCGGTGCTCGTGGTGCTGGCCCTCGTCGGTGAAGTACAGCCCGTACAGCTCGGCCTCGCCGCCGGGGCCCGCGTAGCTGACCCGGGGGTGCACGCGGACCACGTCGCCGCCGAAGGTGACGACGATCGACTTGACCGAGGCGTCCCGGCCGACCAGCACGTTGTGCTGGGTGACATGGACGGCCGTGTCGTCCCAGTCCTGGACCGAGACCACGGTGAGCTTGGCGCCGTCACCGACCAGGAACTCGACGTTGGCGCCCCGGACGGTGTCGCCGGTGTGGTCCAGCACGAGGACCGCCTCGGCGAAGGCGCCGATGTCGAAGATCGTGTGCCCGAAGGTGACGCCGCCCTCGCCGTGCAGGCTCAGCCGCACCGGCTCGGGCAGCACCGCGTCCCTGGGCACCGCGACCACGGTGGCCTTCTCCACCGAGCTGAACGCCTGCGCCGCGACCCGGTCCACCGGCGTGCCGGCGCGGCCGACCCTGGGGTCGTCCAGGCCGACGGTCTCGACGGTGACGCCCTCGGGCGCGGACAGCTCGACCTTCATCGAGCCGTCCGCAGCCGCCGTGCCGTCGTGCAGGCCGCGCAGCCGGTCCAGCGGGGTGAACCGCCACTCCTCCTCGCGGCCGTGCGGCACCGGGAAGTCCGCCACGTCGAACGACGGCGGGGCGCTGGTGCGGGTGACCACGGAGGACTCGACGGCCGCCGCGACCGCCTCCCCCGCACTGTCGGCGCCGGGCATACTCTGGGCCTCAGCCATGGGTCTCGTCGTGCTCGCTCTCTTGGGTTCAGGGCCGGGGCCGTGGAAGACGCACGACACCAGGCCACGTCGGGTGGCTCGGTCGGGGGCGGGCGGTCAGCCGACCGCGCCCTCCATCTGAAGCTCGATCAGCCGGTTCAGCTCCAGGGCGTACTCCATCGGCAGCTCCTTGGCGATCGGCTCGACGAAGCCGCGCACGATCATCGCCATCGCCTCGTCCTCCGACAGGCCCCGGCTCATCAGGTAGAACAGCTGGTCGTCGCTCACCTTGGAGACCGTCGCCTCGTGGCCCATGGTCACGTCGTCCTCCCGGACGTCCGTGTACGGGTAGGTGTCGGAGCGGGAGATCGTGTCGACGAGCAGCGCGTCGCACAGCACGTTGGACTTCGAGCCCTCGGCGCCCTCGGCGATCTCGATCAGGCCGCGGTAGGAGGTCCGACCGCCGCCCCTGGCCACCGACTTGGAGACGATGTTGGAGGAGGTCCTGGGCGCCATGTGCACCATCTTGGCGCCGGCGTCCTGGTGCTGGCCCTCGCCGGCGAAGGCGATGGACAGCGTCTCGCCCTTGGCGTGCTCGCCCATCAGGTAGATCGCCGGGTACTTCATGGTGACCTTGGAGCCGATGTTGCCGTCGACCCACTCCATGGTGGCGCCCTCGTGCGCGACGGCGCGCTTGGTCACCAGGTTGTACACGTTGTTCGACCAGTTCTGGATGGTCGTGTAGCGGCAGCGGCCGCCCTTCTTGACGATGATCTCCACGACCGCCGAGTGCAGCGAGTCCGACTGGTAGATCGGCGCGGTGCAGCCCTCGACGTAGTGCACGTAGGCGTTCTCGTCGACGATGATCAGCGTCCGCTCGAACTGGCCCATGTTCTCCGTGTTGATCCGGAAGTAGGCCTGGAGCGGGATGTCGACATGCACGCCCGGCGGGACGTAGATGAACGATCCGCCGGACCAGACGGCCGTGTTGAGCGCGGCGAACTTGTTGTCGCCGGACGGGATCACGGTGCCGAAGTGCTCCTGGAAGATCTCCGGGTGCTCGCGCAGCGCGGTGTCCGTGTCCAGGAAGATCACGCCCTGCTTCTCCAGGTCCTCACGGATCTGGTGGTACACGACCTCCGACTCGTACTGCGCGGCGACGCCCGCGACCAGCCGCTGCTTCTCCGCCTCGGGGATGCCCAGCCTGTCGTAGGTGTTCTTGATGTCCTCCGGCAGGTCCTCCCAGCTCTGGGCCTGCTTCTCGGTGGAGCGCACGAAGTACTTGATGTTGTCGAAGTCGATGCCGCTGAGGTCGGAGCCCCAGGTGGGCATGGGCTTCTTGCCGAAGAGCTTCAGCGCCTTCAGCCGCATCCGCAGCATCCACTCGGGCTCGGACTTCTTGGCCGAGATGTCGCGGACGACATCCTCGGACAGGCCACGCCTGGCGGCGGCGCCTGCGGCGTCCGGGTCGGCCCAGCCGTACTCGTAGGTGCCCAGGCCATCCAGCTCGGGGTGGGCGGTCTCCGTAGGGGACGTCATGCGGGGTTCCTCCCGGCGGTGCGTGCTTGTGCGGTGGTCTTGGGGGGTGTGACGGTGCTGCGGTGCGTGCCGTCGGCCGGTGTGCCCCGTGGTCGGGGACCGCCGGCCGGCCGCCGGCTCTCCGCCCCACCGTCCGCCGGGGCGGCGGCCGAGGCGTCGGGGACGAAGGTGGTGCAGACGCCATCGCCGTGCGCGATGGTCGCCAGCCGCTGCACATGGCTGCCCAGCAGCTCGGAGAAGACCTCGGTCTCCGCCTCGCAGAGCTGGGGGAAGGACGCCGCCGCGTGCGCGACCGGACAGTGGTGCTGGCACAGCTGCTGCCCGGCGGGCGCCGCGACACCGCGCGCGGCGGCGGCGTAGCCGTCCCGCGACAGCGCCTCGGCCAGCGCCCTGGCCCGCTCCTCGGGAGGCACCCGCTCCACCAGCGAACGATACCGCTCGGCCTGGGCGGCGGCCCGCGCCCTGGCGAAGTCCAGGACGGCGGCGGCGCCGCGATCCCCGCCGCCGGCGGCGCGCTCGATCCAGCGCAGCGCCTCGACGGCCAGCTCGTCGTACGCCTGGTCGAAGGCGTCCCGGCCGAGGTCGGTGATCGCGAAGACCTTGGCGGGGCGGCCCCGGCCGCGCGAGCCGTAGACCCGCTTCTCGCGGGGCTCCACCAGCGCGTCGGCCACCAGCGCGTCCAGGTGGCGCCGGACGGCGGCCTGCGTCAGGCCCAGCCGGTCGGCCAGCTGCGCGGCCGTGGAGGGGCCGTGGTCGAGGATGGAACGGGCGACCCGACGGCGCGTGTTCGACTGCTCGTCGGGGGCGTGCGGCAGGGCGGACACACCGGTGGCCCGGTGGGCCGTCGGCGTCTCGTTCCGGTCGCTCCCGTTTTTCACAACGTCATTGTTGCGTAATTCCGGCGAGCCGAGCAAGCCGCGTTCTGACCAGCCGGGATGCAGTACATCACGTAAGGCGAACCTAACCTCGCGCCGGGGCTCCCGCTCGCGGCCGACCACCCCCCGACGGCCACTTGACGCGCATCGGGCGACGGGAAAGGGTGGACCGGGCGCGGGGGTAAGCGCTTTCTGAGCGGTGGTCCCGCGCGCCCGCACGGCCCCGCCCCCCTCACGGGAGAACTTCCATGACACGCCGCTACGCCCTGGTCGGCCTCGGCAGCCGCGCCCACCTCTACGCGGACGCGCTGCTCGGCGACTGGCGCGACGCAGGAGAGATCGTCGCCCTCTGCGACACCAACCAGACCCGGATGAACCACCACAACGCGCGGATCGAGGCCGCCGGCCTGCCGCCCGTTCCCACCTTCCACCCGGACGCGTTCGACCGGGTGCTCGCGCTGGCCGACGCCGTGATCGTCACCACCGTGGACGCCACCCACGCCCGCTATGTGGTGGCGGCGCTTGGGGCCGGCCGCGACGTGGTGGTCGAGAAGCCGATGACCACCGACGCCGCCGGCTGCGCCGCCATCGCCGAGGCCGCCGAGCGCGGCCCGGGACGGCTGGTCGTGACGTTCAACTACCGCTACTCGCCCCGCAACTCAGCCGTCCGCCGGGTGCTCGCCGAGGGCGCCATCGGGCGGGTGACCGCCGTGCACTTCGAGTGGGCGCTCGACACCCTGCACGGCGCCGACTACTTCCGCCGCTGGCACCGGGAGGCGCGCAACTCCGGCGGGCTGCTGGTCCACAAGTCCACCCACCACTTCGACCTGGTCAACTGGTGGCTGGACGCCGGCCCCGAGCTGGTCTTCGCCCAGCAGGGGCTGCGCTTCTACGGGGACGCCAACCCGCCGGCGGCCGAGCTGGGCCCGCGCCCGGAGCGCGGCCGGGGCGCGCCGGGCCTCGGCAGCGACCCGTTCCTGCTGGACCTGGCCGCCGACCCCACCCTCAAGGCGCTCTACCTGGACGCCGAGCACGAGGACGGCTACCTGCGCGACCGGGACGTCTTCGGCCCCGGCATCGACATCGCCGACACCATGTCGCTGCTGGTCCGCTACGACAACGGGACCCAACTCACCTACGCGCTGCACGCCTACGCCCCCTGGGAGGGATACCGGGTGGTGTTCAACGGCACCGGCGGGCGGCTGGAGCTGGCGGTGACCGAGCGGGCCTGGGCGTCCAGGGAGGCGGCGATCGACCCCAGCGCCAGGGGGCACGGCGACGACGACGGCTACGCGGAGCGCCTCACCCTGCACCGGCACTGGCAGCCGCCGGAGGAGGTGCCCATCGCGCAGGGCACCGGCGGGCACGGCGGCGGCGACCGGCTGCTGCTGGACGACGTCTTCCGGGGCGCGAGCGAGGACCCGCTGCGCCGGCAGGCCGGCTACCTGGCCGGCATCCGCAGCGTGCTGACCGGGGTCGCCGGCAACGAGTCGGCCCGCACCGGGCTGCCGGTGCGGCTGCTCGACGGGGGCACCAGGCTGGCCGACTGACCGGGGCCCCGGCCCGGACGAGGGTCGGCCGGCGCACCCGGGCGGCGGCCCGGCGCGCCGGCCGACCTAGACTCGCCCCATGCGCAGCGCGGGGGTTCCACCGGCGGTCGAGGCGGTCGGCCTGGTCAAGCGGTACGGCGAACGGATCGCCGTGGACGGCCTCGACCTCACCGTTCCCGCGCACCAGGTGACCGCCGTGCTCGGGCCCAACGGCGCCGGCAAGACCACCACCATCGAGGCCTGCGAGGGCTACCGCCGGATGGACGCCGGGCGGCTGCGGGTGCTCGGGCTCGACCCGGTCGCGGACGGCCGACGGCTCAGCTCGCGGATCGGTGTGATGTTGCAGGAGGGGGGCGTGTACCCGGGCGCGCGCGCCGGGGAGATGCTCCGCCATGTGGCGAGCCTCTACGCGCACCCCCTCGACGTGACCGCGCTCGGCGAACGCCTGGGGCTCGGCTCCTGCGGGCGGACGCCCTACCGGCGGCTCTCCGGCGGGCAGCGGCAGCGGCTGGCCCTCGCCATGGCCGTGGTCGGCCGACCCGAGCTGGTCTTCCTCGACGAGCCGACCGCCGGGCTCGACCCGCAGGCCCGCCAGGCGACCTGGGAGCTGGTGCGGGAGCTGCGGAACGACGGGGTCACCGTCGTGCTGAGCACCCATCTGATGGACGAGGCCGAGGAGTTGGCGGACCGCGTCGCCATCCTGGACGGCGGGCGGGTGATCGCCGACGGCAGCCCGGCCGAGCTGTGCCGGGGCGGCGGCGCGGACGTGCTGCGCTTCGCCGGGCGGCCCGGGCTCGACCTGGCCTCGCTGCGCGCCGCGCTGCCCGCCGACGCCGAGGTCACGGAGCCGACGCCCGGGAACTACCGGATCACCGGCGACGTCGGCCCCAGGCTGCTGGCGACCGTGACCGCCTGGTGCGCCCAACACGGCGTGCTGGCCGACCGGATCACCACCCGGCGCCACACGCTGGAGGACGTCTTCCTCGAACTGACGGGCAGGGAACTACGCGCATGACCGCCGCCACCGGCCGCTACGCCCCCGCTCCCGGCGCCGCCCCGCTGCCGCGCATGATCGCCGCGCAGACCGCGCTGGAGGCGCGGATGCTGCTGCGGCACGGGGAGCAGCTGCTGCTCACCATGATCATTCCGGCGCTGCTGCTGGCCCTCTTCAGCTCGGTCGACGTGATCGACACCGGCCCGGGCGAGCGGGTCGACTTCCTGGCGCCGGGGGTGCTGGCGCTGGCCGTGCTCTCCACCGCGTTCACCGGGCAGGCCATCGCCACCGGCTACGAGCGGCGGTACGGCGTGCTCAAGCGGCTGGGCGTCTCGCCGTTGCCGCGCTGGGCGCTGCTGGTCGGGAAGACGGGCGCGGTGCTGGTCACGCTCGTGTTCCAGACCGTGCTGCTGGTGGCGGTCGCGCTGGCGCTGGGCTGGTCGCCGAGGGGCAACCCGCTGGCCGTGGCCGGACTGATGCTGCTGGGCACGGCCGCGCTCTCCGGGCTCGGGCTGCTGATGGCCGGCACCCTGCGGGCCGAGGCGACGCTGGCCGCCGCCAACCTGGTCTTCGTGCTGCTGCTGTTCTTCGGCGGGGTGATCGTGCCGCTGACCGAGTATCCGGACGGGGTGCGATCGGTGTTGGAGCTGCTGCCGGTGCCGGCGCTGGCGGACGGGCTGCGGGAGGTGCTGCGCGAGGGCGGCTGGCCGGCGGGCTCGGACGTGGCGGTGCTGGCCGGCTGGGCGGTGGCGGGCCTGGGCCTGGCGGCCCGCTTCTTCCGCTGGGAGTGATCGGGCGCGAGGGCCCCGCCCGCCGGGAGCCAGGGAGGGCCGCCGCAAGGGGCCCCGCCCCGCCGGGAGTGACGCGCTCCACGGCCCGTGGGGCGGGGGCTCGTGAATCCGCGCACAAGCGGGGGCCTACGATGAGCGGGTGCTCAAGGAAGTCGTGCGAAACCCCCTCGCCTCCGTCGCCGCCCGCTGGACGCCCCGGCCCGAGACCGTGCGGCGCGCGGCGCTGGCCGCGCTGGTGATGAGCGTGGTCATCGTGGTGACCGGGGGCGCGGTCCGGCTGACCGGATCGGGCCTCGGCTGCGACACCTGGCCCAAGTGCAGCGACGAGAGCCTGGTCGCCACCTCGGAGATGGGCTTCCACGGCGCCATAGAGTTCGGCAACCGGCTGATGGCCTATGTGGTCTCGGCGGCCGCCGGCTGGTTCATCGTCGCGGCCAGGTCGGTCAAGCCCCGGCGCCGCTCGCTGACCAGGCTGGGCTGGGCCCAGTTCTGGGTGATCGCCTTCAACGGGGTGCTCGGCGGGATCACCGTGCTCACCGAGCTGAACCCGTTCATCGTCGCCTCCCACTTCCTCGCCGCCATGGCGCTGTTGACCGTGACCACGGTGAGCTGGGTCCGCGCCCGCGAGGGCGACGGGCCGCCCCGCCCGCTGGTGGGCGTCCCGGTCCGCCGCGCGGTCGCCGGGCTGACGCTGCTGGCCGCCGCGCTGGTGATCGTGGGCACCGGGGTGACCGGCTCGGGCAAGCACGCCGGGGACGACAGCGAGATCGAGCGGATGCCGTTCGACTGGGACACCATCACCCGGATTCACTCGGCCCTGGCCTGGCTGGTGGTGCTGGGCACCCTGGCCATCTGGCTGGGCCTGCGGGTGGTGGACGCCCCGCCGGCGGTGCTGGCCAGGGCGCGGGACCTGCTGCTGGTGCTGCTCGCCCAGGGCGTGATCGGCTATGTCCAGTACTTCCTCGACGAGCCGGAACTCCTGGTCGGGATGCACCTGTTGGGCGCCACCCTGGTCTGGATCGCCACGCTGCGGCTGCTGCTCTCCACGCGGGAGCGCGAGGGCGCGCCCCCCACGGACGATCCGCCGGCCCCCGCGCCCCCGCCGCTGACCACAGTCTCCTGACCGGCCGGGCCCGGCCTCACCCGCCGCGCTTCGCGGGCCGAGGGCGCCGGGGCGGCGCCCAGCCGTCGAGCCGGCCCCCGCCCGAGGGGCGTCATCACGACTCCCAGCGACCTCCCGCACCGGCCGGGCCCCGCCGGATCTTCCGCCGATCCCGGCGGACCGCCGCCCGGGCACCGGGAGCGCGCCCCGGTCCGACGTGCCGTCCCCCGGACCCAACGGGCCGCCTCCTCGGGAGCCTCACGGCCCCGGAGGCCCCTCCCCGAGGGGAGACCCCCGGTCACCTCTGCGGACGGACCCCCTCCCCGGAACCCTCGGAGAGGGCGTCCGAGATCCGCAGGCGGTTGCCGTCGGGGTCGGTCAGCTCGATCTCCCGGCCCCAGGGCTCGTCCCTCGGCGTGACGCCGAACTCCTCGGCCACCGCGTCCAGATCGGCCAGCCGCAGGTACACCAGCCCGCCCGGACGCGCGTCCCCCTCGTGCTCGGAGAGAAAGAGCCGCAGCGCGCCCCGCGCGACCTCGGCGAAGACCGGGAAGCCCGGCTCGAAGCGGTGCTCCCAGCGCAGCCCGAACCCCAGCCGCAGATACCAGCCGAGCGCGGCGGCCACCTCCCGCACCCGCAGGATCGGGATGGCCTCCTCGACGGCGACGTTCTCGTTCATGCCGGGCATCATGGCCCATGCCACTGACAGTCGGCCGAAGCCGCAGGTCAGCCCCCGTTCGACGGGCCGCCGATCTGGAGGCCGGCCATCCGGGACCACTCGTAGGGCCCGGTGCGCACCCGGGCCGCCAGCTCCCCGTCGAAGGACTCCCGCAGCGTGATCCCGGCCCGCTCCGCCGCCCGGACGAGGATCTCCCGGCCCGGCGCGACCTGGTCGCCGAAGGCGCCGTCCCGACCGACCAGCACCAGCCGGTAGCCGCGCTCCCCCAGATAGCTGATCTGCCCCTCGGTCTCCGCCCCGTGGCGGGCGACGAAGCCGCGCAGTCGACGGGTCACCCGCGCGGTCCGGCGCTCGGTCGCGCGGTCCTGGACGACATCCTCGGGGACCGAACCGTTCTCGGCGTTCTCTGCGGTGTCAGTCATGCCCCGTATGCTACCCGCCGGTAAGCCCCGGAAGCCGGGGCACCGGGAGGGGGCCTCAGCGGAGGAAGGGATCGATGGCCACCGCGAGGAAGAGCAACGAGACATAGGTGATGGACCAGTGGAAGAGCCGCATCTCCTTGAGCTTCGCGCCCGTCACCCCGGCCCGGGCGCGCGCGTGCAGCGCGTGCGCCTCCCAGAGCCACCAGCCGCCGGCCAGCACGGCCACCACCGGGTAGAACCAGCCGGTGTAGCCCAGCGGCCACAGCAGCAGCGAGACCGCGACCATCACCCAGCTGTAGACGACGATCTGCCGGGCCACCGCGCGGTTCCCCGCGACGACGGGCAGCATCGGGACGCCGACCCGGGCGTAGTCGTCCTTGACCTTCATCGACAGCGGCCAGTAGTGCGGCGGCGTCCAGAAGAACATCACCAGGAAGAGGATCACGGCCGCCCAGGAGACCTCGCCGGTCACCGAGGACCAGCCGATCAGCACCGGCATACAGCCGGCGATGCCGCCCCAGACGATGTTCTGCCTGGTCCGCCGCTTCAACAGCATCGTGTAGACCAGCACATAGAACAGCAGCGCGCCCAACGCCAGCCAGGCGGAGACCCAGTTGACCGTCACGCCGAGCCAGGCGGTCGAGACCACGGCCAGCACCAGACCGAAGGTGAGGCACTCCCCCGGCGAGACGATGCCCGTCACCAGCGGGCGGTTGCGGGTGCGCTCCATCAGGGCGTCGATGTCCCGGTCGAACCACATGTTCAACGCGTTGGCGCCGCCGGCCGAGAGATATCCGCCGACGCAGGTGGCCAGGACCAGCCACAGGTCCGGCACGTCGCCGGCCGCGAGGAACATCACCGGCACGGTGGTGATCAGCAGCAGCTCGATGATGCGGGGCTTCGTCAGCGCGACGAACGCCTTGACCCGGTCTCCCGCCGACCAGGGGTCGGAGCCCGAAGCGGACCCTGCCACAGGGCGGGAATCAACGGCCGTCACGGGCACCTCTGAATGTGCGACATCAGCGATCGAAGGGCATCCGCCCACCCGTGCGGGCAGGTGGAGCCGGGGGCGGGCTGGGCGGGCCTCGGTCGGCGCCGGGCCGGACGGTGAGGTCCGCACATACCGCGTCACTCTAGTCGCCCGTCTCCCGCCGCCCGCCCCGGGGGGTGCCGTGTTGGCGCCGCCGCCCCAGCCCGCCGTCGACGGGGACGCCCCCACGGCGGCGGCACACCTCCGGAAGCTGTCAGCCGGATGCCGTCAGCGCCCGGAGGCGGCCCCTTGGCCAGAGGTAGGCTCGACTCGGCCGGGTGAGCCGACTCCGCCGCCAGGCGGAAACGTCATGTCACCAGCTACACATTGCCGGAGAGGAGCCCTGACGCAGGGTGAGCAGCAAGCCGACGACCTCAGATCTCGAATGGACCGAACTGGACCAACGGGCCGTTGACACCGCCCGCGTCCTGGCCATGGACTCCGTGCAGAAGGTCGGCAACGGCCATCCCGGCACGGCCATGAGCCTGGCGCCCGCCGCCTATCTGCTCTTCCAGAAGCTGATGCGGCACGACCCGTCCACCCCCGACTGGGCCGGCAGGGACCGCTTCGTGCTGTCCGTCGGCCACTCCAGCCTGACCCTCTACATCCAGCTGTACCTCGCCGGCTACGGGCTGGAGCTGGACGACCTGAAGTCGTTCCGCACCTGGGGCTCCCGCACCCCCGGCCACCCCGAGTACGGGCACACGGTCGGCGTGGAGACCACCACGGGTCCGCTGGGCCAGGGCGTGGCGAACGCGGTGGGCATGGCGATGGCCGCCCGTTACGAGCGTGGCCTCTTCGACCCCGAGGCGGCCCCCGGCACCTCCCCGTTCGACCACACGATCTGGGCCATCGCCGGCGACGGCTGCCTCCAGGAGGGCGTGGCCGCCGAGGCCGCCTCACTGGCCGGGCACCAGAAGCTGGGGAACCTGGTCCTGCTCTACGACGACAACCACATCTCCATCGAGGGCGACACCCAGACCGCGTTCTCCGAGGACGTGCTGGGCCGCTTCGAGTCCTACGGCTGGCACGTCCAGCGGGTCGCGCCCCGGGAGAACGGGGACCTGGACCCGGCGGCGCTGCACGAGGCGTTCCTCGCCGCGCGGGCCGTCGACGACCGGCCGTCGATCATCGCGGCGCGTTCGATCATCGCCTGGCCGGCGCCCAACGCGCAGAACACCGAGGCCGCGCACGGCTCGGCGCTCGGCGCCGAGGAGGTCGCCGCCACCAAGAAGGTGCTGGGCTTCGACCCCGAGGCGCACTTCGCCGTGGAGCCCGAGGTGCTCGCGCACGGCAGGGCGGCCGTCGAGCGCGGCCAGACCGCGCGCGCCGACTGGGAGAAGCGGCTGGTCGACTGGCGCGAGGCCAACCCGGAGCGGGCCGCGCTCTTCGACCGGGTCAGCGCGGGCGAGCTGCCCGACGGCTGGGAGGACGCGCTGCCCACCTTCGACGCGGGCACCGACGTCGCCACCCGCAAGGCGTCCGGCCAGGTGCTCAAGCGCCTGGGCGGCGTGCTGCCCGAGCTGTGGGGCGGCTCCGCCGACCTGGCCGGCTCCAACAACACGACGATCGACGCCACCTCGTCGTTCCTGCCGGCCGGCAACCCGCTGAGCGAGGCCCAACCGTACGGCCGCACCGTGCACTTCGGCATCCGCGAGCACGCGATGGGCTCGGCGATGAACGGCGTGGCGCTGCACGGCAACACCCGGATCTACGGCGGCACCTTCCTGGTCTTCTCGGACTACATGCGCCCGGCCGTGCGGCTGGCCGCCCTGATGAGGCTGCCGGTCACCTACGTGTGGACGCACGACTCGATCGGGCTGGGCGAGGACGGCCCGACGCACCAGCCGGTCGAGCACCTGGCGGCGCTGCGCGCCATCCCCGGGCTCAACATCGTGCGCCCGGCCGACGCCAACGAGACCACCATCGCCTGGCGGGAGATCCTGCGCCGCCACGGCAGCGCGCCCGCGCCGCACGGCCTGGCCCTGACCCGGCAGAACGTGCCGACCTACGCGCCCAACGAGGAGGCCGCCAGGGGCGGCTACGTCCACACCGAGGCCGAGGGCGGTGCGCCCCGGGTGATTCTGATCGCCACCGGCTCCGAGGTGCACCTGGCGGTCGCCGCCCGGGAGGCCCTCCAGGCCGAGGGGGTGCCCACTCGGGTGGTGTCGATGCCGTGCGCCGAGTGGTTCGAGGAGCAGGACCAGGCGTACCGGGATCATGTGCTGTTGCCCGGCGTGCACGCCAGGGTCGCGGTCGAGGCGGGGGTCGGCCTCACCTGGCACCGCTACGTCGGACAGGCGGGTCGGGTGGTCTCGCTGGAGCACTTCGGTGCCTCGGCCGACTACCAGACCCTCTACCGGGAGTTCGGCATCACCCCGGAGGCCGTCGCCCAGGCGGCCCGGGAATCCCTGGCCGCCGCCGAGCGCTGACACCGACACACACGAAACGCAGGAGACGCGAAATTCCATGACTGACGCACTGAAGCGCCTCTCCGAGGAGGGTGTCGCGATCTGGCTGGACGACCTGTCCCGCAAGCGGATCTCGTCCGGCGACCTCGCCGAGCTGCTCGACCAGCAGCATGTGGTGGGCGTGACGACCAACCCGACCATCTTCCAGAAGGCCATCTCCCAGGGCGACGGCTACGAGGAGCAGTTGGCCGACCTGGCGGCCCGCCGGGTCACGGTCGAGGAGGCGGTGCGCATGATCACCACCGCCGACGTGCGGGACGCGGCCGACGTGCTGCGCCCGGTGCACGAGGCGACCGAAGGCCGGGACGGCCGGGTCTCGATCGAGGTGGACCCGCGCCTGGCGCACAACACCCGCGCGACCGCCGCCGAGGCCAAGCAGCTGGCCTGGCTGGTCGACCGGCCCAACACGTTCATCAAGATCCCGGCGACCAGGGCCGGGCTGCCGGCCATCACCGAGACGATCGGGCGGGGCATCAGCGTCAACGTGACGCTGATCTTCTCGCTGGAGCGCTACCGCGAGGTGATGGACGCCTATCAGAAGGGTCTTGAGCAGGCGAAGGCCCGTGGCCTCGAACTGGACAAGATCTACTCGGTGGCCTCGTTCTTCGTCTCCCGGGTGGACACCGAGATCGACAAGCGGCTGGACGCCATCGGCACCGACGAGGCCCGCGAGCTGCGCGGCCGGGCGGCGCTGGCCAACGCGCGGCTGGCGTTCCAGGCGTTCGAGGAGGTCGTCGCCGCCGACCGCTGGCAGGCGCTGGAGCGGGCCGGGGCCAATGTGCAGCGTCCGCTGTGGGCCTCGACCGGCGTGAAGGACCCGAACCTGCCGGACACCCTCTACGTCACCGAGCTGGTCGCGCCCGGCACCGTCAACACCATGCCGGAGGCCACCCTGAAGGCCACCGAGGACCACGGCGAGATCACCGGCAACACCGTCGCCGGCACCTACGAGCAGGCGCGCGCCGACCTGGACGCGCTGGCCAAGGTCGGCGTGGACTACGACGACGTGGTCCAGGTGCTGGAGGACGAGGGCGTGGAGAAGTTCGAGACCGCCTGGGTCGGTCTTCTCGAGTCCACCAAGGCGGAGCTGGAGCGCCTGGTGGGCGAGGAGGGTTGAGACCCCGGTGAGCGGTGACGGGAACCAGACAAACCCGCTACGCGACGCCCAGGACCGCCGACTGCCCCGCATCGCGGGGCCGTCGGGCCTGGTCATCTTCGGGGTCACCGGCGACCTCTCCCGCAAGAAGCTGATGCCGGCCGTCTACGACCTGTCCAACCGGGGGCTGTTGCCGCCGGGGTTCTCCCTGGTGGGTTTCGCCCGCAGGGACTGGGCGGACGAGGACTTCGCCCGGGTGGTGCACGACTCGGTCAAGCAGCACGCCAGGACGCCGTTCCGGGAGGAGGTCTGGCGGCAGCTGTCGGAGGGGATGCGCTTCGTCCAGGGGACGTTCGACGACGATGACGCGTTCGTCCGACTGCGGGGCACCATCGACGAGTTGGACAAGGCGCGGGGTACCGGGGGGAACTTCGCGTTCTACCTGTCGGTGCCGCCGAAGTTCTTCCCCACGGTGGTGCGGCAGTTGAAGAAGCACCAGCTCTCCGAGGGCTCGGGCGACAGCTGGCGGCGGGCGGTCATCGAGAAGCCCTTCGGGCACGACCTGGCCTCGGCGCAGGAGCTGAACCGGGTGGTGCACGACGTCTTCCCGGCGCACGAGGTGTTCCGGATCGACCACTACCTGGGCAAGGAGACGGTCCAGAACATCCTGGCGCTGCGCTTCGCCAACACCATGTTCGAGCCGCTGTGGAACCGCTCGTTCGTGGACCATGTCCAGATCACGATGGCCGAGGACATCGGCATCGGCGGCCGGGCCGGGTACTACGACGGGATCGGCTCGGCCAGGGACGTCATCCAGAACCACCTGCTCCAACTCCTCGCGCTGACGGCCATGGAGGAGCCCTCCTCGTTCGACGCCGACACCCTGGTCACCGAGAAGCTCAAGGTGTTGAACGCCGTGAAGCTGCCGGCCGACCTGGGCGCCCACACGGTGCGCGGGCAGTACGCGGCGGGCTGGCAGGGCGGCGAGAAGGTCGCGGGCTATCTGGAGGAGGAGGGGATCGACCCGGCGTCGGTCACCGACACCTACGCGGCCATAAAGCTGGAGATCGACAACCGCCGCTGGGCCGGCGTCCCGTTCTACCTGCGGACCGGCAAGCGGCTCGGCCGGCGGGTCACGGAGATCGCGGTGGTCTTCCAGCGCGCGCCGTACTCGCCGTTCAACACCACGGACACCCAGGAGTTGGGCCACAACGCCCTGGTGATCCGGGTGCAGCCGGACGAGGGCATCACGGTCCGCTTCGGCTCCAAGGTGCCCGGCACCCAGATGGAGATCCGGGACGTGACGATGGACTTCGCCTACGGCGAGTCCTTCACCGAGTCCAGCCCGGAGGCGTACGAGCGGCTCCTGCTGGACCTGCTGCTCGGCGACGCCAACCTCTTCCCCCGGCACCAGGAGGTGGAGCGTTCCTGGGAGATCCTCGACCCGGTCGAGGAGTTCTGGGCGAGCCACGGCAAGCCGGAGCCGTACACCGCCGGCACCTGGGGCCCCAAGGCGGCGGACGACATGCTGGCGCGCGACGGACGGAGCTGGCGGCGGCCATGAACATCGATCTCACGGACACCACGTCGAGCCAGATCAACTCCACGCTGATCAGGGCCCGCAGGACCACCGGCTCGCCGGCGGTCGGCATGGTGCTGACCATGGTCATCGTGACCGACGAGGGCAACCACTACGACGCGCTCAAGGCCGCCAACGAGGCGTCCAAGGAGCACCCCTCGCGGACCCTGGTCGTCATCGGGCGGCCGGGCCGTTCCGCGCGCGAGCGGGCCTCGGCCCGGCTGGACGCCGAGGTGCGGGTCGGCGGGGACACCGGCATCGGGGAGACGGTGCTGCTGCGGCTGCACGGCGAGTTGGCCGGGCACGCGCACAGCGCGGTCCTGCCGCTGCTGCTCCCGGACGCCCCGGTGGTGGTGTGGTGGCCCGAGGACGCGCCGGCGCACCCGTCGGACGACCCGTTGGGCGCGCTGGCGCAGCGGCGGATCACCGACGCGGCGGCCGCCGAGGACCCGGCGGCCGAGCTGGCCCGCCGCGCCGAGGTGTACTCGCCGGGCGACACGGACCTGGCCTGGACCAGGATCACGCCGTGGCGCAGCGTGCTGGCGGCGGCGCTGGACCAGAAGCACACGCCGATCACCGGCGCCGAGGTCGAGGGCGAGGAACACAACCCGAGCACCGAGCTGTTGGCGCTCTGGCTGGGCAGTCGGCTCGGCGTCCCCGTCACCCGGGTCGCGGCCCAGGGCCCGGGGATCACCGCCGTGCGGCTGACCGTCGAGGACGGGCAGATCTGCCTGGACCGGCCCGACGGCTCGCTGGCCACCCTGGCCGTGCCGGGCCAGCCCGACCGGCATGTGGCCCTCAACCGGCGCGCCACCTCGGAGCTGCTCGCCGAGGAGCTGCGCCGTCTCGACCCGGACGAGGCATACGCGCAGGCCGTGCGCGCCCCGCGCGAGCCGGCCACCGCCGGGGAACGGGCCAACGCCGGCGCCTCGGACGGGAGTTCGGGGAACGGCGGCCGGTCAAGGGGCAAGAAGGCGGGCGCCTCGGCCAAGGCCGCCTCGTGACCGCGCCGAGGCTGCTGGTCCACCGGGACCAGCGGCTCATGGCCGAGGCCACGGCGGCGCGGCTGATCACCACGATCCAGGACGCCCAGGCCACCCGTGGCGCGGCGTCCGTGGTGCTGACCGGGGGGCGGAACGGCAACGGCCTGCTGGCCGCGCTGGCCGCCGCCCCGGCCAGGGAGGCCGTCGACTGGGCGCGGCTCGACCTGTGGTGGGGCGACGAGCGGTTCCTGCCGGCGGGCGACCCGGACCGCAACCACACCCAGGCCGGCCAGGCCCTGCTGGACGCGGTGCCGGTCGAGCCCGGCCGAGTCCATGTGATGCCGGCCTCCGACGGGCCCTACGGCGCGGACGCCGAGGCGGCGGCCGAGGCGTACGCCGCCGAACTGGCCGGCGCCACCGACCCGTTCGACGTGGTGCTGCTGGGCGTCGGCCCGGACGGCCATGTGGCCTCGCTCTTCCCCGGGCTGCCCGGGGTGGGCGAGGCGTCGGCGACGGTGGTGGCGGTGCGCGAGGCGCCGAAGCCGCCGCCCACCCGGCTGAGCCTGACCCTGCCGGCGATCAACGCGGCGCGCCAGGTCTGGCTGCTGGCGGCCGGCGCCGACAAGGCGAAGGCGGCGGCCGCAGCGCTGACCGCCACCGACCCGGTCCAGACCCCGGCCGCCGGCGCCCGGGGCACCGACCGGACCCTGCTGCTCGTCGACCAGGCGGCGGCCGTCGAGCTGCCCCCGGCGGCGGCGGCCGGCTGACGCGCGAGCGCACAACCGGACCGACCGGAGACCGCCGGGGGCCGTCGCTCACCTGCCGCGCAGCGCGCGGTAGCGGGCGACCAGCCCGGCGGTCGACCCGTCCAGGCCCGGCACCTCGGCGCCCTCGGTCAGCGCCGGCTCGACCCGCTTGGCGAGCACCTTGCCCAGCTCGACGCCCCACTGGTCGAACGAGTCGATGTCCCACACCGCGCCCTGCACGAACACCTTGTGCTCGTAGAGCGCCACCAGCTGGCCCAGCACCGACGGCGACAGCTCGTCCGCCAGGATGGTGGTCGTCGGCCGGTTCCCGGGGAACGTCCGGTGCGGCACCAGCTCCTCGGCGACGCCCTCGGCCCGCACCTCGTCCGGCGTCTTGCCGAACGCCAACGCCTGGCCCTGCGCGAAGAGGTTGGCCATCAACAGGTCGTGCTGCGCGGCGAGTTCGGGCGCCAGCTCCGCGACCGGGCGGGCGAAGCCGATCAGGTCGGCCGGGATCAGCCTGGTGCCCTGGTGGAGCAGCTGGTAGTACGCGTGCTGCCCGTTGGTGCCGGGGGTGCCCCAGACCACGGGCCCGGTCTGCCAGGTGACGGGCACTCCGCTCCGGTCGACGCGCTTGCCGTTGGACTCCATGTCCAACTGCTGGAGATAGGCGGTGAACTGCGAGAGGTAGTGGCTGTAGGGCAGCACCGCGTGCGCCTGGGCGTCGAAGAACGCGCCGTACCAGATGCCCAACAGGCCCAGCAGCAGGGGCGCGTTCTCCTCGGCGGGCGCCGTGCGGAAGTGCTCGTCCATCAACCGGAAGCCGTCGAGCATCTCCCGGAACCGCTCGGGGCCGATGGCGATCAGCAGCGACAGGCCGATGGCCGAGTCGTAGGAGTACCGGCCGCCGACCCAGTCCCAGAACTCGAACATGTTGGCCGTGTCGATGCCGAAGGCCGCGACCTTCTCGGCGTTGGTCGACACGGCGACGAAGTGCCGGGCGACGGCCGAGGCGTCGCCGCCGAGCCCGTCGAGCAGCCACTTCCGGGCCGAGGTGGCGTTGGTGATGGTCTCGATGGTGGTGAACGTCTTGGAGGCGACGATGAACAGCGTCGTCGCCGGGTCCAGACCGCGCAGCGCCTCGTGCAGGTCGGCGCCGTCCACGTTGGAGACGAAGCGGAAGTCCAACTCCCGTGCGGTGTACGGCAGCAGCGCCTCGTACGCCATCGCGGGGCCCAGGTCGGAGCCGCCGATGCCGATGTTGACGACCGTCTCGATGCGACGGCCCGTGTGCCCGCGCCAGTCGCCGGACCGGACCCGCTCGGCGAAGTCCGACAGCCGCGCCAGCACCGCGTGCACGGCCGGCACGACATTCTCGCGGTCTTCGCCGTCCACCTCGATCACCGCGTCGGCCGGCGCGCGCAGCGCCGTGTGCAGCACCGCGCGGTCCTCGGTGACATTGATCCGCTCGCCCCCGAACATCGCGTCGCGCAGCCCGGCCACGTCCGTGGCGACGGCCAACTCCCGCAGCAGGCGCAGCGTTTCGTCGGTCACCAGCTGCTTGGAGTAGTCCAGGAAGAGCCCGCCCACGGTCAACCCGAACCGGTCGGCCCGCTTCGGGTCCCCGTCGAACAGCTCCCGCAGGCTCACCTCGCCCAGCTCGGCGCGGTGCTGTGCCAGCGCCTTCCACTCGGGCAGTTGATCGAGCCTGACCCGGCCACCTTCAGTCATGTTCGCCTCGGCTATCCCTTGTGCTTGCGTCGAGGCACACGCTAGTCGATCAGGGACCGAGGGCCCGGCCAGGGCCCGCACCCCGGACAGGCCACGGGCCCGGCCCCGGCCTGTTCGGCCGGCTCCGGGCCCGTGCACCGAGGGAACCGTTCGCGCTCGGACGTACTTCGGTCGTACTCGGTCGTTCTCTCAGATCTCACCGCGCAGCTTGGCCAGCGCCTCGGCGAGGATGGCCTCGCCGTCCGCGTCGCTGCGCCGCTCGCGCACATAGGCCAGATGCGTCTTGTAGGGCTCGGTGCGCGGTGGGTCGGGCGGATCGTCCCGCTCGGTGCCTGCCGGGAAACCACAACGAGGACAGTCCCAGGTCTCCGGGATCTGTGCGTCGCTGGCGAAGCTGGGCTGTGTCTCGTGCCCGTTCGCGCACCAGAAGGAGACCCTCAGCCGGGGCGCGGTCTCACCACGCTCGGCCTCACCCATGGGCCCCGCCCCGACCCGGCTGCCCCGGATCGCGTTGCCACCTGCCACGGTCGTTACTCCCTGCCTGCCATCCTGCGAAGTCCTCAGTCTATGCAAGGCTCAACGCACGTCCAGTGCTGGGAGTTACTGACTTATGACTTCATCAGCAGACCGAGAACCACCACGATCCCGGCCCAGACCAGACCCACGACGACGGTGATCCGGTCCAGGTTCCGCTCGGCGACGGACGAGCCGCCGACGGAGGACTGCATACCCCCGCCGAACATGTCGGAGAGGCCGCCGCCCTTGCCCTTGTGCATCAGCACGAGAAGCGCCAGCAGGGCGCTGAAGACGATCAGGGCGATCTGGAACGCCGTTTCCACGACTGGACCAACTCTCTGCAACGACGGACAACGGATGACATTCCGGGCGTGAATCCGGGAGCCGACCCGCCCCGGCGCGACGCGCCGGCGGCCGACTCCCGGACAGGGTACCGGCTAGGACCCCGGATGGCCCCAGGGCCTACTGATCACGGAACCTGATGATCTTGACGAACTCCTCGGCGTCCAGCGCCGCCCCGCCGACCAGCGCGCCGTCCACATCGGGCTGCGCCATGATCGCGGCGACGTTGCCCGACTTGACCGAGCCGCCGTACTGGATGCGGACCCCGTCGGCCAGCTGCCCGTCGTACAGCTCGGCCAGGCGCGCGCGGATCGCGGCGCAGACCTCCTGCGCGTCGTCGGGGGTTGCCACCTCGCCGGTGCCGATGGCCCACACCGGCTCGTAGGCGATCACGATGCTCGCCGCGCTCTCGGCGGGCAGCCCGTCGAGCGCGCCGTCGAGCTGCGCCAGGGTGTGCGGCACCTGGCCGCCGGCCTTGCGGACTTCCAGCGGCTCGCCCACGCAGAGGATCGGGGTGATGCCGTGCCGGTAGGCCGCCTTGACCTTGGCGTTGCAGATCTCCTCGTTCTCCCCGTGGTACTGCCGGCGCTCGGAGTGGCCGACGACCGCGTAGGAGCAGTTCAGCTTGGCCAGCATCGGGCCGGAGATCTCGCCGGTGTAGGCGCCGGAGTCGAAGGCGGAGATGTCCTGCGCCCCGTACCTGATCTTGAGCTTGTCGCCGTCGACCAGCGTCTGCACCGAGCGCAGGTCGGTGAACGGTGGCAGCACGGCCACCTCGACCTCCTCGAAGTCCTTGTCCGCGAGGCCGAAGGCGAGCTTCTGGACGTGGGCGATGGCCTCAAGGTGGTTGAGGTTCATCTTCCAGTTGCCCGCCATCAGCGGAGTGCGCTGGCTCACGCGCCCGCCCCTTTCCTGTCTGCTGTGGTGGCTGCGCCGGACGCGCGCTCGCGCCCGGGGGTGGTGTGGCGACGGGACATCTCAGTCCTCCAGCGCGGCCAGGCCCGGGAGGGTCTTGCCCTCCAGGTACTCCAGGCTGGCGCCGCCGCCGGTGGAGATGTGCCCGAAGCCGTTCTCGTCCAGGCCCAGGAGGCGGACGGCGGCGGCCGAGTCCCCACCGCCGACCACGGTGAAGGCGGGGCTGTCGACGAGGGCCTGGGCCACGGCCCGGGTGCCCTCGGCGAAGTCGGGGTGCTCGAAGACGCCCATCGGCCCGTTCCAGAACACGGTCGCCGCGTCGGCGACCTTGGCCGCGAACAGCTCCTGGGTGCGCGGGCCGATGTCCAGGCCCTGGAGGCCGGCGGGGATGGCGTCGGCCGCCACCTCGATCGGCCCGGCCGGCGCCTTGGTGCGCAGGTCGGGGAACTCCTTGGCGGCGATCACGTCCACCGGCAGCACAAACTCCACGCCCTTCTCCTCGGCGCGGCGCAGGTACTCCTGGACCGCCGGGATCTGGTCGGACTGGAGCAGCGAGTCGCCGACCTCGTGCCCCTGGGCCGCGAGGAAGGTGTACGCCATGCCGCCGCCGATCAGGATGCGGTCGGCGCGTTCCAGCAGGTGGTCGATGACGCCCAGCTTGTCGGAGACCTTGGCGCCGCCGAGGACCACCGCGTAGGGGCGGGCGACGTCCTCGGTGAGCTGCTTCAGGACGCCGACCTCGGTGGCGATCAACCCGCCGGCGGCGTGCGGCAGTCGGGCGGGCAGGTCGAAGACGGAGGCGTGCTTGCGGTGCACGGCGCCGAAGCCGTCGCCGACGTAGGCGTCGGCCAGGGCGGCCAGTTGGTCGGCGAACGCGCCACGCTCGGCGTCGTCCTTGCTGGTCTCCCCCGCGTTGAACCGGAGGTTCTCCAGCAGCGCCAGCTGCCCGTCGGCCAGCCCGGCGACCGTCTCGCGGGCGCTGTCGCCCACGGTGTCGGCGGCGAACGCGACGTCCTGGCCGAGGAGTTCGCCGAGCCGGCGGGCGACGGGGGCCAGCGAGTACGCCGGGTCGGGCGCGCCCTTGGGGCGGCCGAGGTGCGAGGCGACGACGACCCGGGCGCCCGCGTCGAGCAGCCCGCGGATGGTCGGCACGGCGGCCCTGATGCGGCCGTCGTCGGTGATGGTCCCGTCGGCGAGCGGGACGTTGAGGTCGGCGCGGACGAACACCCGCCGTCCGGCGACCGTCAGATCGTCAGTGGTCTTCATGGTTGTCTGGACTCCTAGAGGCTCTCGGATGACCCGCTCCTGTCCGCGAGGCGAAACGCGCGCCGGCCACGCGCGAGGGCCCGCCGAGCGCGGTGCGCGCTCCACGGGCCCTGTGACCTGCCATTCCGGCGGCCGGTCGGCGCCGCGCTCAGCGGAGCTTCAGAGCCGCTCGCCGACGTAGACGGTGAGGTCCACCAGACGGTTGGAGTAGCCCCACTCGTTGTCGTACCAGCCGACGATCTTGACCTGCTTGCCCTGGCTCATCGTGAGCGAGGAGTCGAAGGTGCAGGAGGCGGGCCAGTTGACGATGTCCGAGGAGACGATCGGGTCCTCGGTGTACTCCAGGATGCCCTTGAGCTGGCTCTCGGCGGCGGTCTTGAACGCCGCGTTGACCTCTTCCTTGGTGACCTCGCGGTCCAGCTCGACCACCAGGTCGGTCACCGAGCCGGTGGGCACGGGGACGCGCATCGCGATGCCGTCCAGCTTGCCCTTGAGCTGCGGGAGCACCAGCGCGGTGGCCTTGGCGGCGCCGGTGGTGGTGGGGATGATGTTCTCGGCGGCGGCCCGGGCGCGACGCAGGTCCTTGTGCGGGAAGTCAAGGATGCGCTGGTCGTTGGTGTAGGCGTGGACCGTGGTCATCATGCCCTTGACGATGCCGAAGCTCTCGTCGAGGACCTTGGCCATCGGCGCCACACAGTTGGTGGTGCACGAGGCGTTGGAGATGACGTCGTGCGCGGCCGGGTCGTACTGGTCCTGGTTGACCCCGACGACGATGGTGATGTCCTCGTTCTTCGCCGGGGCGGAGATGAGGACCTTCTTGGCGCCGGCGGCGAGGTGCTTGGCGGCGTCCTCGCGCTTGGTGAAGATGCCGGTCGACTCGATCACGATGTCCGCGCCCAGCTCGGACCAGGGCAGCTTCGCCGGGTCGCGCTCGGCGAGCGTCCTGAAGGTCTGGTTGCCGACCGTGATGGTGTCCTCGGTGTGGCTGACCGGCTCCCTGAGGCGGCCGAGGATGCTGTCGTACTTCAGCAGATGCACCAGGGTGGCGTTGTCGGTCAGGTCGTTGACACCGACGATCTGGACATCCGCCCCCTGTTCAAGGAGCGCGCGGAAGTAGTTGCGACCGATACGGCCAAAGCCGTTGATTCCTACGCGGATCGTCACGAACCGATCTCCTCGTTGGTACGCCGGTGAAACAGACACCGACGATGCTGTATTGGGATGTCCCCGACCGCTCCCGACCCTACCGCGCCCGGGTGCTCCCGGTGACATCGGCCAGGCGTGTTCAGGCCGTGGTCAACGGGCCGCACCCGGGGGCGCGGGCGTTCAGCCGACCATCTCCTCGGTGAGGTTCGACTCCGTGCCGGGAATGCCCAGGTCCTGCGCCCGCTTGTCGGCCATCGCCAACAGCCGCCTGATGCGGCCGGCCACCGCGTCCTTGGTGAGCGGCGGGTCGGCGAGCGCGCCCAACTCCTCCAACGAGGCCTGCTTGTGCTCCATCCGGAGCCGTCCGGCCGCCGCCAGGTGGTCGGGGACCTCCTCGCCGAGGATCTCCAACGCGCGTTGCACGCGGGCGCCGGCGGCCACGGCGGCCCGGGCGGAACGGCGGAGGTTGGCGTCGTCGAAGTTGGCCAGCCGGTTGGCGGTGGCCCGCACCTCGCGCCGCATCCGGCGCTCCTCCCACGCCAGCACCGACTCGTGCGCGCCGAGCCGCGTCAACAGCGCGCCGATCGCATCACCGTCCCTGACCACGACCCGGTCAACGCTGCGCACCTCGCGCGCCTTGGCGCCGATCTGGAGCCGGCGGGCGGCGCCCACCAGGGCGAGGGCGGCCTCGGGCCCGGGACAGGTGACCTCAAGGGAGGAGGAACGTCCCGGCTCGGTGAGCGAACCGTGCGCCAGGAACGCGCCGCGCCAGGCGGCCTCCGCGTCGCAGGTGGCCCCCGAGACCACCTGGGGCGGCAGGCCCCTGATGGGGCGGCCCCGGCCGTCGACCAGCCCGGTCTGCCGGGCCAGCTGGTCGCCGCCGGCGACCACCCTGACCACGTAGCGGCTGCCCCGGCGCAGCCCGCCCGGGGCCATCACCACGAGGTCGGAGGAGTGCCCGAAGATCTCCAGAATGTCCCGGCGCAGCCGCCGGGCGGCGATGCCGGTGTCCAGCTCCGCCTCGATCACGATCCGCCCGCTGACCAGGTGGAGACCACCCGCGAAGCGCAGGATCGACGACACCTCCGACTTGCGGCAGCAGGTGCGGGTGACGGGAAGACGGGAGATCTCGTCCTTCACCGCGGCCGTCATCGCCATGGGCCGATCCTTCCATGCATCCGAAAAACACGGTCATACGCGGCGGCCAGAAGCTCGGGATCGTGCCGGGCCGAGCTGGCGCCGGGACCCGAACCACCGTTCGCGGCCACCGGGGCCAGCACCACCTCGGCCCCCAGTCGCTCGGCGGCGGCCCTGCTCAGGCTCTCTCCGTCCGGGACGGCGGCCCGATCGGCCAGCACCACGTCAAAGGCGAGTTTAGGGGCGTGTTGTACCAAAACCTCCACATGACGCTGCGGTGAGAAGCCATCAGTTTCGCCGGGTTGGGGCGCCAGGTTCAGCGACAGGACGCGGCGGGCCTTCGTGCTGACCAGGGCGTCGAGCAACTCGGGCACCAGGAGATGGGGGATGACGGAGGAGAACCACGAACCCGGGCCCAGAACCACCCAGTCGGCGTCGAGCACGGCGGCCACCGCCTCCGGCACGGCCGGCGGGTCGCTGGGCACCAGCATCACCTCGCGGACCTCGCCCGGGGTCAGCGCCACGGCCGCCTGGCCGCGCACCCGCGCCAACTCGTCCGGCCTTCCCGGGTCGTGGCCGAGGACCAGCGCCTCCAGGGCCAGCGGCACGGCCGACATCGGCAGCACCCGGCCGTGCGCGCCCAACAGCTTGCCCACCAGGTCGAGCGCGCCGACGTGGTCGCCCAACTGCTCCCAGAGCGCGACGATCAGGAGGTTGCCCACGGCGTGGTCGTGCAGGGCGCCCTCGCTCTGGAAACGGTGCTGGATCACCTCCGACCAGGTGCGGCCCCACTCGTCGTCGCCGCAGAGCGCGGCCAGCGCCTTGCGCAGGTCGCCCGGCGGCAGGACGCCCAGCTCGTCGCGGAGCCGGCCGCTCGACCCGCCGTCGTCGGCGACGGTGACCACGGCGGTGAGGTCGCCGGTGATCCGCCGCAGCGCGGTGAGCGAGGCGGACAGGCCCATGCCGCCGCCCAGCGCCACCACCTTCGGCTGCGCGCCCCGGCGGACGCCGCGCACCGTGCGGCCGACGCGGCGGCCCAGCACGGGGGACGCGCCGCCGGCCGCCCGCCGCTGTCTCGCACCCTTCCGTGGCATCGGCTACTCGCGTCCCATGTCCCGGTGGACGATCACGGTCTCCACTCCCTCCGCCGCCAGCCGGCGGGCCAGCCGCTCGGACATGGCCACGCTGCGGTGCTTGCCGCCGGTGCAGCCGACGGCGATGGTCACATAGCGCTTGCCCTCGCGCCGGTACCCGGCCGCCACCAGCTGGAGCAGCTCCGCGTACCGGTCGAGGAACTCCTTGGCGCCGGGCTGGTTGAAGACGTACCCGGCGACCTCGTCGCTGGTCCCCGTGTAGGGACGCAGCTCGGGCACCCAGTGCGGGTTGGGCAGGAAGCGGCAGTCCACGACGTGGTCGGCGTCCACCGGGAGCCCGTACTTGTAGCCGAAGGACATCACGGTGGCCCGCAGCTCCGGCTCGTCGCCGCCGGCGAACTGGGCGTCCATCTTGGCGCGCAGCTCGTGGACGTTGAGGTTGGAGGTGTCGATCACCAGGTCGGCGTCGCCGCGCAGCTCCCGCAGCAGGTCGCGTTCGGCGGCGATGCCGTCCACGATCCGTCCCTCGCCCTGGAGCGGGTGCGGGCGGCGGACCGACTCGAACCGCTGCACCAGCGCGTTGTCCGACGCCTCAAGGAAGACGATGCGCCGGGTGACGCCCTTGGTCTCCAGGTCGGTCAGGGACTCCCGCAGGTTGTCGAAGAACCCGCGCCCGCGCACGTCGACCACCACGGCGATCCTGGCCACGTTGCCCTGGGAGCGGGCACCGAGGTCGACCATGGTGGGGATCAGGGCCGGTGGGAGGTTGTCCACCACGAACCAGCCGAGGTCCTCCAGGCACTTGGCCGCCGTGGACCGGCCGGCGCCCGACATCCCGGAGATGATCACCAGCTCGGGAGTGGTCGCGGCCTCCTCCCCGCCGGGCGGGGTGGTCGGTTCCTCGTCTCTGCCGTGTTCGCTCATCTCGCTCAATCCCCCGCCTGTCCTTCGGTGATGTGGGTCGTTGTCGAATGGCCTCTTCCGCGCTCGCTCAGTCCTCGACGATCTCGCCGGTGGCCGTGTTGACCGTGGGGGCGGCCTGGGCCTGACCGGAGAGGGCCGCCGCGACCGTCTCGGCGGTCCTGCGGCCTATGCCGGGCACCTCGCTGATCTCCTCGACGGTGGCCGCGCGGAGTCGCTTGACCGAGCCGAAGTGCTTGAGCAGCGCCTTCTTCCGGGTCTCCCCGAGGCCAGGGATGGCGTCGAGGGGACCCTTTCTTATCGATTGTGACCGCTTTCCGCGCTGATAGCGGATCGCGAAGCGGTGCGCCTCGTCCCGGACCCGCTGGAGCAGGTAGAGCCCCTCGCTGGTGCGCGGCAGGATCACCGGGTCGTCATCGCCGGGGAGCCAGACCTCCTCCAGGCGTTTGGCCAGGCCACACACGGCGACGTCGTCGATGCCCAGCTCGTCCATCGCCCGCCGGGCGGCGGCCACCTGCGGCTGGCCGCCGTCCACCACGACCAGCTGCGGTGGGTAGGCGAACCGCTTGGGCCGGCCGTCCTCCTCGGTGGGGGCCGCGTACTCCTCGGTGCCCTCCTCGACCGCCCACTCGCCGGTGCGCTCGCGCTCCCGCAGATAGCGGCGGAAGCGACGGGAGACCACCTCGTGCATGGCCCGCACGTCGTCCTGGCCGGCGAAGCTCTTGATCTGGAAGCGGCGGTACTCGCTCTTCCGCGCGAGGCCGTCCTCGAAGACGACCATGGAGGCCACCACGTCGTCGCCCTGGAGATGGGAGATGTCGAAGCACTCGATGCGCAGCGGCGCCGAGTCCAGCCCGAGGTGCTCGGCGATCTCCTCCAGCGCGCGGGAGCGGGTGGTGAGGTCGGAGGCGCGCTTGGTCTTGTGCAGGGCCAGGGCCTGCTGCGCGTTCCGCTCGACGGTGGTCATCAGGTCCCGCTTGTCGCCGCGCTGGGGGACGCGCAGGCTGACCCGGGAGCCGCGCCGCTGCGTCAGCCAGTCACCGACCGGCTCCGCCGGCTCGGGCAGCGCGGGGACCAGCACCTCGCGCGGCACGTTCTCCCCGGTCTCCTCGCCGTAGAGCTGCTGGAGGGCGCTCTCCACCAGGTCGCCCGTCGTGACGTTCGCCACCCGGTCGGTGACCCAGCCGCGCTGGCCACGGACCCGGCCGCCGCGCACGTGGAAGATCTGCACGGCCGCCTCCAGCTCGTCCTCGGCGAGGGCGATCAGGTCGGCGTCGGTGGCGTCGGCGAGGACCACCGCGTTCTTCTCCATGGCGCGGCGCAGCGCCTCGATGTCGTCCCGCAGCCGGCCGGCCCGCTCGTACTCCAGGGCCTCGGCGGCCTCGTGCATCTCCGCCTCAAGCCGCCGCAGGTAGGCGCCGGTGCGGCCGGCCATGAAGTCGCAGAACTCCTCGGCCAGGGCGCGGTGGTCCTCGGGGGTGATCCGGCCGGTGCAGGGGGCCGAGCACTTGTCGATGTAGCCCAGGAGGCAGGGGCGGCCGATGGCGGCGGCTCGCTTGAAGACGCCGGCCGAGCAGGTGCGGACGGGGAAGACCCGCAGCAGCAGGTCGACCGTCTCGCGGATGGCCCAGGCGTGGGCGTAGGGGCCGAAGTACCGCACGCCCCTGCGCTTGGCGCCGCGCAGCACCTGGACGCGGGGGAACTCCTCGTTCATCGTGACCGCGAGTGACGGATAGCTCTTGTCGTCGCGGTACTTGACGTTGAATCGGGGGTCGAACTCCTTGATCCAGGAGTACTCCAGCTGGAGCGCCTCGACCTCGGTGCCGACCACCGTCCACTCCACGGAGGCGGCCGTGGTGACCATGGTGGCGGTGCGCGGGTGGAGCCCGGAGAGGTCCTGGAAGTACGAAGACAGGCGCTGACGCAGGCTTTTCGCCTTCCCGACGTAGATCACCCTGCGGTGTTCGTCACGGAACCGGTAGACGCCGGGCGAGTCGGGGATCTCGCCGGGCCTCGGGCGGTAGCTGGAGGGATCGGCCATGACGGCAACCCTACTGCTGCCCACTGACAGTGAGCACACCACGCAGGGTGAGCGCGGGCGTTCCGGCTACCAGCCGCGCTCGCGCCACGCGGACAGCGCGGGTCGCTCGGCGCCGAGGGTGGTGTCCGCGCCGTGGCCCGGGTAGACCCAGGTCTCGTCGGGGAGTTGGGCGAAGAGCTTGCTCTCGACGTCGCCCAGGAGGCTGGCGAAGGCGTCGGGATCGCCGTGGGTGTTGCCGACGCCGCCGGGGAAGAGGCAGTCGCCGGTGAGGAGATGGGGGTGTCCCTCGGGGTCGTCGTAGACCAGGGCGATGGAGCCTGGGGTGTGGCCGACCAGGTGACGGGCGGTGAGTTCGCAGCGGCCGAAGGCGATGCGGTCCCCGTCGTCGACGAGCACCCGGGTCGGGACCGGGATGCCGTCGGCGTCGTGGCGGCCGGCGTGGGTGGGCGCGCCGGTGGCCTCGACGACCTCGGCCAGCGCGCCCCAGTGGTCGGCGTGGCGGTGGGTGGTGACGACGCCCACCAGGCCGTCGCCGCCCACGAGTTCGAGCAGTCGGGGCGCCTCGGCCGCCGCGTCGACCAGCAGCTGTTCGCCGGTGGCGCGGCAGCGCAGCAGGTAGGCGTTGTTCTCCATGGGGCCCACGGCGATCTTGGTGATGACCAGGTGGGTCAGCTCGTGCACGTCGGGGGGTCCGCCGACCCGTACGTCTCCGGTGTACGCCATGGGCGGCAGTCTCTCAGACGACGACGGCGCCGACGGGCGCGGTTGGTCAGAGCCGACGGGCGCGGCGGGTCAGAGGGGTGGCGGCTCGGGCAGCGGCTCGGTGGAGGTCAGACCGGAGCCGGCCGTCCGGCCGCTGAGCCAGCCGACCAGCGCGGCGGGGGTGCCGACGACCAGGCGCGGCTCGCCGGTCGTGGCGCCGGTGCGCCAGCTGCGGCCGTCCTCGGCGCGCAGCTCCAGGGCCGGCAGCCCGGGGTGGCCGTCGTAGCGGGCGGTGAGATACGCCACGGCCGGGTCGAGGAAGGAGCCGGGGAGGTCGGCCACGGTCGGCCCGGCGTCGAGGTCGATCCGGTGCAGCTCGACCTCGACCCGGCGGCGGAACGGGAGGCTCGCGGCGCGGTCGGTGACGCCGTTGCGCAGGGTGACGCGGCGCTCCCAGTCGCCCTTGTCGAGGGCCGAGGCGGCGGCCAGGAAGCGGGCCGCGCTGTCCCGCAGATCGGCCAGGTGCGCGGCGAGCGGGCGGTCGGCGTCGCGGGCGATGTCGGCGTCCCTGGTGGTCTCGTCGGGGTACATCGGGCGGCCCGCGAGCACGTTGACGAGGGCGTCGGCGTTGCGGGCGAGGTGGGCCAGCAGATGGCCACGCGTCCAGCCGGGGAGCCGGGACGGGCCGGCCACGGCCGCCTCGTCGAGGGCGGCGGCGGTGTCCAGGAGGCGGTCGGTGGCGTCCTGGAGGGCGGCGAGTTCGGTTGCGACTCGGGTCATGGCCTCACGCTAGGCCCTTGCCGCCGGCGGGACCACGCCACACCTTCGAGTGAATCGGAGGTCGCTGACCAGCGATCCGGCCGGGAGCGGCCTGGGAAACGGCCGGCAATCGAACGCACGTGCTATAGGCTGCGGGGCAGCCTCTTCGGCACTCGGCGACGATTGTCAGAGGTCCCCCATACCCTGGGATGGGTCGCTCGCGAGGCGCGAGCTTCCCCCTCGACCAACGAAAGGTGCCATCCGGCGTGGCCGACCGACTCATCGTTCGTGGCGCTCGCGAGCACAATCTCAGGAATGTCTCGCTCGACCTGCCCCGCGACTCGCTCATCGTCTTCACCGGGCTGTCGGGATCGGGCAAGTCCTCGCTCGCCTTCGACACGATCTTCGCCGAGGGCCAGCGGCGCTACGTCGAGTCGCTGTCCTCATACGCCCGGCAGTTCCTGGGCCAGATGGACAAGCCGGACGTGGACTTCATCGAGGGCCTGTCCCCGGCGGTCTCCATCGACCAGAAGTCCACCTCGCGCAACCCGCGCTCCACCGTGGGCACCATCACGGAGGTCTACGACTACCTCCGGCTGCTCTTCGCCAGGATCGGCAAGCCGCACTGCCCCGAGTGCGGGCGTCCGATCGCCCGGCAGTCGCCCCAGGCCATCGTGGACAAGGTCCTGGGCCTGGCCGAGGGCAGCCGGTTCCAGGTGCTCTCGCCGCTGGTGCGCGAGCGCAAGGGCGAGTTCGTCGACCTGTTCGCCGACCTCCAAGCCAAGGGGTACAGCCGCGCCCGGGTGGACGGCGCCACGGTCCAGCTCTCCGACCCGCCCAAGCTGAAGAAGCAGGAGAAGCACACCATCGAGGTGGTGGTGGACCGGCTGACCGTCAAGGAGAGCGCCAAGCGGCGGCTGACGGACTCGGTGGAGACGGCCCTCGGCCTCTCCGGCGGGATGGTCATCCTGGACTTCGTGGACCTCCCCGAGGACGACCCGCAGCGGGAGCGGATGTACTCGGAGCACCTGTACTGCCCGTACGACGACCTCTCCTTCGAGGAGCTGGAGCCGCGCTCCTTCTCGTTCAACTCCCCGTTCGGCGCCTGCCCGGAGTGCACCGGCATCGGCACCCGGATGGAGGTCGACCCGGAGCTGATCATCCCCGACCCGGAGAAGACCCTGGAGGAGGGCGCGATCCACCCCTGGTCGCACGGCCACACCAAGGGGTACTTCAACCTGCTGATCGGCGCGCTCGGCGACGCGTTGAACTTCCGCACCGACATCCCCTGGGACGGGCTGCCGCAGCGCGCCAAGAAGGCCCTGCTCAACGGGCACAAGACCAAGATCGAGGTCCGCTACGAGAACCGCCACGGCCAGGAGCGGGCGTACAGCACGGCCTTCGAGGGCGTGCTGCCGTTCATCCGCAGGCGGCACGCGGAGGCCGAGACGGACTCCGGGCGCGAGCGCTTCGAGGGGTACATGCGCGAGGTGCCCTGCCCGGCCTGCCAGGGCACCCGGCTGAAGCCGCTGGTGCTGGCGGTCACGGTGCAGGGGCACTCCATCGCCGAGGTCGCCGGCATGTCGATCAGCGAGTGCGCCGAGTTCCTCGGCCGGATGGAGCTGACCGCCCGCGAGAAGAAGATCGCCGAGCGGGTCCTCAAGGAGGTCAACGAGCGGCTGCGGTTCCTGGTGGACGTCGGCCTCGACTACCTCTCGCTCAACCGGGCCGCCGGCTCGCTCTCCGGCGGCGAGGCGCAGCGCATCCGGCTGGCCACCCAGATCGGCTCCGGGCTGGTCGGGGTGCTCTACGTGCTGGACGAGCCGTCCATCGGCCTGCACCAGCGGGACAACCACCGGCTGATCGAGACCCTGGTCCGGCTGCGCGACCTGGGGAACACGCTGATCGTCGTCGAGCACGACGAGGACACCATCAAGACGGCGGACTGGGTGGTCGACATCGGCCCCGGCGCCGGCGAGCACGGCGGCAAGGTGGTGCACAGCGGCAGCCTGGCCGGCCTGCTGACCAACGAGGAGTCGCTGACCGGGCAGTACCTCTCCGGCGCCCGCACGATCCCGATCCCGGCGCAGCGGCGCCCGCTGGACCCGGACCGGATGATCACGGTGCACGGCGCCCGCGAGCACAACCTGCGCGGGATCGACGTCAGCTTCCCGGTGGGGCTGCTGACGGCGGTCACCGGCGTCTCGGGATCGGGGAAGTCCACCCTGGTCAACGACATCCTCTACACCCACCTGGCCCGGGAGTTGAACGGCGCCAAGGCGGTCCCCGGGCGGCACACCCGGGTCACCGGGGACGACCTGGTGGACAAGGTGGTCCACGTCGACCAGTCCCCCATCGGCCGCACGCCCCGGTCCAACCCGGCGACGTACACCGGGGTCTTCGACCATGTGCGGCGGCTGTTCGCCGAGACCATGGAGGCCAAGGTCCGGGGGTACCAGCCGGGGCGGTTCTCGTTCAACGTCAAGGGCGGCCGCTGCGAGAACTGCTCGGGCGACGGCACGATCAAGATCGAGATGAACTTCCTGCCGGACGTCTACGTACCCTGCGAGGTCTGCCACGGCGCCCGGTACAACCGGGAGACCCTGGAGGTGCACTACAAGGGCAAGTCCATCGCCGAGGTGCTGGACATGCCCATCGAGGAGGCGCTGGACTTCTTCGCTGCGGTGCCCGCCATCGCCCGCCATCTGCGCACCCTCAACGACGTGGGCCTGGGCTATGTCCGCCTCGGGCAGCCCGCGCCGACGCTCTCCGGCGGTGAGGCGCAGCGCGTCAAGCTGGCCTCCGAGTTGCAGAAGCGGGCCACCGGCAGCACGGTCTACGTGCTGGACGAGCCCACCACCGGGCTGCACTTCGAGGACATCCGCAAGCTGATCTCGGTCCTCTCCGACCTGGTGGACAAGGGCAACACGGTGGTGGTCATCGAGCACAACCTCGATGTGATCAAGACCGCCGACTGGGTGTTGGACATGGGCCCCGAGGGCGGGTTCGCCGGCGGCCAGCTGATCGCCGAGGGCACCCCGGAGCAGGTCGCCGCGGTGCCGGCCAGCCACACCGGCAAGTTCCTGCGGGACATCCTGGGCGACGCGGTCAGCGACGCCGCGCCGGCGGCAGGCCGCCGCAGGTCGACCCGGAAGACCTCCGCCGCCTCGGCTGCCTCCTCGACCGGCGGCGCCGCCCGGCCCGCGAAGAAGCGAGCCGCCGCCAAACGCTGAGCTGTTCGATCACGCTGTTTCCCGGGAGTTCTTGATCGACCCCTGGCACCTCGTCAACTCCCTTGGAACGCTGAGCCGCTGGGCGCACACCCGCGCCCCCAGGCACGCGTTCTTGAGGGAGTTCCCTTGCCAGGATTCGCGGTGCGCCGATCACTTCGCGCACCTTCACTGATCGCGGCCGGAGCCGCGTTCGCCCTGACCAGCGGGCTGGTCTCGCCGGCGAACGCCGCTCCGCCACACCCGCCGACCGCCTCGCTCACCACCACACTCCCCACCGGGATCGTGGACCGCGACGGTCTCGAGCTGACCCGGACCGAGCAACCGCTGGCCCCGGGCGCCGAGCTGACCAGCTATCACCGGCTGGAGTCCGACAAGTGGCTGAGCGCCCACGCGCTCACCCTCGACCTCGACGCCGATCTGCGCGTCGACTACCTCGCCCCCGAACACGTCGCGGACGCCGCGCCGTTGAGCGAGCTGGTCGCCGACCACGACCCGGGCGAGGGCCGGACCACGGTGGCGGCCATCAACGCCGACTTCTTCGACATCAACGCGACCAACGCCCCGCTCGGCCCCGGGATCTCCGAGGGCGAGCTGGTACACGGCTCGTCCGGGGGCGCCACCTCGGCCGTCGGGATCTCCCCGGACGGCGCCGGCCGCATCCTCGACCTCTACTTCGACGGCACGGCCACCCTGCCGGACGGCGCGGTCGAGCTGGCAGGGCTCAACAGTCCCGACCTTCCGCCGGGCGGCGTCGGGGTCTTCACCCCGGGCTGGGGCGAGGCGGACCGGGAGCTGGTGGTGGCCGACGCCGGCGAGACCACCGAGGTGGTGATCAGCGACGGCGAGGTCGCCTCGGTCTCCGACAAGCCGGGCGGCGGACCGATCCCCGAGGACACCACCGTGCTGCTGGGCCGGGAGCGCGGGGCGTTGGCCCTCGAAGGGCTCCGGGTGGGCGACCCGGTGTCGCTGGAGTACGCGCCGGTCACCGACGACGGCTCCGAGCTGCCGCGCACGGCGGTGGGCGGGCGCGGGCTGCTCGTGGTGGACGGCGAGCCGCAGAACTGGGAGGGCCTGCCCAACAACGCGACCGCGCCGCGCACCGCCGTCGGCTTCTCCCGGGACGGGCAGCGGATGTTCGTGCTGAGCGTGGAGGGCCGGCAGGCCCACTCGGGCGGCACCACGCTGACCGAGCTGGCCGTGATGATGGCCGACCTCGGCGCCCACAACGCGCTCAACCTCGACGGCGGCGGCTCCAGCACCCTGCTGGCCCGGCTTCCTGGCGAGGCCGCCCCCGAGTTGGTCAACAGCCCCTCGGACGGCGCGGAGCGCGAGGTGCCCAACGGGCTGGCCATCACCACCCCGACCGGCAGCGGCGAGCTGGCCGGGCTGCGCGTGGCCACGGTCGCCGACCCGGCCCTGGCGCCGACGGCCGACCCGGTGGCCGGCGGGCACCCCGAGCGGGTCTTCCCCGGCCTGACCAGGGAGTTGACGGCCGTCGGCCACGACGAGACCTATGGCCCGGCCGAGACGAGGCCGCGCTGGCACTCCGACCGGCCCCGGGTCGGCACCGTGCGCGACGGGGTCTTCCGGGCCGGCTCGCCGGGAACGGTCGAGGTCAGCGCCAGGGAACGGCGCGCCGAGGGAACGACCGAACTGACCGTCCTCGGCGAGCTGACGGAGATCTCGACCAGCACCCGACGGCTGGGGTTGGCCGGCCCGGGAGCCGTCGGCACGTTCGGCGTCCTCGGCGTGGACGCGGCGGGCACCTCGGCGCCGATCGAGCCGGCCGACGCGCGGCTCGACTACGACGCTTCGCTGTTCACCGTCGAACCGGACGCGGCCGGCGGCGGGTTCACGGTCACCGCCGGGGAGCACGGGTCGGCGTCCGGTCTGGTGACGGTCTCGGTCGGGGAGGTCACCACCCAACTGGCCGTCACCGTGGGCCTCGACGACACCGCCGTCGCCGACTTCTCGGACGCCGACGCGTGGACCTTCGACCACGCACGGGCCGACGGCTCGGTGGCGCCCGAGCCGGAGGGTCGGGAGGGCGCGGGGCTGCGGCTGACCTACGACTTCTCGCTGTCCACCGCGACCAGGGCGGCCTATGTCTATCCCCCGGCCGCCCTCGAAGTCCCGGGCCAGCCCGCGCGGTTCACCCTGTGGGTGCGCGGCGACGGCCGGGGCGCCTGGCCCTCGCTCCAGTTGCGGGACGCCCGGGGCACCGACCAGGTGTTGCGGGGCGAGCACCTCGACTTCGAGGGGTGGCGCCAGCTGACGTTCGAGGTGCCGCAGGGCACGGCCTATCCGGTGTCGGTGCACCGGTTCTATCTGGCGGAGACCCGGCCGGACCAGAGCTATGCCAGCGAGGTCGTCATCGACGAGCTGCGCGCGTTGACGCCGCCCGAGGTGGAGCTGCCCGAACGGCCGCGCGGCGCCGAGCCGTTGATCGACACGGCCGCCGGGACCGACGGGCGTCAGTGGCGCTTCGCCGTGGTCTCCGACGCGCAGTTCGTGGCCCGGGACCCGGAGAGCGAGCTGGTCGCCTCGGCCCGGCGGAGCCTGCGCGAGGCCAGGGCCGCCGACCCGGACTTCGTGCTGATCAACGGGGACCTGGTGGACGAGGGGGCGCCGGAGGACCTGGCGTTCGCCCGAACGGTGATCGAGGAGGAGCTGGGCGACGACCTGCCCTGGTACTACGTGCCGGGCAACCACGAGGTGATGGGCGGCTCGATCGACAACTTCCGCAACGAGTTCGGCGATCCGCAGCTGACCTTCGATCATCGGGGAACGCGTTTTGTCACCCTGGACACCTCGGCGTTGACCCTGCGGGGCGGCGGCTTCGCCCAGATCCGGGAGCTGCGCGCCCAGTTGGACGACGCGGCCGAGGACCGGGCGATCAACTCGGTGGTGGTGGTCGGCCATGTGCCGCCGAGGGACACCATGGCCCAGCCCGCCAGCCAGCTCACCGACCGCTGGGAGGCGGCGCTGCTGGAGCGGTGGTTGACCGAGTTCCGCCAGCGCAGCGGCAAGGGCGTGGTCTATCTCGGCGCGCACGTGGGGATCTTTGACACCTATCGACTGGACGGCGTGCCGTTTGTGATCAATGGCAACGCGGGCAAGGAGCCGGCGACGGTGCCAGAGGAGGGCGGCTTCAACGGCTGGTCCCTGGTCGGCGTCGATCCGGTGTCGCGCGCCGAGCAGGCCGAGGTCCGGCGGTCGCCGGAGCGGCCAGGACCCGACTGGCTCTCGGTCCGCACCGTGGCGCGCGTCGACGGCCTGGCGTTGACCGCGCCCGACTCCCTGCCGGTGCGCGGCACCGGCGAAGCGGCCGCCGTGGTGTCCCAGGACGGCGCTGGCGGCGTCCGCGAGGTGCCCGTCGGGCCGCTGGTCAGCGCCGACTGGTCCGGCTCACGCGGCCTGCACCTGGGGCCGGCGGACGAGGCCGGCCACCGGGCGGTCGCCGCCTTCGACCCGGCCACCGGCGAACTGACCGGGCTGCGCCCCGGCGAGGTCACCCTGGAGGTGACGGTCAACGGGCAGACCAGCCGGGCCACGGTGGAGATCACCCGCCGCTGACGGCGTCGGGGGGCCGGGAGAACGCGGCCGTGGGCGGGGCGCCGTCCCGCCCACGGCCGCTCGCCGAGGCGAGGCGAACGGCGCGGCTCAGCTCAGGCCGACCTCCTTCATCTGCCGCAGCTCCCGCTTCATCTCGGAGACCTCGTCCCGCAGCCGGGCCGCGATCTCGAACTGAAGCTCGGCCGCCGCCGCCCGCATCCGCTCGGTGAGCTGCTCGATCGTCTCGGCCAGCTCCGCGGCCGGGCGGTCGGTCAGCTCCCCGGTCCCCTTGCCCTTGCCTCTGCCGGCACCGGCGCCCTTGCCGCCGCCGGACGGCACGCTGGGCACCGGGGCCTTGCCCCGGGCGGCCTCGTCCCGGAAGCCGGTGCCCAGCAGCTGCCGGGTGTCGACCTCCTCGCGGGCGATGGCGGCCACGATGTCGTTGATCTTCTTCCGCAGCGGCTGCGGGTCGATGCCCCGCTCCTTGTTGTAGGCGAGCTGCCTGGCCCGCCGCCGGTTGGTCTCGTCGATGGCGCGCTCCATCGACGGGGTCATCCGGTCCGCGTACATGTGGACCTGCCCCGAGACGTTCCGCGCGGCCCGGCCGATGGTCTGGATCAGCGAGGTGCCGGAGCGCAGGAAGCCCTCCTTGTCCGCGTCGAGGATGGCGACCAGCGACACCTCGGGCAGGTCGAGGCCCTCCCGCAGCAGGTTGATCCCGACCAGCACGTCGAACTCGCCGGCCCGCAGCTCGCGGAGCAGCTCCACCCGGCGCAGGGTGTCCACGTCGCTGTGGAGGTAGCGGACCCGGATGCCCAGCTCCAGGAAGTAGTCGGTGAGGTCCTCGGCCATCTTCTTGGTGAGCGTGGTGACCAGGACCCGCTCGTCGCGCTCGGCGCGCAGCCGGATCTCGTGCACCAGATCGTCGATCTGGCCCTCCGTCGGCTTGACCACGACCTCCGGGTCGACCAGGCCGGTCGGCCGGATGATCTGCTCCACCACGCCGTCGCCGCGCGACAGCTCGTAGGAGCCCGGGGTGGCCGAGAGATAGACCGTCTGCCCGATCCGCTCCAGGAACTCCTCCCAGCGCAGCGGCCGGTTGTCCAGCGCGGAGGGCAGCCGGAAGCCGTGGTCGATCAGGGTGCGCTTGCGCGAGGCGTCGCCCTCGTACATCGCGCCGATCTGCGGGACCGTGTTGTGCGACTCGTCGATGACCAGCAGGAAGTCGTCGGGGAAGTAGTCGAGCAGGGTGTAGGGCGGGGAGCCCGTCTCGCGGCCGTCGATGTGCAGCGAGTAGTTCTCGATGCCGGAGCAGGTGCCGATCTGGCGCATCATCTCGATGTCGTAGGTGGTGCGCATCCGCAGCCGCTGGGCCTCCAGCAGCTTGCCCTGCCGCTCCAGGGTCTCCAGCCGCTCCCCCAGCTCGGTCTCTATCCCGTTGACGGCCCGCTCCATCCGCTCGGGGCCGGCGACATAGTGCGTGGCGGGGAAGACATAGAGGTGGTCCTCGGTGGAGATGACCTCGCCGGTGATCGGGTGGAGCGTGGAGAGCGCCTCGATCTCGTCGCCGAACATCTCGATCCGGACGGCCAGTTCCTCGTAGACCGGGAAGATCTCGATGGTGTCGCCCCGCACCCGGAAGGTGCCCCGGGTGAACGCCACGTCGTTGCGCGCGTACTGGATGTCGACAAAGCGACGCAGCAGGGCGTCCCGGTCGATCTCCTCGCCGACCCGCAGCGGCACCATGCGGTCCACGTACTCCTGCGGCGTGCCCAGGCCGTAGATGCAGGAGACGGACGCCACGACCACCACGTCGCGCCGGGTGAGCAGCGAGTTGGTCGCGCTGTGCCGCAGCCGCTCCACCTCGTCGTTGATCGAGGAGTCCTTCTCGATGTAGGTGTCCGTCTGCGGGACGTACGCCTCGGGCTGGTAGTAGTCGTAGTACGAGACGAAGTACTCGACCGCGTTGTTCGGCAGCAGCTCGCGGAACTCGTTGGCCAGCTGGGCCGCCAGCGTCTTGTTCGGCGCGATCACCAGGGTGGGGCGTTGCAGCCGCTCGATCATCCACGCCGTGGTCGCCGACTTGCCGGTGCCGGTGGCGCCCAGCAGGACGACGTCCTTCTCACCGCCCCTGACGCGCTTCTCCAGCTCGGCGATGGCCGCCGGCTGGTCGCCGCTGGGCTGGTACGGGCTGACCACCTCGAAGGGGGTCGAGGTGCGTGCGATATCTGAGACGGGCATGTACCCCACCGTACGACCCACCACTGACAACCGGGTCGCCGCCGAAACCTCGCCCCCCGAGGTCTCACGCTGTTCAACTGACAGTCACCGTTCGCGCACCCGAAGGTTTCCCCCGGGCGGGCAAGCTCCCCGCGTTCCCCACACGGATGCGAGGAGTTCCTCATGAGCAACGTCACCGCCGGCTGGCCCGGTTGGCTTCTCGGCGCCATCGCCCTCACCGTGGTGCCGGTCACCTCGCTGCCCGGCAGCACCTCCCCCAGCAGCGCCGAGGCCGCCTCGACCGACGGCGTGCGGACGGCGGCGGTCACGGCGGGCTGGCCCGAGCGCGGCCCGCTGCTGGTGGCGCACCGGGGCGCCTCGGGCTACGCGCCGGAGAACACCGTGGCGGCAGCCGAGGCCGCCGCCGAGACCCGCACCACCTGGGTCGAGACCGACGTGCAGCGCACCAGCGACGGCGAGCTGGTGCTGATGCACGACACGACCCTGGCCCGGACGACCAACGTGGAGGAGGTCTTCCCCGACCGGGCGCCCTGGCGGGTGGCGGACTTCACCGCCGAGGAGATCTCCCGGCTGGACGCGGGCAGCTGGTTCGGGGAGGAGTTCGCGGGCGAGCCGGTGCCGACGCTGACGGAGTTCCTCGACGAGCTGGGCGACAACCGGCAGCGGCTGCTGCTCGAACTGAAGTCGCCCGAGCTGTACCCGGGCATCGAGGCGGAGATCCTGGACGAGCTGGGCGAGCAGGGCTGGCTCCGCGAGTGGTACCCGGGGCAGCGGGTGGTGCTCCAGAGCTTCGACGCGGACTCGGTGCGCACGGTCCACGGGCTGGCGCCCCGGGTGGAGACCGGCTTCCTGGGGACCCCGCCGGTCGACGAGATCCCGGAGTACGCGGAGTTCGCCGACCAGATCAACCCCCGGCACGCCGACCTCACCGAGGAGTACGTGGCGAGCGTCCAGTCGGTGCGCGGGCCGCACGGCCGGCCGCTGAAGGTCTACACCTGGACGGTCAACGACGGCGAGCTGGCTAACCGGGTCGCGGCGCTGGGCGTGGACGGCATCATCTCGGACGTTCCCGACGTGGTCCGGGCGGCGCTGCGGGACTGATCCGGGGCGGGACCCAACGGCCGGGCCCGGGCCTGACCAGCGCCGTTCCTCCGCCTCGGGGCGTTGTCAGTGGGGCGCCCTAAGCTGCCCGGCATGAGTGAGGAGCCCGGCATGAGTGAGGGGAAGGACTGCGTCTGGTCCGTGGAGCGGACGCCGATCGGCCCGCTGCTGCTGGCGGCGACGGGGCTCGGGCTGGTCCGGGTGGTCTTCCACGCCGACGAGCGCCGGGTGCCGGGCACGCTGTCCGCCCTGGCCAGGGGGCTGGGCGTGCGCCCGGCGCCGGCGGCCGGCCACCCGATGCTGACGGAGGCCGCCGGCCAGCTGGCGGCCTACTTCGCGGGGCGGCTGCGCGCCTTCGAGCTGGCGCTGGACTGGTCGTTGGCGTCCGGCTTCACCGAGCGGGTCCTGCGGGAGCTGGCCACCGGCGTGCCCCTGGGCACCGTCGTCTCCTACCAGGACCTGGCCCGCCGGGTCGGCGAGCCGGGGGCCGCGCAGGCGGTGGGCGCGGCGATGGGGGCCAATCCCCTGCCGGTGGTCGTGCCCTGCCACCGGGTGGTGACCTCCGACGGCGGCATAGGCGGCTTCGGCGGCGGCCTGGAGACCAAGCGCCAACTGCTGGCCCTGGAGGGGGTGTTGCCCAGCCCGCTCTTCTGAGCCCCGGGACCTCCCCGAGTCCTCCCCCGGGTGATCCGGCTCACAGGCGAGCCGCCCCGTGTCACAGCGGCCGACGGTCCGGTGTCTTGAGTGCGAACCCCCTGGCACTGGAGGAGACACCATGGCCGAGAACACCGAGGTCGTCGTGGTCGGCGGCGGGTACGCGGGCGTCATGGCGGCCAACCGCCTGACGCGGCGCGACGAGGTGACCGTGACCCTGATCAACCCGCGCCCGAACTTCGTGGAGCGCATCCGCCTGCACCAGGTCGTCGGCGGTTCGCACGAGGCGGTCGTCGACTTCCCCGAGCTGCTCAACGCCCGCGTCCGGCTCGTGGTCGACAGCGTGGAGCACATCGACGCGGCCGCGCGCGAGCTGACGCTGGTGGCCGGCAGCCCCGTCCACTACGACTACCTGATCTACGCGGTGGGCAGCGGCAGCACCGGGTCGGGGGTGCCGGGGGCGGCGGAGTTCGCCTACCCGGTCGCCAGCCTGGAGGAGGCACAGCGGCTGCGGTCCACCCTGGACGACCTGCCGGCGACGGCCGCGCTGACGGTGGTCGGGGCCGGACCGGCCGGCATCGAGACCGCCGCCGAGCTGGCGGAGGAGGGCCACTCCGTGACCCTGGTCTGCGGCGGGGACCTCGGCCCCTACCTGCACCCGAAGGGCCGCCGCTCGGTCGCCCGGCAGCTGTCCCGGCTGGGCGTGGCGGTGGTCGACGGCCCCGGCACCGAGGTGACGGCCGTGACGCGCCAAGCGGTGCGCCTGGCCGACGGCCGGGAGCTGCCCAGCGGGGTGACCGTCTGGACCACCGGCTTCGGCGTCCCCGACCTGGCCGCCCGCAGCGGGCTGACCACCGACGCCCTGGGGCGCCTGATCACCAACGAGACGCTGACCAGCGTGGACGACGACCGGATCGTGGCCGCCGGCGACTCGGCGGCCCCCTCGGACCTGCCGTTCCGGATGGGCTGCCAGTCCGCCGTCCAGCTGGGCCCGCAGGCCGCCGAGACGGTGCTCAGCCGGATCGCGGGCGAGCGGCCAGCGAACGTCGCCGTCGGATTCGCCGGCCAGTGCCTCAGCCTGGGGCGGGGCGCCGGGGTCTTCCAGTTCGCGCACCGGAACGACGTGGCGCTCCGGCTCCACCTCGGGGGACGTCCCGGGGCGAAACTGAAGGAGTTCGTGTGCGCGAGCACCGTCAAGCAGCTCGCGAACGAGGGCCGCAAGCCGGGAAAGCGCAACCTGTGGGTCAAGGACGGCAAGCGCGAGCGGCTGCTGCGCGCCCAGGGCGAGGGCTCTCCCGCAGGCAGCGGGCGCCCGGCCTGAGGCCGGTTCGTGAACCCGGAACGAGAGGAAGGGAAGGCGGGGAACGTGAGCGAGCCCACGGAGCGCGGCGCGACGGACGCGTCGGACCCGGCGACCGAGGCGTTCCTCGCCCATCGCAACCTGCTGTTCACCGTCGCCTACGAGATCCTCGGCTCGGCGGCCGACGCGGAGGACGTTCTCCAGGAGACCTGGCTGCGGTGGGCCGGTGTCGACCTGGACCGGGTGCGCGACCGGCGCGCCTACCTGGTCCGGATCACCACCCGGCAGTCGCTGAACTGGCTGCGCGCCCTGAAGCGCCGCAAGGAGGCGTATGTGGGCTCCTGGCTGCCGGAGCCGCTGCTCACCGCCCCCGACGTGGCGCAGGACGTCGAACTCGCCGAGAGCCTGTCGCTGGCGCTCCTGCACGTGCTGGAGACGCTGGCGCCGACGGAGCGGGTGGTCTTCGTGCTGCGCGAGGTCTTCGAGGTGAGCTACGAGGAGATCGCGAGCGCCGTCGACCGGACGCCGGCGGCCGTGCGTCAGATCGCGCACCGCGCGCGGCGGCACGTCGACGCCCGCCGCCCCCGCGAGACGGCCTCGGCCGCCGAGACCCGGGCGGCGCTGGAGTCGTTCCGCCGGGCGTTCGAGACCGGGGACCTCCAGGGCGTGCTCGACGTGCTCGCGCCCGATGTCGTGCTGGTCGGCGACGGCGGCGGGGTCCGGCAGGCCGCGCCCCGGCCGATCACCGGCGCCGAGAAGGTGGCCCGCCTGCTCTTCGGCGGCCTCGCCAAGGCCGGCGCCACGGCCAGCGGCGAGCCGACGCTGGTCAACGGCAATCCGGCGCTGGTCGTCCGCCTGGACGGCGAGGTCGACGGCGTGCTGGCGATCCGCGTCGAGGACGCCCGCATCGCCGGGCTGTACTACGTCAGGAATCCGGAGAAGCTGTCCCGCCTGTCCGCCGAGACCCCGCTGACCCTGCGGTGAGCGGGGGCGTTCGCCGCGCCGCCACGGGCCGCCGCGCCGGTGCCGCTCCGGCTGCGGCTCCGGCTCCGGCTCCGGCGCGGAGGCGATCACCGCCGGTCGCGCCGATACTGACGGTCCGGGCCCCGGAGGGGCCGGCGGCGCGCGAGCCGAGGTCGCCCCGGGTGCCCGGGGCACCCGCGTCCCAGGGCAAGGAGGCGACGATGGCGCTGTCCCAGGATCGGCCGGCGATCACCTACTGCTCCCTGGAGGCCCTGCGGGCCCGAGGCTGGACGCCGCTGCTGGTGCGCTCCTTCCTCGGCGAGCCCGACCGGACCAGCCCGGTCGAGCTGTATCTGAGCGACCGGGTGCGGGAGACGGAGCGGCTGCCGGAGTTCGTCGCGGCGCTCCAGCTGCGTCGGCGGCGGGCCAGCGCGCAGCGCGAGGCGCAGGCCAGGAGGCGGGCCGAGGGGCTGGCCGCGATCCGGGCGGCGCGGCTGGCGCTCCCCCGGCTCTCCGAGGCGGAGCTGGCGGAGCGGGCGGTGGCGCACCGGAACCTGTGGGACGCCGGGCGGGCCGCGCGCTCCTGGGGGCACCGGCCCCGGGCGGTCACGGCGGCGGAGCTGACGCCGGCCGAGCTGGCGCACTGGGAGGTGCGCTGGCTGCTGGACCGGCTGGCGCCGCACGAGGAGCTGCTGAACGCGCTGCCGCCCGGCGAGAGCCGGGCCGAGGGGCGGCGGCTGCTCACCGGGCGGTGCTGGGACGCGATAGCGGCGGCCTACCCGGCGCTCCGTGGGGAGTGTGCCGCCAGGCGGGCCGCCGCCGGGGAGGGTGACCCGGTCGGCGGGCCCCGCTAGGGGGCCGCGCCGAGGTCATCCGAAGGTCGGTCGGGGGTCAGTCGACCGACTCACACCTCGGCGTCCTGGTCGCGCAGGAACTTCATCGGGTCGATGGCCGAGCCGTAGTCGGCGGTGGTGCGGACCTCGAAGTGGAGGTGCGGGCCGCTGCTGTTACCGGTGTTACCGGACAGCGCGATCTCCTCGCCGGTGTCCACCTCGTCACCCACCGCGACCTCGACCTCGGAGAGGTGCGCGTACTGGGTGAAGGTGCCGTCACCATGGTCGACCACCACGGCGTTGCCGTAGGCGGGACCGTCACCGGCACCGTTGCCACCGGCCTTCACCACGGTGCCCTCGTGCACGGCGTTCACCTCGGTGCCGTTGGGCACGGCGAAGTCCTGGCCACTGTGCTTGCTGGCCCAGCGGTCACCGCTGTTGCCATACGTCGCCGACAGCTCGTAGTCACCGGCGATCGGCGAGACCCAGTCCTCGGCGCTGGGCTTGTCGTCGCCCTTGCTGTCCTGGGCCTCCTGGCTCGGCGCGCTGGCCGCGTGCTGGGCCTGGCCATGGGTGGTCTCGGCGAGTTCGGCGGTGGAGTGCGAGGCGAACACGTCGGCCTGGGTGCTGCTCCCGCCCTCGGCCGCCACAGCCGCACCGGACAGGGCGACCGTGGCGCACACGCCGGCCACCACGGCGGCGGCGGCGCGGGCACGGAGCGACTTGGGGGCGCGGTTCAGGGTGGTGGTCGTGGTGGTGTTCAGCATGGAAGAACAACCTCTGCGATTCGGGGACATCCCGACCGAAAGCGACCGGGCGAATCTCATTGATAACGGGCAATTCACCCCGACACAAGACCCCCCATTACTACCCGAACCCGTAGCGAGAGGGACGGGAACAAAGGCCCTCGACAGGCCCTTCACGGAATGCGGAAACGCCTCCCGGAACAGGTGTCGCCGTGCGCGTCGCGGCGACGTCACCGGCGCCCACCTGCGCTTTCCTTCGAACGTCCGGAAGTCGCCCGGCGCGCCGGGCGAAATTCCCGGCGCGGGGCGACGAAAGTCCCGGGACCTTGGTCCCTTTCCGCTCCTATTAGCGGTCGTAGGCGCCGAAAGGGGTGTGTCGGGTGTCACCGCGACGGCGTCGAAAAGGGCTCGGAAAGGCCCTCGGGAGCCGGTTGGGCTCGGGCCGTCTCAGCGGGGGAAGACCTCGAACGTGGTGCAACGCCGGCCGCCGAAGCGCGGGGCGGCCGCGTCGGCGGCGCCCGTCAGCAGCTCCCGCGCGTAGGCGGCGGGGTCGGCCTCGCCGAGACCGGTGACATAGGCGCCGTGCTCGACCAGCGAGGCGATGCCCCGCTCCAGCGCGGCGTCGCTCAGCGGCTGAGCGTGGGTGGGCCGGGGCGAGGCCGCCACGGCCACCCAGCGGACCCCGTCCCAGGGTTCGAGGCCGCCCTCGCCCAGCTGGTCGGGGAAGATCCAGCGGTTCCCGGCGTCCCCGGCCGCGTCCAGCACGGCACGCCCCACGGTGCGGTGGTCGGGGGTGTTCCAGGCGGTGCCGCCCCAGGTGTCGTGGTGGTTGAGGGTGATCAGCAGCTCGGGCCGGTGCCGGCGGACGGCCGCCGCCAGGTCGGCGCGGAGCGCGAGCCCCGGCTCGACCACCCCGTCGCGGTGGTCGAGGAACTCCACCGTCCGCACCCCGACGGCCGTGGCGCTGGCCCGCTGCTCGGCCTCCCGCACCCGGGCCGACTCCTCGGGCGGGATGCCGTCGATGCCGGCCTCGCCCCTGGTGACCAGCACATACGCGACCTCGCGGCCACTCTCGGTCCACTCGGCGACGGCCCCGGAGGCGCCGTACTCCAGGTCGTCCGGGTGGGCCACGATGGCCAGGGCACGCCGCCAGTCCAGGGGCATCGGGGGCAGCTGGTCGGTCACCGGGGTCTCCTCGGGTCGGAACGGAACCGGAACGGGCCCCGGCACGCGGCCGGGAGCGATGCGACGGGCCGGGGGACACCGACCCTAGGGCGTGGATCAGCCGTCCGGGGCCTCCGGCTCGGGAACGGTCGGCACCGGAAGCCCGGCCAGCCGCCTGCGGCAGCGCTCGGCGCGGCGGGTCAGCGTCTCCCAGACGGCGCGGGCGCCCTCGTCGCGGCGGTGGCTCAGCCCCCGTTCGCAGACGGCCAGCGCGGCCCGGTCCTCGCCGAGGCGCTCGTGGCCGAGGGAGAGCCGGTTGAAGACCACCGGGTCGCGCACCCCCTGGTCCACCGCCCACTGCCACAGGCGCATCGCCTCGGCCACGCGCCCCCGTCGTTCCATTCCCTGCCCCGCGTAGCGGGCGGCGCGCCCCAGGGCCGCGAGGTCGCCGGCGGCGCGCAGCAGCGGCAGCGCGGCGGACAGCTCGTCGACCCACGCCGGGTCGGCCCCGTAGTGCGAGACCAGCGCGGCCCCGGCGCTGCCGGTGGCGCACAGGCCGAGGGTCACACAGGACCAGCAGCGGCCGCAGTCCGGGAGCGCGGCGATGGCGGCCGCGGTCTCGGGGAAGAGGGCCAGCAGGTGGTCCGGGCTCTCGGCCCCCTGGTCGAGCGCGGCCAGCCAGGTCACGGGCTGGGCGACGTCGTCCCTGCGGGTCTCGGGGTCGGCGAGCAGCAGGTCGAGCGCGGTCACCAGCGCCTGTCGCGCCCACTCGGGGCGCGGCCGGCCGAAGGCGGCGGTCGGGGAGCTGAGCGTTCCGCCGAACCAGCCCCACAGCCGTCCGGCCTCGGGGCAGTCCTCCTCCTGGAGGGTGGTCAGCGCCGCGCGCCAGGCCGCGACGCCGTCGCGCCAGGCCGCGATCACCTCGTGGGCGCCGCGATGCGCCGGGCTCAGCCCCGGGGTCTCGGCGTCGCAGCGGGCGCGCCGGCGGCGCTCGCGGCGCAGCACCTCGGCGCTGGGCTCGGCGAGCCCGTCCAGGCCGGTGTGCCCGTCGGCGGCGGCGCGGTCGAGGAGTTCGAGCAGCAGCGCGGCGGTGACCTCGGCGTCGGAGTCGGCGCGGTGCGCCCGGTGCGGCAGGCCCAGCGAGGCGACGCAGGTGGTCAGCCGGTGGTTGGCCAGCTCCGGCAGGTAGCGGCGGGCCAGGGTGAGGGTGTCGAGGCTGGTCCCGGGGACGGGCCCGGCGCCGGCCAGCTCCAGCTCCATGGCGAGGAACCGCAGGTCGAAGCCGACGTTGTGGGCCACCAGGACCGCGCCGTCGAGCCGGTCGAGGATCGCGGGCAGCACCTCGACGAAGCGTGGCGCCGCCGTGCTCTGGGCCTTGGTGATCCCGTGGATGTGCACGGGTCCGGTGTCCCGGCCCGGGTCGAGCAGGCTGGTCCAGCGGTCGGTGACCCGGCCGTCGACGACGGTGACGAGGGCGAGCGAGACCATCCGGTCGCCGCGCTCGGGCTCGAAACCGGTGGTCTCGCAGTCGAGCACCACATAGCGGTGGCCGGTCAACGGGTGGGCCGGCGCGGCCGGCAGTGAGCGGGAAGGGGAACGAGAGACGCCGTCGGTGCCGGGGTCGGCGGGGGAACCGGGGGCGTCGAGCGGGTCCGGTATGTCGGTCTGCATCGGTGTTCCGAGGGGCGGAGGGGAACGCGGGCGGCGCGCTCAGCGCCAGCCGTGGCGCGCCTGGAGGTTGTGCACGACGCGATTGAACCGCGCGCGGTCAAGCGCGCACGCCTCCCGGCGCATCCCGTCCGGGTGGACCCGCAACACGCGCTCCAGATGCACCCAGGAGTCGCGGCCCGTGCGGTCCCACGGCCCGGAGCCGAGCGGCAGCCACTCGTCGTCGCGGTCCCGGTCCCGGCTCGTCAACTGCACGGCCAGCAGGGTCTCCCGGTCCGCCTCGCGCGCCACCACCAGCACCGGCCGGTCCTTGCCCCGGCCGTCCCCCTCCTCATAGGGCACCCAGGTCCAGACGATCTCCCCGGGGTCCGGATCGCCGTCGGGCTCCGGCGCGTACTCGGTGCGCACGCGCCCTATGCGGCGCGGCTCCACCTCGACGGTGGCGGTGGCTCCGTAACGACCATGTATCTCGTCTGCCTGGGTGCGATCCATGGGCACACGGTATCGCCGCCGTCCACCTCCCTTGTCAGTGGCGGGCCTTAGCGTGGGGAACGGTCGAACCCCGGCCGGTGGCAGCGGAGTTGTGAGGGGAGGCGAAGGCCCGGGGCTCAGGGCTCCATCGAACGCAGCACGCGCTCCCGGATGCCGTCGAGGAAGCGCGGCACGTCGGCCATCGCGGTGTCGGTGCACTGCACGATCAGGTCCATCACGTCGCCCGCCGAGAGCGCGCCCACCACCGGATGGACATGGGCGAGCGCGACGCGCTCCTCCATCCGCTTCAACACATGGATGGCGAGGTTGAGTTCGGGCACCCGGCCGGTGTCGCCGAAGTCGACCTTCCGCCGCACCACCCACATGTCGGGGATGACCTGCCCGAAGACGATGAGGTGCGCCAACGCGAACATGGAGCGGGCGCACTGGCGAGCGCTCTCGTCCGACTCGTCCTGGAGCGCCCGCACCGCCTCCTCGTCCTCGGCCAGATGGGCCTTGATCAGGGCCACGGCGTGCAGCACTTCGTCCCTGGTGTACGGCCTGACGGCGTCGTCCACGCGTCAACTCCCTGCTCACTGTGCGCTGACGGTACGAACACCCAGTGTGTCAGCTCACGCGCGGGGACGGGCCCGTTCGGTCGACTTCCCGCCCCCGGGACGGGGCCCGGTCAACCTTCTCCGGGCGGCCCGCTCCACGCCGGCCGGTCGGGATGGTCCATCCGCACCACCACGTCGGCGGCCCGCAGCGGGTCCTCCTCCGCCGCGTACCGGGCGAAGGCGGGCAACGTCCACCGCTCCTCCGCCGGCGTGCGCCGCGCCAGCGCGCCCTCGGAGAGGGCCAGGTGGACCGTCAGATCGGCGGGAAACCATCGCCCCAGCAGGAAGGTGCCATGGAGCAACAGCACGCCACCCGGCGGGAGTTCGACATACGGGCTGCGCGTCGCCCGGTCCCGCTCCGCGTCCCACAGGTCGGGCAGCACCCGCCCGCTTCCGCCGGGGTCCAGCGGCGTCAGCACCTCCCGCCAGAGCGCGCCGACGTCCAGCCAGGACTCCCGGTAGGAGTCCGGGTCCCGCCGGCCGAACTCGTAACGCAGCGAGGCCGCGCGCAGGAAGCCGGCCGCGTCCACCACGAGCGCCGAGCGGCCCCGCACCCGCAGCTCCTCGGCGACGGCGCGGGCCAGTCGTTCGCCGCCGGCCACCGGGGCGCCGTCGAGCAGCATCCGCCGCCACGTTCCCGGCCCGGCCCCCGGCTCGGCCCCCGGGGCGAGCACCCCCTCGGCGAGGGCGGCGGCCAGCTTCTCCCAGGTGATCGCCTCCAGCCGCATCCCCCCATCATCGTCGAGGCCCGGCGGGGGCGCGGACGGGGCCAGGACGGGCGCGGCTGGAGCGCGGGCCGACCCCGCCCGGAGCGCGGACGGCGGCCGGGCCGGCGCCCGTTCCCCGAGGTGGGCGCGTTCTTCCCTCCGCGCGCCCGGCGCCGCACGATAGATCCATGAGCCACAACGCCACCGAACCCACGCAGCTCGTCCCCTATGTGGAGGCGCTGCGCGCCCGGTTACCGGCCGCGCAGTTCATTCTGCTGATGCGCACCTTCAACGCCTGGCTGACCGGCGGCGGCCGGCTGGGCGTTCCGCTGGTGCCGCACCAACGCGCGGAGGACGAGCCCTTCACCGCCGAGTTGCAGAACGAGATGCTCACCCTGATGCGGCTGACGACCGCCTCCTGAGCCGGCCCCTCCCCGCAGCACTCCCCGCCAGCGACTCCCCCACGCCGACCGGGACGCGCAGACCTCCCCGGGATTCGCTCCCCCGGCCCCGGCAGATGACATCTTCTTGTCAGGTGTTACCCGAAAAACACCACAGGGAGCGAAAGGGGAGATATATGCCGGATGTCTCCGAGCAGATCATCGATCTCGCCAAGCGGCGCGGCGAGCCCGTGGTGGTCCAGACCCTCCGGTCCTCCGCCGCCGCGACCCTCGCCTACATGGCCGCGCTCTGGCTCACGGACGTCACCGCGCCGCTGCTGGCCCCCCTCACCGCGCTCCTGGTCGTGCAGGTCACCCTCTACGCCACCATCACCACCGGCGTGCGCCGGGTCAACGCGGTGGTCACCGGCGTGCTGCTGGCCTCCGCCTTCAGCGCCGTGGTCGGCCTCAGCTGGTGGAGCCTGGGGCTGCTGATCCTGGCCGCGCTGACGGTCGGTCATCTGGTGCGGGTCAGCGAGTTCGTTCCCGAGGTCGCGATCTCCGCGATGCTGGTGCTCGGCGTGACCCAGGTCGCCGAGACCGCCCTGGACCGGGTCGTGGAGACGGTGATCGGCGCGGTGGTCGGGCTGCTGTTCAACCTGGTCTTCATCCCGCCCGTCTGGGTGCGCTCGGCCGGCGACGACATCGAGGAACAGGCCCGGCGGATGCGTCAACTCTTGGTGCGGCTCAGCGAGGAGGCCGACGAGCGGGAGCCCAGGCTCCCCAAGCTCTCCGACAAGCTGGAGGAGGCCCGCCAGCTCGACCACGACGTGGCGCAGGTGGACGCCTCCCTGACCCAGGCCGAGGAGAGCCTGCGCTTCAACCCAAGGGCCAAGGAACCGGTGCTCACCAGGATCGTGCTGCGCACCGGCCTGGACACCCTGGAGGTCTGCGCGGTGATCCTGCGCACCCTCTCCCGCAACCTGACCGACCTCGCCGCCAGGCGCGGCGACCAGCCGCTCTTCCCCGACGACGTGGCGCCCGCCGTGCGGGAGCTGCTGAGCAACCTCGCGGGCGCGGTGGACAGCTTCGCGACGCTGATCACCAGTCAGGTCAGCAGCACCGCCGACGAGGCCGAGGCGTTCCTGGAGGTCGAACTGGACGCGGCCAGGATCAGCCGCGAGCACGTCGCCCAACTCCTGCTGACCCGCGTGCAGGAGCACCCCAAGCAGTGGCAGTGGCACGGCTCGATGCTCGCCGAGGTGGACCGGCTGCTGGACGAGCTGGACACCGAGCACCGCTCCGCCAAGCTGGCCAGGGAGCTGGACCGGGTCTCCCGCGAGGAGCGCGAGCAGAACCCCCGGCTGCACCGCATCCGCCGGCGGATGCGCCGGCTGCGTTCCCGCGCCAAGGCCCGCCTCCGGCCCGGACGGGCCGGCTGACCGCCGTTCCGTCGAGCCGCCGGCGGACCCGTCGCGGCGTCAGGAACCGAAGGTAATGGGCCCCGTGATGTTCTGCGCCTGGATCACCGGGCCGCTGACCTGGGCGTTCCCCCCGACCTTGTTGTGCACGGTGCTCCGCTGGGCGTCCAGCGCCGGCTGGTGGGTCGCCGCCCAGTCCCGCAGCTGGTCGGCGAACTCCTCGTCCGCCTCGGCCCGATCGCTGATCTCCCCGACCAGCACCCGCACCGACTCCTCGTCGTCCGGGACGACGGGATCGGCCCGGCCGGTGATGCGGCGGGTCAGCGACATGAGCGACTCCCAGGCGTGACGCCCCGCCTCGGTGGCGACGCTACCGGCGGCGGCGGTGACCAGGGCGATGGCGGACTCAAGCTCCATGACCATTACGGTAGCGCCCCGGGCACCGGCGCCGCCACGGGTTCGCCGCACCCCCGGAACGCTCAGCCCTCCTCGGCCAGCTCCACCAGCCTCGGCCACAACTCCTCGACCTGGGCGTCGAGTTCCGCCAGCGTCCCGTCATTGTCGAGCACGAAGTCCGCGATCGCCAGCCGTTCCTCCCGGCTGGCCTGGGCGCCCATCCGGGCCCTGGCGTCCACCTCGCTCATGCCGCGCGCCCCGGTCAGCCGCGCCAGCCGGGTCTCGTCCGAGGCGTCCACCACGATCACCGCGCGATAGCGGTGCGACAGCCGCTCCTCGGCGAGCAGCGGAACGTCGTGCACCACCACCGCCCCCGGGCCCGCCGCCTGCTGCAACTCGGCCGAGCGGCGCGCCACCAGCGGGTGGACGATCCCGTTGAGCGCCCTGCGACGCCCGGCGTCGGCGAAGACCAGCCGCCCCAGCCGCTCGCGGTCCAGCGACCCGTCGGCGGCCAGCACCTCAGCGCCGAACTCGGCGACCACGGCCGCGAGTCCCGGCGTGCCCGGCGCCACCACCTCGCGCGCGATGACGTCCGAGTCCACGATCACCGCGCCCCGGCGCGCCAGCGCCCGCGCCGCCTCACTCTTGCCGGCGCCGATCCCGCCGGTCAGGCCCACAGCCACCATGGCGGCAGGCTACCGCTACGGCTGACCGTCGCCGTCCTCGCGCTCCGCCAGGAAGCGCTCGAAGACCTCGCCCAACTCGTCGGCCGACGGCAGCTCCACCGGCTCGGCCACCAGGTTGCCCCGGGTGGCGCCGCCGGCGATGGCGTCGTACTGCTGCTCAAGCCCGCGCACCACGGCCACCAGGTCGGACTCGCCCTCGGCCAGCTCGCGCTCGATCTCGTCCTGCGTCTTCAACGCCCGCACCCGCAGCGTGTGCACCGCGTCCGGCAGCACCAGACCGGTGGCGGCGGTGACCGCCTCCAGCACCACCAGGGCGGCATCCGGGTAACGCGACCGCGCGATGTAGTGCGGCACATGCGCCGCCACGCCGAGCACGTCGTGCCCGCCCTGCTCCAGCCGCAGCTCCACCAGCGCCGCCGCGCTCCCCGGAACCTGCGCCTCCTCGAAGAGCGAACGCCGCACCGGCACCAGCTCGGCGCGGTTCCCGTGCGGGGTCAGCCCCACCGGCCTGGTGTGCGGGACACCCATGGGAATGCCATGGAAGTTGACCGAAAGCCGCACCCGCAACCGCTCCACGATCTGGCGAACGGCGGCGGCGAAGCCCTCCCACTCCACATCGGGCTCGGGGCCGGAGAGAACGAGGAACGGCTGGTGCGTCGCGTCCCTCACCAACCGGAGCCTGATGCCGGGCTGTTCGAAGGCCGTCCACCGGTCACGTCGGAAGGCCATGGACGGCCGTCTGGCCCGGTAGTCCACCAGCCGGTCATGGTCGAAACTGGCCACCGTCTCGGTCGACTGGTCCAGCAGCTGCTCGATCAGCTGTCCGCCGGTGTCGCCCGCGTCGATGAAACCGTCAAAGTGGTAGATCAGCACCGGTCCCGCGCTGTCGGGCCCGCCGACGGCCTCCTCGACCCGGGCGATCCCGTCGGGCTCCCATGCGTACAACTCCTGCGGATCACGCACCGTACCCGCTCCCCTTCCGCTGTCTCGCGTCTGCCGTCTCAACGCCCGCACCCGCCACAGCATTCCGCGTGCGGCGGGACCCCAGGGTAGGGGCGGCGGGGCCCGGAAGACGCCAAGGGCCCGTCTCCTCACGGAAACGGGCCCTCGGGCGCGGATGAGTCACACCCGCGACGGCTGGGTCAGCTCTGGCCGCCGGCCAGCTTCTCCCGAAGCGCGGCGAGCGCCTCGTCCGATGCCAACGCACCGGAGTCCTCCGACGGGCTGGAGGAGTACGAACCGCCGCCGGAGCCGCCGCCCGACTGCTGGGCACCGCCGCCGCCACCGCCGCCGGCCGCCTCGGCCTCGGCCTGGGCGTCCGCCTCGCGGGACTTGATGACCTGCGCCTGGTGCTGCTCGAAGCGCTGCTGCGCCTCGGCGTACTGGCGCTCCCACTCCTCGCGCTGCTTGTCGAAGCCGGGCAGCCAGTCGTTCGCCTCCGGGTCGAAGCCCTCGGGGTAGATGTAGTTGCCCTGGTCGTCGTAGGACGCGGCCATGCCGTAGAGGGTCGGGTCGAACTCGACCACCATCGGGTCGGGGCCGAAGTTCTCGTTGGCCTGCTTCAGCGAGAGGCTGATCCGACGACGCTCGAGGTCGATGTCGATGACCTTGACGAAGATCTCGTCGTTGACCTGGACGACCTGCTCCGGGATCTCCACGTGGCGCTCGGCCAGCTCGGAGATGTGGACCAGGCCCTCGATGCCCTCGTCGACCCGGACGAACGCGCCGAACGGCACCAGCTTGGTGACCTTGCCGGGCACGACCTGGCCGATCTGGTGGGTCCTGGCGAACTGCTGCCACGGGTCTTCCTGGGTGGCCTTCAGCGACAGGGAGACGCGCTCGCGGTCCATGTCGACGTCGAGCACCTCGACGGTGACCTCCTGGCCGACCTCGACCACCTCGGAGGGGTGGTCGATGTGCTTCCAGGACAGCTCGGAGACGTGCACCAGGCCGTCCACGCCGCCCAGGTCGACGAAGGCGCCGAAGTTGACGATCGAGGAGACGACGCCGGAGCGCACCTGGCCCTTCTGGAGGGTGGTGAGGAAGGTCTGGCGGACCTCGCTCTGGGTCTGCTCCAGCCAGGCGCGGCGGGAGAGAACCACGTTGTTGCGGTTCTTGTCCAGCTCGATGATCTTGGCTTCGAGCTCCTTGCCGACGTACGGCTGGAGGTCCCTGACCCGGCGCATCTCCACCAGGGAGGCCGGGAGGAAGCCCCGGAGGCCGATGTCGAGGATGAGGCCGCCCTTGACGACCTCGATGACGGTACCGGTGACGATGCCGTCCTCGTCCTTGATCTTCTCGATGGTGCCCCAGGCGCGCTCGTACTGGGCGCGCTTCTTGGACAGGATGAGACGGCCTTCCTTGTCCTCCTTCTGGAGAACCAGGGCCTCGATCTCATCGCCGACAGCGACGACCTCGTTGGGGTCCACGTCGTGCTTGATCGACAGCTCGCGCGAGGGAATGACTCCCTCGGTCTTGTAGCCGATGTCGAGCAGGACCTCGTCCCGGTCGACCTTCACGATGACGCCGTCGACGATGTCGCCGTCGTTGAAGTACTTGATCGTCTCGTCGATCGCGGCGAGGAAGGCTTCCTCGGAACCGATGTCGTTGACCGCAACCTGCGGGGTGGTCGCGGTGGTCTCGGTGCTGCTCGTCATGTGGTAAAGGGCTCCGGTACGGACATATTGGTAGGCACTGCTACGCCGAAGACCAATATCGCACTGCCGCAGCCGGACAGCCTGAGAAGCGCGACCCCCAATCCCGAAGGACCGGAAAAACGCGCCTCGCCAACCGAGGGGACATACAACAGATGCGAGCGCGACCTGCTCCGTCCGAGGCGCGCAAGCCCGCAGCGCGTCTTATAGCATACGGGGGCATCCGATCAGGGTCAATGCGCGGTTCGCCCCACGAGGGGCGCTATTGGGCCAAACCTGGCACTTTTCACTCGGCCCTCACACCCCGAAGGGGGCCGCCACGCCGAGCACGGCGTGGCGGCCGGACGATCACAGGGCGCGGCGGGTCGCCGGGGTGGGCGCGGCCTGCTGCGGCGAGCCGTCCGCTTCGGAGTCGTCGGTCCCGTTCTCGTCGCCCTCGCCGGGCTCGTCAGGGCTGTCCGGCTCGTCGGGGTTGTCGGGCTCGTCAGGGTCCTGCGGGTCGTCGGGGTCGGGGCACTCCTCGCCCTCGCCCGGCTCCTCCCCGTCCTCGCCCTCGTCACCTTCGTCTCCCTCGCCGGACTGGCCCGGCTCGTCGGGCGTCTCCGGGTCCTCGGGAGTCCCGGTCCCGTCGTCCTCGCCGGGCTCGCCGGGCTCGTCCGGCTGCTCACCCGGGTCGTCCGGGTCCCCAGGCTCCTCCGGGTCCTCGGGGCACTGGGGCTCGCCCGGCTCGCCCGGCTCGCCCGGGTCGTCCGGGTCCTCGCCCGGGTCTTCGGGGTCCTCGCCGCCCGGCTCTTCGGGCTCCTCCGGCTCCTCCGGGTCCTCGGGCTGCTGCTCGTCGGGGTCCGTCGGGCGGACCTCGCCGTCGGACTCGGCCGGCGGGCGGGGGTCGGCCTCGTCGCCCTGTCCCGGCCGCTGGGGGCGGGGCTCGCCCCGGTCGGGGCGCTCGTCGGGGCGGCCGGAGTCGTCCGGGTTCCCCGGGCCGGGGCTGCCGGGGAGGCTGCCCTCGCCGTCGGGCACCTCGTGGGCGCCGTCCCGGTAGTAGTCCAGCCAGGAGCGGACCGTGCGGACGTAGTCCCAGGAGCGGTTGTAGCTGAGCAGGGCCTGGTCGAGGTCGTCCGAGTTCGACAGGTCGCGGTCGTTGGCGCAGAGGTAGAGGCCGGCGGCCAGGGCCGCGTCATAGACGTTGTTCGGGTCGGCGGTGCCGTCGCCGTTGCCGTCGGTGCCCCAACTCGCCCAGGTCGAGGGGATGAACTGCATCGGGCCGACCGCGCGGTCGTAGCGCGCGTCCCCGTCGTACGCCCCGCCGTCGGTGTCCGAGATGTTCGCGAAGCCGTCGCCGTTGAGCACCGGGCCCAGGATCGGGCTGACCGTGGTGCCGTCGGCGGTGACGTCACCGCCCCTGGCGTGGCCGGACTCGACCTTGCCGATGGCGGCCAGCACCTCCCAGTCCAGCCGGCAGCCCGGGTCGGTCTCGGCGAGCCTCGCCGCGGCCGAGCGGTAGGCGTCGAGCACGGTGGCCGGGATGCCGGCCTCGTCGGGCAGCGGGCTGCCGCCGCCCTGGCCGTCCTCGCGGTCCTCGTCGGGCTCGACGCCGTCCAGCGGCGGCAGGTCGGTGTGGTACGGCAGCTCCACCGGCGCCTGGCCCGGCTCCTGATCCGGCTCCTCGGCCGAGGAGCGCTCGGCCGGCTCGGGCGGTGGCGAGCTGTCCTGGCTGAAGACGTCGGAGGCCTGAGAGGCCGTCAGCGCCGCCATCGCGGCGGCGGCGACCGCCGAGCCCGAGACGCCCCTGCGAATCCTGCTGATGCGCAACCCCACGCGTACTTCCCCTCGTTGACGCACTCCCTCCGTGACCGACGACGCTAGACCACGGTTGGTTCCCGGGACCAGAACGGCGGGAGGGGGTGGTGTGACGATGTGGCGAACGCGGGTGGGCGCGGGCGCGGGTCAGTGCGCGGCGGCCTCCCAGCTCACGCCGGCGCCCACCGAGACGTCGAGCGGGGCGCGCAGTGTCACCGCGCCGGCCATCTCGCGGCGGACCAGCTCCTCGACCCTGGCCCGCTCGCCGGGCGCGACCTCCAGCACGATCTCGTCGTGGACCTGGAGCAGCATCCGGCTGCGCAGCCCCTCACGGGTGAGGGCCTCGTCCACCCGGAGCATCGCGATCTTGACGATGTCGGCGGCCGTGCCCTGGATCGGGGCGTTGAGCGCCATCCGCTCGGCCATCTCCCGGCGTTGGCGGTTGGAGCTGGTGAGGTCGGGGAGGTACCGGCGGCGGCCCATCAGCGTCTGGGTGTAGCCGACGATCCGCGCCTCCTCGACGACCCGCTGGAGGTAGTCCCGCACGCCGCCGAAGCGCTCGAAGTAGGTGTCCATCAACTTCCGTGCCTCGTCGGGCGCGATGGCCAGCTGCTGGGAGAGGCCGAAGGCGGAAAGTCCGTAGGCCAGGCCGTAGCTCATCGCCTTGATCTTGCGGCGCATCTCGGCGTCGACGCCGCCCTTGTCCACCGAGAAGACCTGGGAGGCGACGGTGGTGTGCAGGTCCTCGCCCGAGGTGAACGCCTCGATCAGGCCGGCGTCCTCGGAGAGGTGGGCCATGACCCGCAGCTCGATCTGGCTGTAGTCGGCGGTGAGCAGCGTCTCGTACCCCTCGCCGACCACGAAGCCACCCCTGATGGCCCGGCCCTCGTCGGTGCGGACCGGGATGTTCTGAAGGTTGGGGTCGGTGGAGGAGAGCCGGCCGGTGGCGGCGACCGTCTGCTGGAAGGTGGTGTGGATGCGGCCGTCGGCGGCGATGGTCTTGATCAGGCCCTCGACCGTGGTGCGCAGCCTGGCCTGTTCGCGGTGGCGCAGCATGATGACCGGCAGCTCGTGCTCGGTCTGCCCGGCGAGCCAGAGCAGGGCGTCGGCGTCGGTGGTGTAACCGGTCTTGGTCTTCTTGGTCTTGGGCAGGCCCAGCTCTCCGAAGAAGACCTCCTGGAGCTGCTTGGGCGAGCCCAGGTTGAACTCGTGGCCGACGGAGGCGTGCGCCTCGCCGACCGCCTGGTGGACGGCCGTCGCGAACTGCTCCTCCAGCGCGGTCAGATGGGGGCGGTCGGCCGCGATGCCGGCGCGCTCCATCCGGGCCAGCAGGGCGGAGACGGGCAGCTCCAGGTCGGTGAGCAGCTCGGCGGCGCCGACCTCGGCGAGCCGGCCGACGAAGACCTCGCCCAGGTCGAGGATGGTGCGGGCCTCGCGCATCAGGGTGTCCGCCTCGGCCGCGTCGTCGGCGCCGAAGGCGAGCTGCCCGTTGTCCTCCGTGGGGCGGGCCAGCTCGCGGCCGAGGAACTCCACGCTGAGGCCGTCCAGCGCGAAGGAGCGCCGGCCGGGCTGCACCAGGTAGGCGGCGAGCGCGGTGTCCATCGTGACGCCCTCGACCCGCCAGCCGTGCTCGGCGAAGACGCGGAAGACCTCCTTGGCGCCGTGCAGCACCTTGGGGCGCTCGGGGTCGGCGGCCCAGGCGGCGAACGCGGCCTCGTCCTCGGCGGTCAGCGCCGTCGGCTCGAGCCAGGCCGCCGGCCCATCGGCGGCCGCCAGCGCGACCGCCGCCACGCTGCCGGCGCCCAACTGCCAGCTGTCCAGGGTGGCCAGGCCGAGCGGCGCGGGGCCCCGGGCGGCGAGCCAGGGGCCGAGCGCGCCCTCGCCGAGCAGCTCGCCGGCGATCTCGACGCCCTCGGCGACGGGGATCTCGCTGTCCTCGGCGCCTGGGTCGACGGCGAAGAGGCGGTCCCTGAGGTTGGCGTTGCGGAACTCCAGGGCGTCCAGCAGGCCGGTGACCGCCGCCACGTCGTAGGGCTCGCGGGCCAGGTCGGCCGGGCGGCAGTCGAGATCGACCTCGCGGTCCAGCTCGGTGAGGACGCGGTTGAGCCTGACCGCGTCCACGTGGTCGCGGAAGGCCTGGCCGGCCTTGCCCTTGACCTCGTCGGCGCGGGCCACCAGGTCGTCGAGGGAGCCGAACTGGTTGATCCACTTGGCGGCCGTCTTCTCGCCGACGCCGGGGATGCCGGGGAGGTTGTCCGAGGGGTCGCCGCGCAGGGCGGCGAAGTCCGGGTAACGGGCCGGCGAGAGGCCGTACTTCTCCAGGACCTTCTCCGGGGTGAAGCGGGTCAGCTCGGAGACGCCCTTGGTCGGGTAGAGAACGGTGATCTGCTCGCTCACCAGCTGGAAGGCGTCCCGGTCCCCGGTGACGATGGAGACCTGGAAGCCCTCGCTGGCGGCCTGGGTGGCGAGCGTGGCGATGACGTCGTCCGCCTCGAAGCCGTCGACGGCGAAGCGGCGCACCCGCATCGCGTCCAACAGCTCGCCGATCAGCTCGACCTGGCCCTTGAACTCGTCGGGGGTGGCGGAGCGGGTGGCCTTGTACTCCGTGTACTTCTCCGAGCGCCAGGTCTTCCGTGAGACGTCGAAGGCGACGGCGAGATGCGTGGGCGCCTCGTCACGCAGGGTGTTGGCGAGCATCGAGGTGAACCCGTAGATCGCGTTGGTCGGCTGGCCGACCGTGGTACTGAAGTTCTCCGCGGGGAGGGCGAAGAAGGCGCGGTACGCCAGGGAGTGCCCGTCCAACAGGAGCAGGCGGGGCGTCTGGGTGCTCTGCGATGCGTTCTCAACCACGTCGTCGATCCTGCCACGGACCACTGACAGTCCACTCCGACCGTGCGACGATCGGGCGGAGGCAGGGGCCAGGTGGCCCGAGAACGAGCAGCGGAAACGAGAAGCGGAGAGGTGCAGCGATGGCAGCCGAGCCGCCCGCCGACGACCCGGTCCAGGACGCGCCCGAGGTCGGCCCGCCCCGGCGCGCCGCGGCCGGGCTGCCCGCCGTCGGGCACAGCCTGCGGGTCGCCGGACGGCAGATGGGCGTGCGGCGCACCGCGTTGACGCTGCTGCGCGTCAACCAGCGGGACGGCTTCGACTGTCCCGGCTGCGCCTGGCCTGAGCCGGCGAAGCCGCACCGGGCCGAGTTCTGCGAAAACGGGGCCAAGGCGGTGGCCGAGGAGGCGACGAAGCGCCGGGTGACGCCGGCGTTCTTCGCCGAGCACCCGCTGTCCGAGCTGGCCGAACGCTCCGGCTACTGGCTGGGCCAGCGGGGCCGGTTGACCGAGCCGATGTACCTGGCCGAGGGCGCCACGCACTACCGGCCGATCGGCTGGGACGAGGCGTTCGACCTGGTGGCCGAGGAGTTGGCCGCGCTGGACTCGCCGGACGAGGCCGTCTTCTACACCTCGGGGCGGACCAGCAACGAGGCGGCCTTCCTGTACCAGCTGTTCGCGCGGGAGTTCGGCACCAACAATCTGCCGGACTGCTCCAACCTGTGCCACGAGTCGTCCGGTTCGGCGCTGACGGAGACGCTGGGCGTGGGCAAGGGCAGCGTGCTGCTGGAGGATCTGCACCGGGCCGAGCTGATCGTGGTGGCCGGGCAGAACCCGGGCACCAACCATCCGAGGATGCTGTCGGCGCTGGAGCGGGCCAAGCGCGGGGGCGCGCGGATCATCACGGTCAACCCGCTGCCCGAGGCGGGCCTGGAGCGGTTCCGGAACCCGCAGACGGCGCGCGGCCTGGTGGGCGGCGGCACGGCGTTGACCGACCTGTTCCTCCAGGTGCGGATCGGCGGTGACCAGGCGCTGTTCCGGATGCTCAACCGGCTGATCATCGAGCGGGACGCGGTGGACCGCGCGTTCGTCGAGGAACACACGCACGGCTACCCGGAGTTGGCGGCCGCCGCCCGGGCGGCTGAGTGGGACGAGACGCTGGCGGCGACGGGGCTGACCAGGGCGGAGATCGAGCGGGCCCTGGAGATGACGCTGGCGGCGGACAGCGTGGTGGTGTGCTGGGCGATGGGGCTCACCCAGCATCGGCACGCGGTCCCGACCATTAAGGAAGTGGTCAACTACCTGCTACTTCGGGGCAATATCGGTCGCCCGGGGGCCGGGGTGTGCCCGGTGCGGGGGCACAGCAATGTGCAGGGCGACCGGACGATGGGCATCGTGGAACGCCCGAGCGCCGCGTTTCTGGACGCGCTGCGCACGGAGTTCGGCTTCGAGCCGCCGCGCCACCACGGCCTGGACGTGGTGAACGCGATCCGCGCGCTGCGCGACGGGCGTGCGAAGGTGTTCTTCGCGATGGGCGGCAACTTCGTGGCGGCCAGCCCGGACACCGAGGTCACCGAACGGGCGATGCGCCGCGCCAGGTTGACGGTGCATGTCTCGACGAAGCTCAACCGCTCGCACTGCGTGACCGGCGCCCGGGCGTTGATCCTGCCCACGCTGGGGCGCACCGAGCGCGATGTCCGGGCGGGCGGCGAGCAGTTCGTCACCGTGGAGGACTCCATGGGCGTGGTGCACGCCTCGCGGGGGCGGCTGCGGCCGGCCTCCGGGAAGCTGCTGTCCGAGCCGGCGATCGTCTGCCGGCTGGCCCGCCGGGTGCTGGGCGAGCGCAGCGCCACGCCCTGGGAGGAGTTCGCGGCGGACTACGCGGCGGTGCGGGCGAGGATCGCGCGGGTGGTGCCGGGCTTCGAGGACTTCGAGGAACGGGTGAGCCGGCCGGGCGGCTTCACCCTGCCGCACGCGCCGCGCGACGAGCGGCGCTTCCCGACGGCGACGGGCCGGGCCAACTTCTCGGCCGAGCCGGTGCGTTGGCCGACGGTGCCCGAGGGCCGGCTGCTGCTCCAGACGCTGCGCTCGCACGACCAGTACAACACCACCATCTACGGCCTCGACGACCGCTACCGGGGGATCAGGGGCGGCCGCCGGGTGGTGCTGGTGCGCCCCGAGGACGCGGCGGAACGAGGGCTGGCCGACGGCGACTTCGCGGACCTCACCAGCGAGTGGACCGACGGCACGGAGCGGGTGGCGCGCGGCTTCCGCGTGGTGCACTACCCCACCGCGCCCGGCTGCGCGGCGGCGTACTACCCGGAGACCAACGTGCTGGTCCCGCTGGACGCCACGGCCGAGACCAGCAACACCCCGGTGAGCAAGTCGCTGGTGATCCGCCTCACCCCGAGCGCGCGTTGTCAGTGAGAGCTGATAGAACGTCGCCCATGGGCGAAACCAGTGACTCCGTGTTCTCCCCGCAGGTCATCGACGAGTGGGCGGGGCTCGGCATCGACCTGCCGGCCCTCTTCTCGGCGGGCGAGCTGGGCAACCGGGTGGGGCTCCGCATCCAACAGGCCGCTCCCGAGCGGGTGGTGGGCACGCTGCCGGTGGCGGGGAACACCCAGCCGTACGGCCTGCTGCACGGCGGCGCCTCCGCCGTGCTGGCCGAGACGCTCGGCTCGGTCGGCGCCATGCTGCACGCCGGCCCCGGCAAGATCGCGGTGGGCGTCGATCTCAACTGCACCCACCACCGGCCGGTGCGCACGGGTGTGGTCACCGGGGTGGCCACGCCGGCGCATGTGGGCCGCACCTCGGCCACCTTCGAGGTGGTGATCACCGACGAGCGGGGCAAGCGGGTCTGCACGGCCCGGCTGACCAGCGCGCTGCGGCCGGCCGCCCAGCAGAACGCGCCAGCGGCCGACGCGAGCACGAGCGCGGACGCGGGCGCGGACGCGGGCGCGGACGCGGACGCGGACGACTCCGGAGGGATACGGGCCTGACGAGCCCCCCGGGTTGGGGCGCGCACGCCCGGCGGGCGGATCAGGCCGGTTCGCGGGCGTACAGGTCGAGGCGGCCGCAGCCGCGACAGCGCCACGCCTCCACCACCCAGCGCTGCCGCCCCATCAGCCTGGCCCCGCCGAACACGCCCCGGTCCAACGCGCCGGCGATCCACCGGGTGTAGCCCTTGGCGCCCTGCCCCAGGTCCTCCAGGAAGCCGGGCTCCCGCTCCCGGCTGCCGCACTGCCCACATGTCCAGTCGCTCATGGTCGGAGCGTAGGCGCACCCGTCCGGAGCCCGGGAGTCGGAGGCGGCGGCTGTGACAGGCCCGTCGCGGAACCGCGACCGTTCCGCGCGCCGGTTCCCCGGCGGGACGACGGCGGGCGGCGGCCGACCCGGGTCACCCCCGGTCAACCGCCGCCCGCCGCACGAAAAGGACGCCGCGCGGGGCCGCTACTCCACGGCCTCGCCGAGGTAGGCCGCCCGCACCCGGGGGTCGGAGAGCAGCGCGTCCGCCTGGTTCGACATGACGACGGAGCCGGTCTCCAACACATAGCCGTAGTTGGCCAGTCGCAGCGCCTGGGAGGCGTTCTGCTCCACCAGCAGCAGGGTGGTGCCCTGCTCGTTGATCTCCCGGAGGATCTCGAAGATCTGCTGGACGATCAGCGGCGCCAGCCCCATCGAGGGCTCGTCGAGCAGCAGCAGGTCCGGCTTGCCCATCAGGGCGCGGCCGATGGCCAGCATCTGCTGCTCGCCGCCGGAGAGGGTGCCGGCGATCTGCTTGCGCCGCTCGGCGAGCACGGGGAAGAGCGTGAAGACCCGCTCCAGGTCGGCGGGGTCGGGCCGGCGCAGCCGGTAGGCCCCCATCTTCAGGTTCTCCAGGATGGTCATCCGGGCGAACACCCGGCGCCCCTCGGGGACATGGCCGATCCCGAACCGCACCAGCTCGTGCGACTTGATGCCGTCCACCCGCTCGCCGCGCAGCAGCACCGCCCCATCGCGCGGCCGCAACATGCCCGAGGCCGCCTTGAGCGTGGTCGACTTGCCCGCGCCGTTGGCGCCGAGCAGCGCGACCACCTGGCCCTGGGCCACGGTGAGGCTGACGCCCTTGAGCGCCTCGATCGCGCCGTAGTAGACGTGCAGGTCGCGCAGTTCCAGCAGCGGGGTGGCGCCGTCGGCGGCGGCGTCGCCCGACTGCGGAAGGGCGTCCTTGTCCAGTTGGGTGCTCACCCTCGGTCCTCCTCAGGCGCGGTGCCGGAGGGCCGGCCGGCCGTCTCGCTGGTTCCTTCGGCCGCCTCACCGGCCGCCTCGTCCGCCCCTTCGGCGTCGGCCCGTTCGCCCCCTTCGGCCGCATCGTCGGCCGCCTCGGCCTCCGCCTGACGGGCGGCCTCGGCGTGTTCGGCCTGCTCCGCCACCAACTCGGCGACGGCCTCCGACTCCTCGTCGGAGGAGACGCCGAGGTACGCCTCGACGACCGCCGGGTCCTGCTGGACCTCGGCCGGGGTGCCCTCGGCGATCTTCTTGCCGAAGTTGAGCACCGCGACCCGGTCGGCGACGGACATCACCAGCCGCATGTCGTGCTCGATCAGCAGCACGCTCACGTCGAGTTCGGTGTTGATCCGCCGGATCAGCCGCTCCAGGTCCCGCTTCTCGGTCGGGTTGGTGCCGGCCGCCGGCTCGTCGAGGAGCAGCAGCTCCGGCTTGGTGCCCAGCGCCCTGGCGATCTCCAGGCGGCGCTGCTCGCCGTAGCTGAGTGCCGAGGCCAGCTCGTTGATCCGGTGTTCCAGGCCGACGAAGGACAGCACCTCGTGTGCCCTGGCGTCGCTCTCCCGCTCGTCGCGCCGGGCGTTGGGCAGCCCGAGCATGATCGAGACGGGGTCGGTCTTCTGCCGGGTCTCCACCGCGATCTTGACGTTCTCCAGCACGGTCAGCGCGCCGAAGAGCCGGATGTTCTGGAACGTCCTGGCCACCCCGAGCCGGCTGACCTTGTGCGGCTTGCGGCCGCGCAGCTCGTGCGCGCCGCCGGCCCTGGGCCGGAAGGTGATCCGGCCCTCCTGCGGGTGGTAGGCGCCGGTCAGCGAGTTGAACAGGGAGGTCTTGCCCGCCCCGTTGGGCCCGATCACGGCGAGGATCTCGCCCCGGCCGACGCGGAGTTCCACGGCGTTGAGGCTGGTCAACCCGCCGAAGCGGAGCGTGACCCCGGTCGCGTGGAGCACATCGTCGGCCGTCTTCGAGGCCGCCCCCGCGGTCTGCCCACTGGTCTCGGTCGTCATCCCTGCGCACCTCCCGGCTGCGCGCCCAGCGCGTCGGCGGAGCCGGTGCCCTCCTGGGACATCCGCAGCTCCCGCTGCCTACGCCGCGAGGGCCACAGCCCCTGCGGCCGGTAGATCATCATGACCACCAGCAGGCCGCCCAGATACATGTAGCGGTCCTGGGCGTCGACGGTGTCCCGCAGGTACTCCGGGAGCCAGACCAGGATCGCGGTGCCGAGCAGCACCCCCGGGATGGAGCCCATCCCGCCGAAGACCACGTAGGACAGCACCAGCACGGACATCAGCACCAGGAACATCTCGGAGTTGATGAAGCCCAGCTTGCTGGCGTAGATCACCCCGGCGATGCCGGAGGTGGAGGCGCCGATGGCGAACGCCAGCAGCTTGAAGCGGACGGTGTCCACGCCGGTGGAGGCGGCGGCCACCTCGTCCTCCCTGATGGCGGTCCAGGCCCGGCCGACCCGCGAGTGCTCCAGGCGGAGGAAGAGGAACAACACGCCAATGACAAAGGCGAGTTGCAGCCAGTAGTAGGGCGCAGGGTCCAAGCCCCACTCATAGGACCAGAAGCCCAGGTCGATGGAGAACCGATCCGAGGACGCGCCCCGGGTGCCGCCGGTGAACTCCGTCCAGTTCTTGGCCGTCAGATAGACGATCTCGTGGAAGCCCAGGGTGACGATGGCCAGATAGTCGCCGCGCAGCCGGAGCGTCGGGGCGCCCAGCAGCACGCCGGCTATGAGGCAGGTGAGCACCGCGACGGGCACCACCAGGAAGTTGTTCAGTTCGACGGGCGGCTCGACCGGCAGCCCGCCGGTCCAGAACGCCGCGCTGTAGGCGCCGATCGCGAAGAACGCGATAAAGCCGAGGTCCAGCATTCCGGCCCAGCCGACGACCACGTTCAGGCCGATGGCGATCAGCAGGAACATGCCGATCTGGTCGACCATGACCTGCTGCCAGAAGGTGCTGACCATCAGCGGCAGCACGATCAACACGAGCAGCAGCGCGCCCAGTCCGCCGGCCTGGTAGGCGCGGTGCCCCCGGAAGAGCGTCGACAGCCGGCGCCCGCCGTCGGCCACCCGGCGCACCTGCCCGGCGAGGCCGCCGGGCGCGTCCTTCGCCGTCCCGTCCTCGGGCAGCGGCGCGGCCGCCGCCCTGACCCGGGCGAACAGTCCGCGCGTCCAGTCCTGGAGGAACTCCCGAACGGCCCAGATGGCCAGGAAGATGCCGAGCCAGATCCAGATGCCGGTGCCGGTGAAGTTCTCCTCAAGGGCGTAGAACAGGTCGTTCCGCACCCCCTGCACGCCGGTGACCTGGGCCATCACGACCGCCGTCACCACCATGGCCACCAGCCGCTTGAAGCGCGGCTGTTGGTACCAGGACTGCTTGCGCAGCCTGGCCGCCGACGGCGTCTTACCCGCCGTGACTCCGACGCTCATGCTGTCCTCCCCACACGCTCACCGAGCAGGCCGGTCGGCCGGAACATCAACACCAGGACCAGCACGGCGAAGGCGCCCACATAGCGCCAGGCGTCGCTCCAGATCTCCACCGTGAAGGCCTCGACCACGCCGAGGAGCAGCCCGCCGAGCACGGCGCCCCTGACGTTGCCGATGCCGCCGAGCACGGCGGCGGCGAACGCGGTGATGCCGGGCAGGAAGCCCATCGTGTACTCGACCTGGAGGTTGGTGCCGAAGAGGAAGCCGGCGACGCCGCCGAGGAGGCCGCCCAGCACGAAGGTGCGGGAGACGACCTTGTCGATGTCGACGCCCATCAGCGAGGCGACCTCGGGGTCCTGGGCCACGGCGCGGATGCCGGAGCCCAACTTGGTCCGGTTCACGATCAGATCGACGGCGGCGAGCATCACGAGGGCCGCGCCGACGATGATCAGCTGGGTGATGCTGACCCTGGTGCCGAACACGGTGAAGACGGTCTTGTTCTCGTACATGGTCGGCATGGCGATCGGATAGCGACCGAAGAGCTTGCCCGCCAGGTTGTAGAGAAAGAAGGACGCGCCGATCGCCGTGATCAGAAAGACCAGTCGAGGGGCGTTCCGTCTCCGCAACGGGCGATAGGCCGCCTTCTCGAGTCCGAAGGCGATCGTGCCACCGAGGATGGCTCCCGCACATATGCCGAGAAGAACGTAGACCGCGGACTGCATACCGGAGGGATCGGCGGCCGGCTCCACGATGGTGAGCGCGATAACGCCGCCGAAACCGCCGGCCATAAAGACCTCGCTGTGCGCGAAGTTCAGGAGCTGCAACACGCCGTAGACAAGCGTGTAGCCGATGGCGATGACGGCATAGAGGGAGCCGAGCACCAGGCCCAGGACAAGAACGTCCCAGCTATCGGAAAGGGACATGGACGGAACTTCCTTGTGGGAACAGGCGGCAGAGGTGTGTCCGAGGAAGGCGGGGCGACCGGTTCACGGCCGCCCCGCCGTTGTCCTCACGGCGTGTCAGCCGCCGACCAGCTCGTCGACGTTGCCCACGTAGCCGCGGACACCCTCTTCGACCTGGTAGAGGAAGATCGACTCGTTCTCGAACTCACCGGTGTCGGTGAAGGAGAAGGTCTTGGTCAGGCCCTCGTACTCGCCGCTGGCCAGCGCCTCGTAGACCGCCTGGCGGTTCACGTCGCCGTCGAGACCGGCGATGGTCTGGATGATCATGTTGGCGACGTCGTAGCTCTCCGCCGAGTAGGTGCCAGGCGCCTCGCCGTACTCCTCCTGGTAGCGGTCGGCGAAGTCCTGCGTGGCCTCCTCGGCGGTGGCGTCCGTGCAGGGGCAGGTCAGGTACCAGCCCTCGGAGGCGTCGCCGGCGAGGTTGATGAACTCGTCGTCGTTGGAGCCGTCACCCGAGATGCCGATGCCCTCGAAGCCGGCCTCCGCGAGGCGGGTGGCGAACGGGCCCAACGCCTCGTAGTAACCCGCGTAGATCAGCGCGTCGACGTTCGCGGACGTCACCGTGCGCGCGGCGCTGCCGTAGTCCACGGTGTCGGCCGGGACGCTCTCCTGCTGCGCCTGGAGGCCGGCGGCCTCCAGCTCCGCCATCGCCACGTCGGCGAGGCCCTCGCCGTACGGGGTGACGTCGTCGATGACCATCACGGACTCGACGCCGTCCTGTTCGGCCAGGAACCTGGCCATCGCGCCGCCCTGCGCGTTGTCGTTGGGCACGGCGCGGAGGAAGGTCGGGAAGCCCTCCTCGGTGATCGTCGGGTTGGTCGCCGACGAGGAGACCGTGGCGAGCCCGGCCTGCCCGTAGAGCGGCGCGGCCACGAAGGTCGGGCCGGAGAACGCGGGGCCGACGACGGCCATCACGTCCTGGTCGTCGATCGCGGACTGGGCGGCCGAGGTGGCCTGGCCCTCCGCGCCCTGGTCGTCAGCCGGGACGTACTCGATGGTGAAGTCGTACTCGCCGCTTTCGTTGGCCTCCTTGATGGCGAGCTGGACCCCGTTCTCCATGTTCTCGCCGAGCGCGACGTTCTGTCCCGAAAGGGGGCCCTGGTAGGCGATCTTGTAGGTGTCTCCGCCACCGCCCCCTCCGTCCCCGTCGTCGCTACAAGCGGTAAGAAGGAGCGCACCGGCGGCCACCGGTATCGCGAGTCGCACGATGGATTTGTTGAGCACTTGGTAAACCCCCTGGAACGAGCCCAGACATGTCGGCACCGCACGACGTCCATGCACCACGCACTCTGGTGCGGCGTGCAGCGGAATCTATTGCCCCGCGAGCTGCACGAACACAGTGTCGCGACAGATGTGATCGCCTCGTGACCTGCGGCACATGCCGGAAACAGAACATAACTGCCCGGTTAGCGGACGATCCGGACACCTGTCCAGTGGTCGGAGGTCACCAATTCCCAAAAGCACAAGCGCACGCCGGAGAATGCTCCGGCGTGCGTTGTCAAGAGAGCGCCCCTGGGCGCAACGAGCCCGATTTTACGGAGAGTTAACTCGGCGCGGGGCTCACTTCTGCTGCTTCTGCCGCTTCTCCTCGGCGTCCTGGATCACGGCCTCGGCCACCTGGCGCATCGAGAGCCTGCGGTCCATGGAGGTCTTCTGAATCCACCGGAAGGCGGCCGGCTCGGTCAGCCCGTACTGGGTCTGGAGCACGCTCTTGGCCCGGTCCACCAGCTTGCGGGTCTCCAACCGCTGCGCCAGGTCGGCGACTTCGCCGGCCAGGCTGCGCAGCTGCTGGTACCGGGAGACGGCGATCTCGATGGCGGGCACCACGTCGCTCTTGCTGAACGGCTTGACCAGGTACGCCATCGCGCCGGCGTCCCTGGCCCGCTCCACCAGGTCACGCTGGGAGAAGGCGGTCAGCATCAGGACCGGGGCGATGTTGTCGGCGGCGATCTTCTCGGCGGCCGAGATGCCGTCCATCACCGGCATCTTCACGTCGAGGATGACCAGGTCGGGGTTCAGCTCGCGGGCCAGCTCGACGGCTCGCTGGCCGTCCCCGGCCTCGCCGACGACGGTGTAGCCCTCCTCCTCCAGCATCTCCTTCAGGTCGAGGCGGATCAGCGCCTCGTCCTCGGCGATCACGACACGGGTGGTGAGGGGCGGGACGTGGGCGCTGTCCGAGGTGACCGCCTCGTCGGGGACATCCGCCGGGGTGTCGCGCTCATCAGGGACGTCGGGGGTGCTCACGTTGCTCCTCGGTTCTCCGCTCGGTTCTCCGCCAGCTGGGGCCACCCCCGAGCCTACCTAGTCGGCGGCCGGTCGCAGGCACCAGCCGGGAGCCTATAGACTGCCGTGGCGTCGCCTGCCGGGTTGGTGGAACGGCATACACGGAGGTCTCAAACACCTCTGCCCGAAAGGGCTTGCGGGTTCGAATCCCGCACCCGGCACCGTTTTTCTTTCTCGGGGAGGCGCGCCCCCGACGGCCGGTCCGCGACGAACGCGCCCGAGCGCCGGCACAACGCCGCCTGGCGGCGCGCCCCGCGAGCAGCCTCCCGCAGTCCGCAGCGGCCCACCGTGCCTGCCGTCCCCGCGCCGAAGCCGGCACAACGCCCGCGTCCGCCCCGCCTCTGTCCCGCGTCTCGGGCGGAGCCGGCACCGGCCGACGGTGGATCGCGTGGCGCGGACGAGTGTGGGTACGGCGGGAGTTGCGCGGATACGCGAAGGGAAGGAACGCCGGAGTCGCGCGGCGCCGGCGCTGGAGCGCAGACGGCGAGATGGTGCGCGCGGCGGCGCGCCCGCCGGTCCCCGGAACGCACGGCGCGCAGCCGCACAGCACCCCGCGCAACCCCCGCCGCTGGGGCGGTGCCCCCCGCACGCCGACGAACAAAAAGCGGCCGGGCCCTCGCCCCTCACGCAACAACCGCCGCCGGCGAGGGCTCCACCCGCGCACCCCTCACCAACCGCGCGCCCCGCGCAACAACCCCCGCCGGCGCGCCCACCCCTCACCGGCCGCGCGCAGCGCATAACGCCCACCCCCCGCACGCCAGCGCGGCACCCGGCGGCGCGCCCAGCGCGCCCGCCGCTCCCCGAAACGCCCAGCGCCCAGCGCGCCCGCCGCTCCCCGAAACGCCCAGCGCGCAGCGTCCCGCGCCCAGCGCGCCCGCCGCTCCCCGGAACGCCCAGCGCGCAGCGTTCAGCGGGGCGCGTCGTCCTCGCCGACGTGGTGGACGCGGACCAGGTTCGTCGAGCCCGGGGTGGCCGGCGGGGAGCCGGCGGTCATCACCACGACGTCGCCGATCCGGCAGCGGCCGACGCGCAGCAGCTGCTCGTCCATCACCGTCACCATCTCGTCCGTGGTCCGCACCGTCGGCACCAGGTGGGCCTCGACGCCCCAGGTCAGGCTGAGTTGGGCGCGGGTCGCCGGGTCGGGCGTGAAGGCGATCAGCGGGATCGGCGACCGGTAGCGGGAGAGCCGCCGCGCGGTGTCCCCGCTCTGGGTGAACGCCACCAGCAGCTTCGCGTCGAGGAAGTCGCCGATGTCGGCGGCGGCCCTGGCCACCGCGCCGCCCTGGGTGCGTGGCTTCTCCGCGTCGGCGAGCGGCGTCAGCCCCTCGGCCAGCAGCTCGGCCTCGGCGGCCTCGACGATCCGGCTCATGGTGCGGACCGTCTCCACCGGATACCGGCCCACGCTGGTCTCGCCGGAGAGCATCACCGCGTCCGTGCCGTCGAGCACCGCGTTGGCGACGTCGGACGCCTCGGCCCTGGTCGGCCGGGAGGCGTCGATCATGGAGTCCAGCATCTGGGTGGCCACGATCACCGGCTTGGCGTTCCGCTTGGCCAGCCGCACGGCGCGCTTCTGCACCAGCGGCACGGTCTCCAGCGGGACCTCGACGCCCAGGTCGCCCCGGGCGACCATGATCCCGTCGAAGGCGTCAACGATGTCGCGGAGGTTCTCCTCGGCCTGCGGCTTCTCGATCTTGGCGATCACCGGCAGGAAGCGGCCTTCCTCGGCCATGATCCGGTGCACGTCCTTGATGTCGTCGCCGGAGCGGACGAAGGAGAGCGCCACCACGTCGACGCCGGTGCGCAGCGCCCAGCGCAGGTCCTCGATGTCCTTGCCGGACAGGGCGGGCACGGAGACCGCGACGCCGGGCAGGTTGAGGCCCTTGTGGTCGGAGACCAGCCCGCCCTCGACGACGCGGGTGTGGACCTCGGTCTCCGTCACCTCGACCGCCTGGAGCGTCACCCGGCCGTCGTCCACCAGAATGCGTTCGCCCGCCGTCACGTCCTGGGCGAGGCCGGTGTAGGTGGTGCCGCAGCGGCGGTGGTCGCCGAGGGTGTCCTCGGTGGTGATGGTGAATTCGTCGTCACGTTCCAGGAGAACGGGACCTTCCGCAAAGGCGCCGAGTCGGATCTTCGGGCCCTGGAGATCGGCGAGAATTCCGACGCTGCGGCCGGATTCGGCGGCGGCCTTCCGGACGCGTTGGTAGCGCAGCTCGTGCTCGCGGTGCGCGCCGTGGCTGAGGTTGAGCCGGGCCACGTCCATTCCGGCTTCCACCAGCTCGGTGATCCGTTCCAACGAGTCGGTCGCGGGGCCCAGGGTGCAGACGATTTTCGCTCGGCGCATGGGGCAACCCTAGGAGTTACCAGCCAGTACCAGACTATCGAGAAGTGACGAGGGGACGGCGGGCTTTTCACAAGAGACCAACAATCAACAGAATGAGCGCGACGCCGCTCTGATGAGCCGTCCGCGCCTTATCGTTTCTCTTTCCGCGCCCCGGGCCGCGTGAACCGCGTCGCCGCCACGTTCCGCCCCGGTCGGGCGCCGGCTCGAACTGGCCTGCCCGACCGTGCCGTCGGCGAAACCCCCGTGCGCCGGTCAGACGGGAATGCTCCGGGGCGGCGGGAGCGCGCCGGGGAGTTCGCGTGGGTCGCGCCGCTCGTGCTCCGCGCCCACCGGCGGCTGCGGCTGGACCGGCACCCCGAAGGTGGTGAACGCGGAACGCTCGGGCAGCCGGTAACGCGGCTGGTCGCTCAGCGCGTTGACGATGGTCGCCGCCCGGTGCGCGATCAGCCCCAGGTCGGGTGCGCCCACGCCGTGGGTGTGGCGCTCGGCGTTGAGCACGAAGACGCTGCCGGTGATCCCGGCGCCGAGGGCCAGCCGGTAGTCCTCGTCGACCTGCGGGCGGCCGGCGGCGTCCCGGGCCAGGTCGGCGTCGAGGCCGGCGAGCACGGAGGTCAGCGGGCGCTCGCGGTAGCCGGTGGCCAGCACCACGGCGTTGGTCAGCAGCCGGCTACGGCCGCCCTCCGGCTGGTGGTTGAGGTGGAGTTCGAGCTGGTGGGCGCCGACCCGGCCGGCGGTGCGGACGGCCACGCCCGGGCTGAGCACCGCGTCGGGCCAGCCGTCGGTGACGGTGCGCCGGTACAGCTCGTCGTGGATCTCGCCGAGCGTCTCGTGGTCGATCGCCCGGTACAACTGCCACTGCTCGCGCAGCAGTCGGTCCCTGACCGGCTCGGCCAGCTCGCGGAAGTAGCGGGCGTAGTCGGGCGTGAAGTGCTCCAGGCCGAGCTTGCTGTACTCCATGGGCGCGAACGCCGGGCTGCGGCTGATCCAGTGCAGCCGCTCGGCGCCGGCGGGGCGGCGGCGCAGCAGGTCGAGGAAGACCTCGGCGCCGGACTGGCCGCCGCCGATGACCGTGATGTGGCCGGCCTCCAGCAGGCGTTCGCGGTGCTCCAGGTAGTCGGCCGAGTGGATCACGGGGGCGGTGGCCCTGGCGTCGATCAACGGCCGCAGCGGCTCGGGGACATGAGGCGCGGTGCCGATGCCGACGGCGAGGTTGCGGGCGTACACCCGGGCCGTGCCCGGGGCGGCGGGGCCGGCGCCGGGCGCGAGCGGGGTGAGGTCGACGTCGAAGACGCCGTGCTCGGCGTTCCAGCGGACGGTGTCGACCCGGTGGTGGAAGTGGAGCGAGGGCAACTGCTCGCTGACCCAGCGGCAGTAGTCGTCGTACTCGGCGCGCGGGCAGTGGAAGCGCTCCGAGAAGTAGAACGGGTAGAGCCGCCCCTGGTGCCTGAGGTAGTTGAGGAAGCTCCAGGGGTTGGTGGGGTCGGCGAGCGTCACCAGGTCGGCGAGGAAGGGCACCTGGAGCGTGGTGCCGTCGATCAACAGCCCCGGGTGCCAGCGGAACTCGGGCCGCTGCTCGTACCAGGCGGCCCGCAGGTCGGGGTGGTCGTCGGCGAGCGCGGCCAGGGCGAGGTTGGCGGGGCCGATGCCCACCCCGACCAGGTCGAGGGGGTAACGGGGGTCAGCGGCGGTCATCCGGCGGCTTCCTTTGGCTGGGGAGGGGATGGGGAAGGGGGGCGAGCGGGGTTCCGCCGCGGTCGGCGGAGCGGGGTCCGGGGTCGGACGGGCGCGGGCGGGCGGGGTCGGCGGCGCGCTCCAGCACGAGCTTGAGCAGGGCGGCCAGGTCGCTCTCCTGGGTCCGGGGGTTGAGCAGGGTGGCCTTGAGCCACAGCGTCCTGCGGCCGCTGGCGTCGGGGGCCCAGGCCCGGCCGAGCACGGTGCTGCCGTCGGCGAGCAGCCGGCGGCGGACGGCGGCGACGCGTTCGTCGTCGACGCCGGTGGGACGGAACAGCACCGTGCTGATGGCGGGTGGGGCGTGCAGGGTCAACCCGGGCTCCTCGGCGATCAGTTGGGCCAGCAGCCGGGCGGCGGCCAGCACGTCGTCCACCAGGGCGGCGAGCCCGGCGCGGCCCAGGGCGCGCAGGGTGACGGCGACCTTGAGGACGTCGGCGCGGCGGGTGGTGCGCAGCGAGCGGCCGAGCAGGTCGGGCAGGCCGGCCTCGGTGTCGTCGTCCGCGTTCAGGTAGTCGGCCCGGTGGGCGAGTGGTATCAGGGCGGCCCGGTCGGGGACGGTCAACAGCCCGGCGGCGATGGGCTGCCAGCCGAGCTTGTGCAGGTCGAGGGTGACGGTGTCGGCGCGTTCGACGCCGGCGAGCAGGTGGCGGTGGCGGGCGCTGAAGAGCAACGGGCCGCCGTAGGCCGCGTCCACGTGGAGGCTGGCGGGGCGGCGCCGGCGCTCGTCGGCGACCAGGTCGGCGAGCGCGGGCAGCGGGTCGATGGCGCCGCTGTCGGTGGTGCCGGCGGTGGCCACCAGCAGGGCGTGCGCCCCCGGCGGGAGGCGGTCGAGGGCGGCGCGCACCGCCGCCGGGTCGAGCACCCCGCGCGGGGTGGGCAGGGTGAGCGGCGCGGGCAAGCCCAGCAGCCAGGTGGCGCGTCGGGTGCTGTGGTGGGCGTTGGCGCCGCAGATGACGCGGGGCGCGGCGGGGTGGCGCTCGCGGGCCAGCAGCACGCCCAGCAGGTTGGACTCGGTGCCGCCGGTGGTGACCAGGGCGTCGGGGGACGGGCCCGACGGGTGGACCAGCGCGGCGAGTTCGGCGGTGACCCGGCCTTCCAGGGCGGAGGCGGCGGGCGCCTGGTCCCAGGAGTCGAGCGAGGGGTTGAGCGCGCTGGCCGCGAGGTCGGCCGCGGCGGCCACGGCCAGCGGCGGGCAGTGGAGGTGCGCGACGCAGTGCGGGTCGGCCGGGTCGGCCGCGCCGCGCGCCAGCGCGTGCACCAGGGCGCCCAACGCCTCGTGCGCGCCGGTGCCGTGCTCGGGGAGGATCGTTCCGTCGATGGTCGCGGCGGGCGCGGCGGGCCCGCCGGCCGGGAGGGGGCCGCAGCGCTCGGCGGCCCCGTCGGCGAGCGCGGTGAGCACCGTCTCCAGCAGCGGACGCAGGCTCGCCGCCCCTGAGCAGCCGCCGGCGAGCAGCGTCGAATCGAGCGGGATGGGGGCAGGCATGGGCGGGACTCTCCAACGGCCGACGGGGCGTGGGTGCGCATGGAAGCGCACGGGATCGCGTGGACAGCCCAAACGCTATGCGGTACTTCGTGCCCCACCCGCCACTTTGGCCCGCTTTCCCCCTATAGAGCGAAGCGGGCCGACGCGCCACCCCTCCGAGGTGGTAAGGGGACCCTAACCCACCGGAGGGCCGGCGGGTCCCGGTCCGCCTCAGCCGGCCGCGCGGACCCGCAACGCCCGCCGCAGATCGTCGAGTTGGTCGGCCAGCGCGCGGCGCAGCGCCGGCGTCGGCCCGCCCGCTCTTCCGTCCGTGGCCAGGCACTCCTCGCCCAGCGCGAGGGTGGTGGCGTCGGTGAACGGGTGGGGGAAGCCGTCGCGTCCGGCGGCCGTGGCCAGGGCGTGGCCCCGGCGCTCGGCCAGCGCGGTGGCGGCCGGGAAGTAGCGCGGCACATAGCCGGCCAGCAGCTCGCGCTGCTCCACCTGCCAGAAGCCGTGTGCGGTCGCGGTGAAGAGGTAGTTGGAGAGCCGGTCCTCGGGATCGAACATCGCCTCCCAGGCGGCCTCCTTGGCCGCCGCGTCCGGCAGCGCGGCCCGGCAGCGGGCGGCGCCCCGCTGGCCGGTGGCGCCGGGGTCGCGGAGGGCCTCGGCGTCGATCTCGCCCCGGTCGATGGCGCCCAACACGGCCAGCCGGTGCAGGAGTTGCCAGCGCAGGTCCTGGTCGAGCTCGGGCCCGCCCGGCACCGCGCCGGCGCGCCACCACTCCAGCAGGGCGTCGGGCGCGTCGGCGGCGCCGATGGCGGCGCGCACCGCGACCAGTTGCCGCGCCTCGTCGCCCGGCGCGCCGGCCCGCAGCCGGTCGGCGATCTCCCGGACCAGGGCGAGCGCCTCGGCGCGCCGGTCGTCGGGCAGGTAGCGCCCGGCGAGCGGGCCGCCGGCGAAGCCGAGCACCCCGCTGACGATCACGGTCGCGCTCTCGTCCGGCAGGTGGCGCCTGGCGGCCTCCAGGTAGTCGAACGGGGCGAGTTCGCCGTCCCTGACCATGTCGCGCGCCGCGTTCCACACCACGGTGCGGCTGAGCGGGTCGGGCAGGCTGGCCAGAGTGCGCAGCGCGGTGGACCAGGAGCGTTCGTCCAGGCGGACCTTGGCGTAGCTGAGGTCCCCGTCGTTGACCACCAGCAGGTCGGGGCGGGAGCCGGGGAAGGTGTGCTCGACGGTGGCGGTGCCCGTTCCCGGGGTCGCGCCGGCCGGCAGCTCGATCTCGTACTGGGCGCGGGGCAGGACGTGTTCGGGCCGGGTGGGGTCGATGTCGTAGGCGCCGAGCCGCAGTCGGTGCGGGCGGCCGCCGCCGTGGGTGAGGGTGAGCCGCCAGCGGTCGTCGGGGCCGTCCTCGGCGACGGGCGCGAGGGTGTCGGGGCCCGGGGTGCGCAGCCAGGCGTCGGCCCAGTCGTGCACGGGGCGGCCGGAGGCGCGGGCCATCGCGTCGATGAAGTCGGCGAGGGTCGCGTTGCCGAAGCGGTGGCGGGCGAAGTGGTCGTTGATCCCGGCGAGGAAGGTGTCCTCGCCGAGCCAGGCGACGAGTTGGCGGAGCGCGGAGGCGCCCTTGGCGTAGGAGATGCCGTCGAAGTTGAGCCAGGCGGAGGCCGTGTCGGGCACGTCGTCGGGCCGGGGCGCGACCGGGTGGGTGGAGGGGCGCTGGTCGGCGTCGTAGCCCCAGGACTTGCGGGTGACGGCGAACTCGGTCCAGGGGGTGTGGGCGGTGGCGTCGTGCAGGACCTGGTAGCCGAGGTACTCGGCGAAGGACTCGTTGAGCCACACGTCGTCCCACCAGCGCAGGGTGACCAGGTCGCCGAACCACATGTGCGCCATCTCGTGCGCGATGACGACGCCCCGCACCTCGCGCTCGGTGTCGGTGACGGCGGACTGGAAGACATAGGTGTCGCGGAAGGTGACCAGGCCCGGGTTCTCCATGGCGCCGGCGTTGAACTCGGGGACGAACGCCTGGTCGTAGGAGTCGAACGGGTAGGGCTCGTCGAAGATCTCGTGGAAGCGGTCGTAGCAGCGCCGGGTGATGTCGAACAGCTCCTCGGCGTCCCGGTCGAGGTCGGCGGCGAGCGAGCGGCGGGCGTGGAGGCCGAAGGGCAGCCCGGCGTGTTCGGTGGTCACCGAGTGGTAGGGGCCGGCGACCACGGCGAGCAGATAGGTGGAGATCGGCGGCGTGGGCGCGATGTGCCAGCGGCCCGGCCGGTCGGGCTCGCGGCTGGCGCGGCCGTTGCCGAGCACGGTCCACTCCTCGGGCGCGGTGACGGCCACCTCGAAGACGGCCTTGAGGTCCGGCTGGTCGAAGGCGGCGAAGACCAGCGGGGCGTCGGTCATGCAGCACATGGTGTAGAGGTAGGTCAGCCCGTCGGCCGGGTCGGTGAACCGGTGCATCCCCTCGCCGGTGCGCGAGTAGGGCATCTCGGCGACCACGGTCAACTCGTGTGCGCCGGCGTCGAGTCCGGTCAGCGGCAGCCGGCCGTCCACCAGGTCGGCCGGGTCCAGCCGCCGGCCGTCGAGGGTGGCGGAGGCCAGCGTGGCGGGGCGGAGTTCGACGAAGGTGGCGCCGGCCTCGTGGGCCGTGAAGCGGACGGTGGTCGTCGAGCCGAAGACGTCCTCGCCCCGGGTGAGGTCGAGGTCGAGGGTGTAGCGCTCGACGGTGATCAGCCGGGCTCGGGCTTCGGCTTCCAGACGGGTCAGTGTTGCCATGGCGTCATGCTGCCGCACGGCGGGGCCGGCGGACCAACGAGTTGGGCGGCTCGGCGCGTTGGCCCCCGCCGGGCGCGGCATTGGCCCGGCGTTCGGGCGCCGCGCCGGTCCGCCGTGCGGTACCGGAACCGGGTGCGGGGTCGTCCACATGGGAGAACGCGCAGGTCACGGGGGTGCGTCCGGGGCCGGCGGCGGATTGGTCCAGTCCAAAGCCTTGACGCCTTCGGGGGCCAGCCCTTGAATCGGGTGCCGGAGCGAAGGGACCGCCGGAGCGAGAGCCGCCCCGGTTGTCAGGGCCCTGCCACGCCCCTGGCGGGCCACGCCCCGAGGCACCCGGCGACCCCACGCGCCGTCGACACACCAATCCCCCACTCCCGCACCGGAATCGGATGGCACTCGTGACTCCACCCCCACCGGACCACACCGCCCGCCCGTCCCGCACCACCCGCCGCCTCGCCGTCACCGCCGCCGGGCTGCTGGCGGCCGGCGGCCTGGCGCTGAGCCAACTGCCCAGCGCCGGCGCCGAGGAGGCGCCCGCCGCGCCCGCCGACACCGTCCGGCCGGCGGCCGAGGCGATGACCGTCGCGCCCTACCTCTACAACGGCTGGGGCGACCCGCCGGACCCCACCACGGTGATGGACGCCACCGGCGTCTCCTGGTTCACCCTCGCGTTCGTCCTCAGCAACGGCTACTGCGACCCGCAGTGGGACGGGCAACGCCCGCTCGCCGGCGGCGTCGACGAGCAGACCATCGAGACGGTCCGCGCGGCCGGCGGCGACGTGATCCCGTCGTTCGGCGGCTGGAGCGGCAACAAGCTGGAGTCCTCCTGCGGCACCGCCGAGGAGCTGGCCGCCGCCTACCAGCAGGTGATCGACGCCTACGGGCTGGCCGCGATCGACATCGACATCGAGGCCGAGGCGTACGACGACCCGGCCACCCAACAGCGCACCGTGGACGCGCTGTTGGCCGTCCAGGCGGCCAACCCCGGGCTGAAGGTCTACATCACCTTCGGCACCGGCCAGAACGGGCCCGACACCAGCCTGATCCAGCGGGCCGCCGACTCGGGGCTCACGGTGGACGGCTGGACGATCATGCCGTTCAACTTCGGCGGCAACGGCCAGGACATGGGCCAGCTCACCGTCCAGGCCGCCGAGGGCCTGAAGAACTCGCTGGTCGAGATCTACGGCTACGGCGAGGAGGAGGCGTACGGCCACATGGGCATCTCCTCGATGAACGGCACCACCGACGTCGGCGAGACCATCACGCCGGCCGACTTCGAGACGATCCTCGGCTACGCCCAGGACGTCCAGCTCTCCCGGCTCACCTTCTGGTCGGTCAACCGAGACCGGCCCTGCGAGGGCGGCGGCGCCGACAGTTGCTCGGGCGTCGACCAGGAGCCCTGGGAGTTCACCGGCGTGCTCGCCCGCTACATCGGCTGAGCGGGACGGCCTCCGGAGCCGGGGCCGGGACGCTTCGACGCGTCCCGGCCCCGGCCGTCGCCGTTCCCGTTCCCGTCGGTCGGGCCCGGTCAGGCGAACGGCGCGCCCTCCTCGACCAGGCCGAACGACCGGGCGGCGGCCGCCGCCTCCCCCCGCGAGGCGACGTCCAACTTGTCGAGGATGTTGGCCACATGGAACTTCACCGTGTGCTCGCTGATGTGCAGCAGCTCCGCGATCCGCCGGTTGCGGTGCCCCGAGGAGAGCAGGCGCAGCACGTCCAGTTCGCGCGGGTTGAGCGAGGCCGGCGGTCGCGGGCGCGGGCGCTCGGCCGAGGCCAGCGGCAGGGAGACCACCAGGGTGCTGCCCCAGCCCGGCACCGCGTCCAGCGTCAACTCGGCGTCCAGCGCGGCCAGCCCCTCGACCAGCCGCCGGATGCCGGGATGGTCGGTCGTCAACTCGCCGGGACCGTCGTCCCGCACCGACAGCCGCAGCGTCCCGCCGTTCACCGTCCAGGCCACCCGCACCCGGCCCAGGCCCGGCTGCTCCAGCATCGTCAACACGGCGCCGCGCACCGTCGCGTAGGCCGCGCCGGCGACGGGGGCCGGCAGGAGCCGGGCCGGCTCGTCCGGCTCCCCCAGCTCCAGCCGCACGTCGTTGTGGCGCATCAACAGCACCAGCTTGTCGGCCAGTCGGGAGAAGACGTCCGCCACGCTCTCCGCCGGCCCGGCCGCGTCCGGGCCGCGCTCGCCCGCGCGCAGCTCCACCAGCGCGGCGGCGGCCAGGTCGGTGGCGGTGGCCCGGGCCGCCGCGTCGGTCAGGGCCCGGGAACGCAACGCCCCCAGCACCGTGGTGAGCGCCATCGCCTGCGCGTCGGTCAACTCGGCGGCCAGCCGCGCCCGTTCGTCGGCGACCGCGCGGCCCACGCCCAGCTTGGCCGGTTCCATCCGCGCGTTGAGCGTGGCGATGTGGACGCTGGTCAGCTGCCACAGCAGCCACGCGATCCGGGCGCGCGCCCGCGTCGGGGGCGCGGCGCGGTCCTCGTCGAGCACCACGGCCAGCAGCGCGCCGGCGGAGCCGCTCGGCCGGGCGGGAACGGCGAGCACGGGGTGGCGCTCGCCGGCGGGGCCGAGCGCGGCGCGGTCGAAGCACGGCTCGTCCATGGCCACCTCCTCGGCCAGCCGCCGCAGCTCGGCGAGGGCCCCGGGGCCGGTCAACGTCGCGTCGCCGTGCCACTTCAGCGCTGAGGCGGCGCAGTCGCCGGTGAGCAGCAGCAGGGTGTGGTGCGGCACGACCCCGGCCAACACCTTCGACAGCCGCCCGAGCACCTCGGGCAGCGGCGCCCGCAGCAGGTCGACGACGCCCGTCAGCAGCCGCTCCGGGCCGGCCGGGCCGGTGTCCGTCTCCTCGTTCGCTCCCGCGTCCATGGGCCGACCCTAGACGCCGGCCGCGCGCCGGCGCCCCGCTCCTTCGGGCGGGGCGCACCCGCTCCAACGGGCGGTCCGGCGGGCGGCGTTGACCGGTGACGCTCGTTCTCCGGCCGTGTCGACCACGGCCGGACGGCACCGCGAAGGCCGGGCCGCACCACGAAGGCCGGACGGCACCGCGAAGGCCGGACGGCACCACGAAGGCCGGACGGCACCGCGAAGGCCGGACGGCACCGCGAAGGCCGGGCCGCACCCAACGACCGGGAGAACGACATGCCCCTCGACCGCGCCGCGCTCAGCGCACTGCTCACCGACCTCGGCCTGCTGGTGGGCCGCCTCGGGATCGGCGTCATCCTCTTCGCCTACGGCTGGCAGAAGCTCACCGACTGGACCGTCGAGGGAACGGCGGAGATCATGTCCGGCGGCGGGGTGCCGCTGCCGACGCTCAGCGCCTACTTCACCACCTGGGTCGAACTGCTCGGCGGGGCCGCGCTGGTGCTCGGCGCCGCCGTGCGGCTGGCCGCGTTGCTGGGCGCCTTCGTGATGGCCGGCGCCTTCGGCTATGTGCACGGGAGCAACGGCATCTATGTGGACGCCGACGGCTTCGGCTTCGTGCTGGCCATCGGCGTCACCTGCCTGCTGCTGGCCGGGACCGGCGCGGGCCGGCTCTCCGTCGACCACCTGCTGGCCGGGCGGCTGCCCTCGCCGCTGGGGCGGTCCGGCGCGCGGGCGCGCGCCCGCGCGGGGAGCGCCGGGGGCGCCGCGTGAGGCCCGGGCGCCGGGCGGCGGCGGGCTGGAGCTGGTTCGCGCGCCGGCGCGCGCCTCGCGGCGGCGGCGCCCCGAACTCGCCTGTCGCGCACGCCTGTTGAGGCGCCTCCCCGGCCCCCGGGGGCGGGCGTTGTCAGTGGTCTCCGCTACTCTTCCGCGCACCGTCGAAATGCCGGAGAGCCGGGGTGCTCGCGGGAGACCGCAACCGCCCGTCAGCAGGTGAGGGAGTCAGATGCGCATAGGTATCACCGGCCACCGGGGGCTGCCGGAGGCCATCGCGACCCGGGTGCGCGCCGGGCTCCGCGCCGAGTTGGCGCGCCACGCGCCGCACGGGTTGGTGGGCGTCTCGTGCCTGGCCGACGGGCCGGACAGCTGGTTCGCCCGCACCGTGCTGGAGCTGGGCGGGCGCGTCGAGGTGGTGATCCCGGCCGACGACTACCGGAGCGTGCTGCCCGCCTGGCACCACCCGGAGTACGACGCCCTGGTGGCCGCCGCCGACGCGGTCCACCGCACCGGGCTGGCGACCGCCGACGACCGGGCGTTCATGACGGCCAGCGAGGTGATGGTGGGGCTGGTCGACCGGCTGCTGGCCGTCTGGGACGGCGAGCCGGCGCGCGGCTTCGGCGGCAGCGCCGACGTGGTCGCCTACGCGCACCGGGTCGCGCTGCCCGTCCGCGTCCTGTGGCCGGAGGGCGCGGTGCGCGGCTGACAAGCCTCGCCCCTTCGCTCGGCAGCGGGCGACAACGGCAGACAACGGCAGACAACGGACAATCCAGCGGGTCCTTCACTGCCCGCCGCACAGGGCGTTGTCGACGAGGTCGGCCATCTCCTCGTCGATCAGGTCCTGTCGGTCGTCGCCCACGGTGTCGAAGCTGTTGATGGCGACGGTCACCGCCCGCTCGCCGTCCTGCGTGACCCCGCCCTCGGCGTGGTAGCCCATGATCGTGCCGCCGTGCCCCCAGTAGTAGCCACCGCAGCTCAGCCTGCGGCGTTCGATCCCCAGCCCGTAGTGCGTGTCCGGGCGGCCGGGGATCTCGCGCGCCCGCAGCAGCTCGGCGCGCTGGGCGGGCTCCAGCAGCTCGCCGCCGAGGAGGGCGGTCAGGAAGCGGTCCACGTCGCGCGGCGTGGAGACCAGCGCGCCGCTGGCCCCGGCCAGCGTCGGGTTGAGGACCGTGGTGTCGACCCGGAGCCCGCCCTCGACGCCGTCCTCGGGGTAGGTGTGGTAGCCGCGCAGGAACGGGGCCGGCAGGTGCGGCCCGTCCTCGGGAAGCTCCGTGCCCGTCAACCCCAGGGGCTCGACGAGGCGTTCGCGCACCTCCTCCTCCCACGAGCGGCCGGTCACGCGCTCGATGATCAGGCCGACCAGGACATAGTTGGTGTTGGAGTACGACCAGCCGTCCCCGGGCTCGAACTCCGCCGGGGACCGCAGCGCGCCCCGCACCAGTTCCTCGTCGGCGTAGTGCCGCAGGTGGTGGTCCCGGTAGCCGGCCGCCGAGTAGAACGCGGGCACCAGCTCGCTCCGGCCGAGGAAGTCCGGGATGCCACTGGTGTGTTGGAGGAGGTGCCGGACCGTGATCCGGCTGCCGTCGTTGTCGTTGCCGGTCACCAGGCCCGGTAGCCACTCCTCCACCGTGGAGTCCAGCGACAGCCGTTCCTCGCCCACGAGTTGCAGCGCGACCGTGGCGACGAACGGCTTGATCAGGCTGCCGACGCGGACGCGCGCGTCGGCGCGCGCGGGGGCGCCCGTGTCCAGGTCCGCGCTGCCCGCGTGCGCGGTCACCGTGCCGTTCGGCGTCTCCAGCACGGCCGTGACGCCGACGGCGCCCGCCCGGTGCACGGCCGCCGCGTCGCGTCGCAGGGCGCCCGCGTTCTCGCCCACGTTCTCGCCCACGTTCTCCCCGGCGAGGGCGGCGGTGCCCGTACCCCCGAGCACCCCGGCCAGCGCGGCGCACGCGAGGACGACCGCCGCCCCGCGCCGGCGCCGCCGACGACGGGCGGCGCCCACCGCCTCGGCGCCGTTCTCCCCGGGGCTCCGCCTCGCCCCGTACCGCGCCCGGTGCTCCGCCGGGAACTTCGCCGGGCTCTCGGCCGGGCCCTTCTCCGCCTTCGACTTCCACATTCCGCCAGCCTGCCGGCCCCGGCCGCCCACCACCATCGGGCCAACCCCCCGGGGAGGGTGGGGACAACCCGAGGACGGCGGCGCGCAACCCGTCGGCCACGCCCGGCCGTTGACCGCCCTCAGCCGCCAACCGCCCCCGGCGTCGGACGTTACTCGGGCCGCGCCCCTTCCCTGCCGAGCCGTTCGCCGGCGATCGTCTCGTGGTGGCGAATGACCTCGGCAATGATGAAATTGAGCAGCTTCTCGGCGAAGGCCGGATCGAGCTTGGCGTTCTCCGCCAGCTGGCGGAGCCGCTCGATCTGCCGGGTCTCGCGGGCCGGGTCGGCCGCCGGCAGGTCGTGGTCGGCCTTGAGGCGGCCGACGCGCTGGGTGCACTTGAAGCGCTCGGCCAGCATGTGGACCACGGCCGCGTCGATGTTGTCGATGCTGTCGCGCAGCGCGACCAGCTCGGCGGCCACGCTCTCGTCCAGACCGGCGGGCGTCCCGGGCCCGTCGCTGCTCTTCTCCATGGTCACACCCTATGTCCGGCGTCTCCACCCCGGGCCGGGGCCGCCGCTTTCGAGCGGGCGGGCGCGCGGGGGTCCCAGGGTCAGGTCCTCATCTCGCCCTCCCTTTGCGGGCGTTAAGCGGGCGCGTCCTAGGATGAGGGCGCCCCACCCGCCGCTGGCCCATCCCGGCCACCGCCCGAGGACTTCGAGGTTGCGCGATGGAACCGCTGACCGCAGGTGACCCACCGTCCGTCGGGCCGTACCGGCTGTTGGGGAGACTGGGCGCCGGCGGGATGGGCGAGGTCTTCCTCGGGCGCGGGCCCGGGGGCCGGCTCACCGCCGTCAAGCTGATCCACGCCCAGCTGGCCGCAGACGCCGAGTTCCGACGTCGTTTCCAACGCGAAGTGGCCGCCGCGCGGCGGGTGAGCGCCGACTGGACCGCCCCGGTGCTGGACAGCGACACGACCTCGGCGGTGCCGTGGGTCGCCACCGGCTATCTGCCGGGGCCCTCGCTCCAGCAGGTGGTAGACGACATCTTCGGGCCGCTGCCCGAGGAGACGGTCTGGTCGCTGGCCCACGGCCTGGCCAGGGCGCTCGCCGACATCCACCGGGCCGGGCTGGTGCACCGGGACCTCAAGCCGTCGAACGTGCTGGTCACCCTGGAGGGGCCACGGGTCATCGACTTCGGGATCGCCCGCGCCGTGGACGCCAGCCAGGTGACGCGGACCGGTTCCCTGGTCGGCTCCCCCGGCTTCATGCCGCCGGAGCAGATACGCGACGAGTCGCTCACCGGCGCCGCCGACGTGTTCGCGCTGGGCGCCGTGCTCGGCTTCGCCGCCACGGGCGTCGCGCCCTTCTCGGCCGGGCGGCCGCCGCTGCACACCGCGCTCTACCGGGTGGTTCACGAGGAGCCCGAACTCGGCCCCGACGACGGCCCGTTGACCGGCGCGCTGCGGGAGCTGGTCGCGCGGTGCCTGGCCAAGGACCCGGCGGAACGGCCTTCGGTGGCCGAGGTCGTCGGGGCGACGGCCGGCCCCGGTCGCGCGGCCGTGGACGCGGAGAGCGGGCTGTGGCTGCCGGCCACGTTGACCTCCCGGCTGGGCCGCGAGGCCGCCGGGCTGCTCGCCCTGGACGGCCCCTCGGCCACCCGGATCGACGCCCCGCCCCAGACGCCACCCCCGACGCCGCCGCCGGCGGGCCCGCCCCATCTCCCGGCGGGCCCGCCCGCGTTCGCCGACGTCCCCACGGCAACGGGCCCCCAGGCGCCGGCGCGCACGGGTCGGCGACCCGCGCTGATCGCGGCGGCCACGGCGGTCGTCGTCCTGGCCGCCGCCGTGACCTGGGCGGTCACCCGCCCCTCGGACGGCGACGACACCGCATCCGGCAGCACGGCCGACAAGCTCGCCCCCTCCGACTCCGCCAGGTCCCCCGCGCCCGATCGGGACGACGACGCACGGGACGACGACGCACGGGACGACGACCCGTCCGACGACGAGGAGCGCCCCGGGGACCGCTCCGCGCCGCTGCACGAACTGCTGCCGGCCGAGATCCGGGAGGCGGGCGAGATCACGGTGCGCACCGCCGCCGACTATCCGCCGTTCCTCTCCCACGGCGACGGCGACGATGTCGTCGGCGTGGAACCCGACCTGGCGGCGGAGATCGGCGCGCTGCTGGGCGTGGAGTTCCGCTACCAACGGGCCGACTACGGCTCGTTGCTGCGCCAGATGCACACGGAGATCGCCTCGGGTCAGGATTCCGTGGGCCTCGCGATGGGCGCCGTCCCGATCGACCGGGAGTCGGAGCCGGCCGAGAACCTGAACTTCGTCCACCACCTCTCGGACGGCTGGGTGTTGGTGGCCCCCGAGGGCCGCCCGAACACCCTGGGCGAGCTGTGTGACGCGACGCTCGCCACCTGGGACTCCCCCGCGATGGAGGAGTATCTGGCCGGCTGGTCCGAGGAGGCCGGCTGCGCGAGCCCGCCCGAGGTCTCGGGCCACGACGACGTGGCGGCCATGCTGATCGAGGTGTCCGACGGCGACGCGGACGCGGCGCTCATGCTCCGGGGCAGCTTCATCGGCCTGCGCCACGCCGCCGAGTCCAACGGCATGGCGGCCGGCGAGCCGCTCCTGCGCGTACCGCGCGCCATCGCGGTCAGCGGCGGGGACCCCGACGTCCAGAACGCCCTCGTCGAGGCGCTGAACACGCTGATCGAGAACGGCACCTACGCGGAGATCCTCCGCCACTGGGGCGCCGAGACGCTGGCGGTCGACGAGATCACGGTGGATGTCTACGACGACACGGCGGTGCGGTAGGGCCTGGCCGGCCGGACACCCGCCCCGGCCTCAACGGGCCGGCACGCTCTGCTCGTTCGGCGTCTCCGTCACCGGGGATTCGTTCAGAATCCTGATGAGCTTCTTCAGGTGCGCCCCCCGGCACGAGCCCAACTGGACCACCGCCGGGTCGTTGTTGTCGAGGTACATGTCCATGTAGCACGAGTCCACGCCGATATCGAGCATCCGAATACCGTGCCGCCGGACGGCCTTCTCCAACTCGGCGACCAACTGAAGCGGGTCCTCCTCATCAAACCGCAGGTCGATTTCGTCGCTGCGCAGGTAGATCATCATCGCTGACTCCCCGGTGGTTCGGCGAACTGTGTCCAAGCCGCGCCCGTGCCGTCTCGACCCGGTCCTGGAACGAAACGGCACTGGCGCGCGCTACAAGGTTCGCCGCACGGGGCGGAGTTGGACGCCGTGAACGGGGTACCCCACGTGGGAGTTCGGGGTACCCCGCCACCGCCCCGGGGTTAACCTTGGCCTACGTTGCTGCCGACTCTCCGGGCGGGCCATGGACGACCGCACAGCCAAGCGCACCGGCTACCCACTGACAATCCCCGGTGCCCTGTTGGAGAGTGACGCGATGCGGAGGGCATGTGCCACGCGCGACTTTCGGGAGATCTTCCGGCTCGTGAACCGCCGGACCGGTTCGAGCTATGCGGACATGGCCGCCGCCGTCGGGAGGATGACCAGTTCACGCCTGGGGGACATCATCAGAGGTGTCCGAGGGGTGCGCGGACAAGGCGTCATCGAACGGATCTGCGACGGATTCGGAATCCCCGGGGCGATGCTCGGAGTGCCGGAACGTCCCTGGGAAAGCTCTCCACGTGATCGTCGCACCAACGCTCCGCCACCAGGATTCGACGACCTCGACACGGGCGATCTGGACGAAATGATTCGGCGTGACTTCATGCGGCTGATGAGCGTAGCGAACGTCGCTGTCGCCGCACCTCAACTGACCTCGCGGAACGTGAGCGAGCACCCCGACGTCGGCGGCTCCTACCAGCGCATGAACTCCCATCTCTGGCGCGCCTTCGGACTCTCCACGACCAAGGGCACGGTCTATCCGGCGGTGCGCGCCCAACTGACGGAACTCACCGGCAGCATGAGGAAGGTGACCGACGGAAAGCAGCACAGGCAGCTGTGCGCCGCCGCCGGCAGCCTCTTCCAACTCGCGGGTGAGATCCAGTTCGACGCCGACCGATACTCCGAAGCGGCCCACAGCTACACCCTGGCCGCGAGCGCGAGCAAGGAGGCCGGAGAATTTGATCTGTGGGCGTGTGCCCTCACCCGGCTTGCTTTCGTCGGGCTGTATGACCGGGAGTACAGCGCCACCGTCCCCCTGCTCGAATCCGCCGCCCATGTCGCTCAGCGGGGCGACGCACAACTCTCCACGCGTTACTGGATCTCGGCCGTGCAGGCCGAGGTGTTCGCGAAGCTCGGTGACTACGGTTCCTGCCGTCGCGCCCTGGACAGAGCGGGTGACGTTCGGGCCCTCTCCGGCACGGTGCACAACGGAGGCTGGTTGCGCTTCGACGGCTCCAGGCTGGCCGAGGAACGCGGCACCTGTTTTGTCGCACTGCGTCGCCCTGACCTTGCCGAAGCGGCGTTGACCGAGGCGCTCAACCAGCCCCTGTCCGCACGTCGACGCGTGGGAGTGCTCACCGACCTCGCCGTGTTGGGGATTCAGCACCGGGACGTGGACATGGTCCTCACCCATACGCGGGCGGTGGTGGAGCTGTCCCGCCAGACCAGGTCGGGCTATGCCGGGCGGAGACTACGGTCGGTCAGGGCGCGACTGACGCCGCTTCTGCCCGATCAACGCGTCTCGCAACTGCGGGACGAGATCGGAACACTCGAGAGGGAGCTGGCATGACGGAAGAGGCGGGTCGCGCCTTTCGGGCAGCGTGGATCGCCGGGGTCAGGAAGCACTTCCCGGGCGAGCCGAAGCCCGGCTATGTCGCGCCGTGGGAGGACACCCCGCAGTGGGAACGGGAGGCCGCCGCCGCCGTGTGCCAGCAGATCCGACAGTTCGCTGAGGTCAGTGCGGGGAGCACCGTGAAACTGACCAGGGAACAGAAGGGCAGGTTCGTGGCGATCTGCTGGGTGGCGCAGATCCACAAGCACTTCGAGGCACCGAAGCCAAGCTATGTCGCCGACTGGGAGTCGCTGCCGGAATGGCAGCGCCAGACCGACATGGACATCTTCGAGGCCATCGAGTGAGACCCCACGCCGCGGGTCAGCCGGGGCCCCGGCCTCAACGGGCCGGCCTCCGGCCGCCGGCCGCACCCGTTCACCGGCCGCCCCCGGCCGCCGGCCCGTCCGTTCGCCGGCCCGCCCGTTCACCGGATCGCGCCCGCCGCCAGGCCGGCGGCCAGCCGCCGCTGCACCGCCACGAAGAAGACCAGCACCGGCAGCGTGATCAGCGTCGAACCGGCCATCACCGCGCCCCAGTCGGTGCTGTACTGGCCGAAGAAGCGGTGCAGCCCGACGGCCGCCGTGTACTTCGCGTCGTCCTGCATGAACACGAACGCGAAGACGAACTCGTTCCACGCCACGATGAACGCGAAGACGCTGGTGGCCACCAGCCCCGGCGCGACCAGCGGCAGCAGCACCGAGCGGAACATCCGCCACCAGCCGCAGCCGTCCAGATAGGCCGCCTCCTCCAACTCCTGCGGCACGGCCGCGACAAAGCCGCGCAGCGTCCAGATCGCGAACGGCAGCGAGAACGCCAGGTAGACGATCGTCAGCCCGAGCAGGCTGTTGAGCAGCCGCAGGTCCCGCATCTGGAGGAAGAGCGGGATGACCAGCGCCTCCAGCGGCACCATCTGCACCACCAGGACCATCACCAGCACCTTGGTCCGCATCCGGAACCGGAAGCGGGCCACGGCGACGGCGGCGAACAGCGCGAGCAGCCCGGAGAGCAGCACCGTTCCCAGGCCGACGAGCGCCGAGTTGGCCAGGTAGCGGCCGAACTCGCCGGTGTCCAGCACATAGCGGAAGTGGTCCAGCGTCAGCCCCTCGGGCAGCACCGCCGCGCCCCGGTGGTCGGCGCCCGGGTCGAAGGCCGAGGAGACCATCCAGTACACGGGGAACAGGGTGAACGCCAACAGCGCGGCCACCGCAGCGCCCAGCCCGAGGCGCCGCCAGGGTCCGGTCCTGGTCACAGCTGATCGCCCTCCCTGGCCAGCGCCTTCACATAGCCGACGGTGATGGCGAGCAGCAGCAGCGTCAGCAGCACCGCGATCGCCGAGCCCATGCCGTACTCGTTGCGGCTGAACGACTGGATATAGGACCAGACCCCGAGGTTGAGCACGTCGGGGTTGGCGCCGGCGCCGCCCGGCATGAGGTAGATCTGCGCGAACACCTTGAAGTCCCAGATGGTGGAGAGGATGGTGACCACCGCGAAGACCGGCCTGATGGTGGGCACGGTGATCCGCCAGAACCGCTGCCAGGCGTTGGCCCCGTCCATCAGCGCGGCCTCCGGCAGCTCCCTGGGGATGGTCAGCAGCGCCGCGTAGAGGGTGACGGCGACGAACGGGAAGCCGTGGTGCACCACGTTGAGGGTGGCGATGGCGTAGAACGACCAGCGGTCGGTGAACCAGTTGGTCTCCCTCGGCTCGATCGCGCCCACCGCGTCCAGGCCGCCGCTGACCACGCCGTTGAGCGGGTCGAAGATCCAGATCCAGACATAGGTGCCGGTGACCGCCGGCATCGCCCAGGCCATCATGATCACCGTGGAGCAGATCACCCGCCAGGTCTTCCCCAGCCGCTGGAGCAGCAGCGCGACCAGGGTGCCGACCACCACCGTGAGCACCACACAACTGACCGCGAAGAGCACGGTGTTGGGCAGCACGGTGGTCCACAGGAAAGAGTCGCCGAGGATCTCCCGGTAGTTGTCCAGACCGGTGTAGTTCGACTCGCCGGTGTTGATCTGCCGCAGCCCGTACTCCTGGAACGACAGCGACACCACCCGCACCAGCGGCCAGAACAGCAGCACCGCCAGCACCCCGAGGGCGGGCGCCAGCAGCAGCCAGGGCCGCAGCGCCCGCACCCGGGCCGCGCGCCGCGCGGCCCGGGCCCGTTCGTCCGCCCGCGCGGCGCCCCGTTCGTCCGCGCGGGCGGCCCCCGCCTCAGCCGGCAAAGGTCTCGTCCATGGCGGCGGCGGCCTCGTCGGCGGCCTCCCGCACGGTCGCCTCGCCGGAGAGGATGGCCTGCAACATGCGCGGCAGCACCTGTTCGCCCTGGATCGCGCCGTACTTCTCGGTCACCGGCAGGTTGGCGCCGGCCTCCAGCATCTGTTGGGCGAACGGCGCGACCAGCGGGTCGTCCTGGGCCTGGACCTCCTCAAGGAGGCTCTGCTGGCCCGGGAAGTAGCCGGACTGCTCGGCCCAGCTGGCGGCGAACTCCCCGGTGCTCATCAGGGTGATCAGCTCCCAGGCCAGGTCGGGCTCCGAGCTGTTGAAGTCGCCCAGCAGCGAGCCGCCGACGAAGGACGGGCTGAAGCCGCCGTCCCGGCCCGGGATCGGCACCACGCCGATCCGGTCGGCCCACGTCGGGTCGGCCTCCAGCAGGGTGGTGATGGTCCAGTTGCCGTTGATGACCATGGCGGCCTCGCCGTTCTGGAAGCTCTCCAGCTGGTCGGTCTCCAGCCAGGTCTCGGCCGCCGCGACCGACAGGCCGTGCTCGGTGGCCAGCGAGGTGTAGAACTCGATGCCCTCGATCGCCTCCGGCTCGTTGACGGTGGAACGCCAGCCGCCCTCCCCGTCCGGCTCGGCGACGTCGCCGCCCGCGCCCCAGATGAACGGGTCGAGCCCGTACTCGCCGCCGCCGGAGACCGGGAACGGGATCATGTCCGGTTCGAGTTCGCGCAACGCCAGCCCGACGTCGCGGAGTTCGTCCCAGGTGGTCGGGGGTTCGAGGTTGTGCTCGGCGAACACGTCGGCGCGGTAGATCAGCGAGCGCACGCCGGCGTACCAGGGCATCCCGTAGGTCGCGCCGTCCACCGTCCCCGCGTCGTACAGGCCCGGCACCAGGTCGTCGGCGAGCCCGTCCTCCTCGATGCGGGGCGCGAGGTCGGCCAGCGCGCCGGCGGCGCCGAACTCCGGCGCCCAGGTGGTGCCGATCTCCGCCACGTCGGGCAGCTCTCCGCCGGCCATGGCGGTGGTGATCCGGTCGTGGGCGTCCGCCCACTGGATGAACTGCACGTCCAGCGCGACGCCGGTGCGCTCCTCGAACTCGGCCTGGAGCGCCTCGACATAGGGCCCGGAGTCCGGGTTGGTGCCCTCCATGATCCACAGCTGGAGCGCGTCGGGCTCGCCGCCCTCGTCCCCGCCGCAGGCGGTGGCCGCGCCGAGCGTCAGGACCGCCACGGCGGCCACCAGCCGCCGACGCCGGGCCCGCGCGCCGCCTCTGCCGGAAGTGTGCGCCATCCTCGTCCCCCATCCTCACCGTTGGTGATCGGTTGGTGATCCGGTCGTGCGGAAGCGTTGATGGTGACAGCGCTGTCCAGCGCGGGCAAGGTCCACACATCACGGATCAACACCGTTTGTGGGCTGGACCTTTGGCGGAGAAACGGCGGCAACCGGGGGCGCGACGGAACCCGATCGGGCCCGGCCACGTCCCATCGGAACACGCAAAGGGAGGTACGTCGTGCGAACCAAGATGATCGTGCCCACTGTCGCGGTGGCCGGCCTGCTCCTGGCCGGCTGTGGTTCCGAGTCGGGCGACACGTCCGAGGGGGCCGAGCCCGAGGACCCGGCGGCCAGCGCCCCCGAGGACCCGGGCGACGGCGGCGCCGGCGACGAGGAGCCGGACGACGACGACGGCACCGACGGCGGCCAGGCCGGGGGCGGCCAGCAGGCCGCGGACGCGGCCTTCGACGCCAGAGCCGACGAGGTGGCGGCCAGCTGGCCCGAGCCGCCGGCACCGGCCGAGCCGAACGACCAACTCGCCACGCTGCACGGGATGTTGCCCGCCGAACCGGGCAGCGAGGAGCTGACCGTCCACGTTCCCCACGGCCAGTGCGACGCCGACTTCGGCGCCTGGGTGGCGGAGACGGACGAGCTGGTGATCGTGGGCGGCTGGATCGAGCCCGACCCGACCGTGGACGCCTGCGTCGAGATCCTTCTCGTGGACGAGGTCCCGGTCGCGCTGGACTCCGAACTGGGCGGGCGGACCGTGGTGGACGCGGTCTCCGGCCAGGAGCTGACCGTCCACGACGAGGGCTGACGAGGGCTGACCGTTTCACGCCGGACGCGACGGCGCCCGCCCTCGGTCGGGGAGGGGCGGGCGCCGTCAGTGTCCGCACGTCGTTGTGCGGCACGGATGGGGGCCGGCCCCCGAACGGGCGGGGACCGGCGGGTGGTTCAGACCGCCAGCGAGCGGTCGGTCGGCCTGATCGGGTACGGCAGGGCGGACTCGCCGGTCAGGTACCGGTCCACGCCCCGGGCCGCCGCGCGGCCCTCGGCGATCGCCCAGACGATCAGCGACTGGCCACGGCCGGCGTCGCCGGCGACGAACACGCCGTCGACATTGGTCGCGTAACTGGCGTCCCGCGCGATGTTGCCCCGGGCGTCCAGCTCCAGGCCGAACTGCCGCACCAGGCCGTTCTCCTGGTCGGTCCCGGTGAAGCCCATGGCCAGGGTGACCAGCTGCGCCGGGATGCGCCGCTCGGTGCCGGGCTTCTGCTCCAGCTTCCCGTCCCTGAACTCCACCTCGACCAGGTGCAGCCACTGGACGTTGCCGTCCTCGTCGCCCTCGAAGTGGGTGGTCGAGACGGAGTAGACCCGCTCGCCGCCCTCCTCGTGCGCCGAGGTCACCTTGTAGAGCATGGGGAACGTCGGCCACGGCTGGTGCGGCTGCCGCTCCTCGGAGGGGCGCGGCATGATCTCCAGCTGGGTGACGGAGGCGGCGCCCTGCCGGTGCGCGGTGCCCACGCAGTCGGCGCCGGTGTCGCCGCCGCCGATGACGACGACGTGCTTGCCCTCGGCGGTGATCGGGGAACGGGTGAGGTCGCCCTCCTGCACCTTGTTGGCCAGCGGCAGGTACTCCATGGCCTGGTGGATGCCGTTCAACTCCCGCCCGGGAACGGGCAGGTCGCGGGCGGTGGTGGCGCCGGCGGCGATCACCACGGCGTCGTGGCGCTTGCGGAGCTTGGTGGCGGTCAGGTCGCGGCCGATCTCCACCTCGGTGCGGAACTTGGTGCCCTCCGCGCGCATCTGCTCGATGCGGCGGTTGAGGTGGCGCTTCTCCATCTTGAACTCGGGGATGCCGTAGCGCAGCAGCCCGCCGATCCGGTCCGCCCGCTCGTAGACCGCGACGGTGTGCCCGGCGCGGGTGAGCTGCTGGGCGGCGGCCAGCCCGGCCGGGCCCGAGCCGATCACGGCGACGGTCTTTCCGGAGAGCCTCTCCGGCGGCTGCGGGGTGACGTCGCCGGCCTCCCACGCCTTGTCGATGATGGTCACCTCGACGTTCTTGATGGTGACCGCCGGGCGGTTGATGCCCAGCACACAGGCCGACTCGCAGGGCGCGGGGCACAGCCGCCCGGTGAACTCCGGGAAGTTGTTGGTGGCGTGCAGCCGCTCGCTGGCCGCCGCCCAGTCGCCCCGGTAGGCGTAGTCGTTCCACTCGGGGATGAGGTTGCCCAGCGGACAGCCGCTGTGGCAGAACGGCACCCCGCAGTCCATGCAGCGGCCGGCCTGCTTGCTGATCACCGGGAGCAGCGAACCGGGAACGTAGACCTCGTTCCAGTCCCCGACGCGCTCGGCGACCGGGCGGGTCTCGGCGACCTCGCGCCGGGTGGTGAGAAAGCCCTTCGGATCAGCCATGGGTCGCCGCCTCCATCATCTTCTCGTGGGTCTCGGACTCGCTGAGTCCCGCTCGCTCGGCGGCGTCCTTGGCGGCGAGCACGGCCTTGTAGGTGGTGGGCATGATCTTGCTGAACCGGGCCAGCGCGCTGTCCCAGTCCTTCAGCAGCCGGTCGGCGACGGTGGAGCCGGTCTCCTCGGCGTGGCGACGCAGCACGTCGCGCAGCCACTCCTGATCGGTGGCGTCCAGCCGTTCGATCGCCACCATTCCGTCGTTGACCAGGTCCGGATCGAGATCGACCACATAGGCGACGCCGCCGGACATGCCGGCCGCGAAGTTCCGCCCGGTGTCGCCCAGCACCACGGCCCGGCCGCCGGTCATGTACTCGCAGCCGTGGTCGCCGACGCCCTCGGCGACGACGGTGGCGCCGGAGTTGCGGACGCAGAACCGCTCGCCGACCCGGCCCCGCAGGAAGATCTCGCCGCCGGTCGCGCCGTAGGCGATGGTGTTGCCGGCGATGGTGGAGAACTCCGGCAGGTGGTCGGCGCCCCGGTCCGGCCGGACCACCAGCCGGCCGCCCGAGAGGCCCTTGCCGACGTAGTCGTTGGCGTCGCCCTCCAGGCGGAGCGTCACTCCGCGCGGCACGAAGGCGCCGAACGACTGGCCGGCCGAGCCGGTGAAGGTGATGTCGATGGTCCCGTCGGGCAGCCCCGCGCCGCCGAACCGCCTGGTCACCGCGTTGCCGAGCATGGTGCCGACGGTGCGGTTGATGTTGCGGACGGCGACCTGCGCGCGCACCGGCTGGGCGTCCTCGGCCCGCTCGGCGGACAGCGCGTCGGCGGCCAGCCGGATCAGCTCGTTGTCCAGCGCCTTGGCCAGCCCGTGGTCCTGCTCGACGACCGCGCGGCGGGCCGCGCCCTCCGGCAGGTCCGGCACGTGCAGCAGCGGGGCCAGGTCCAGGCCCTGCGCCTTCCAGTGGTTGACCGCCCGGGAGACGTCCAGCAGCTCGGCGTGTCCGACCGCCTCGGCCAGGCTGCGGAAGCCCAGCTCGGCCAGCAGCTCGCGGACCTCCTCGGCGATGAACTCGAAGAAGTTGACCACGAACTCGGGCTTGCCGGTGAACCGCGAGCGCAGCTCCGGGTTCTGGGTGGCGATGCCGACCGGGCAGGTGTCGAGGTGGCAGACCCGCATCAGCACACAGCCGGAGACCACCAGCGGCGCGGTGGCGAAGCCGTACTCCTCGGCGCCGAGCAGCGCCGCGATCAGCACGTCCCGGCCCGTCTTCAGCTGGCCGTCGGTCTGCACCACGATGCGGTCGCGCAGCCCGTTGAGCAGCAGCGTCTGCTGGGTCTCGGCCAGGCCCAACTCCCAGGGCCCGCCCGCGTGCTTGAGCGAGGTCAGCGGCGAGGCGCCGGTGCCGCCGTCGTGCCCGGAGATCAGCACCACGTCGGCGTGCGCCTTGGAGACGCCGGCGGCGACGGTGCCCACGCCGACCTCGGAGACCAGCTTCACGTGGATGCGGGCCGCCGGGTTGGCGTTCTTCAGGTCGTGGATCAGCTGCGCCAGGTCCTCGATCGAGTAGATGTCGTGGTGCGGCGGCGGCGAGATCAGGCCGACGCCCGGCGTGGAGTGCCGGGTCTTGGCGACCCACGGGTAGACCTTGTGGCCGGGCAGCTGGCCGCCCTCGCCGGGCTTGGCGCCCTGCGCCATCTTGATCTGGATGTCGTCCGCGTGCACCAGGTACTCGCTGGTGACGCCGAACCGGCCCGAGGCGACCTGCTTGATCGCGCTGCGCCGCTCCGGGTCGACCAGCCGCTCCGGGTCCTCGCCGCCCTCGCCGGTGTTGGACTTGGCGCCCAGCCGGTTCATGGCGATGGCCAGCGTCTCGTGCGCCTCCCGCGAGATGGAGCCGTAGCTCATCGCGCCGGTGGAGAACCGTTTGACGATCTCGCTGACCGGCTCGACCTCCTCCAGCGGCACCGGCGGGCGGGCGCCCTCCTTGAGCCGGAACAGCCCGCGCAGCGTCATCAGCCGCTCGGCCTGCTCGTTCACCCGCTGGGTGTACTGGCGGAAGATGTCGTAGCGGCCCTCGCGCGTCGAGTGCTGGAGCCGGAACACGGCCTCCGGGTCGAACAGGTGCGGCTCGCCCTCGCGGCGCCACTGGTACTCGCCGCCGATGTCGAGGGTGCGGTGCGCCGACGCCACGCCCGAGGCCGGGTACGCCTTGGCGTGCCGGGCGGCGACCTCGCGGGCGATCACGTCCAGGCCCGCGCCGCCGATCTTGGTGGTGGTGCCGTGGAAGTACCGGTCAACGAACGCCTCGTCCAGGCCGATCGCCTCGAAGACCTGCGCGCCCCGGTAGGAGGCGACGGTGGAGATGCCCATCTTGGACATCACCTTCAGCACGCCCTTGCCGAGTGCCTTGATCAGGTTCCCGATGGCGGTCTCGGCGTCCACGTCCGGCAGGTAGGTGCCCCGGGCGACCAGGTCCTCGACGGTCTCCATGGCCAGGTACGGGTTGACGGCGGCGGCGCCGTAGCCGATCAGCAGCGCCACGTGGTGCACCTCGCGCACGTCGCCCGCCTCGACCAGCAGCCCCACCTGGGTGCGCTGCTTGGTGCGGATCAGGTGGTGGTGCACGGCCGAGGTGAGCAGCAGCGAGGGGATCGGCGCGTGCTCGGCGTCCGAGTGCCGGTCGGAGAGCACGATGACCCGCGCGCCCTCGGCGATGGCCGCGTCGGCCTCGGCGCAGATCTCGTCCAGCCGCCGGGCCAGCGCCTCGCCGCCGCCGGCGACCCGGTACAGCCCGGAGAGCGTGGTGGCGGCGAAGCCGGGCAGGTCGCCGTCGGCGTTGACGTGGATGAGCTTGGCCAGCTCGTCGTTGTCGATCACCGGGAACGGCAGCGTCACGCTGCGACAGGACGCGGGCGTCGGCTCCAGCAGGTTGCCCTGCGGGCCGAGCGCGGAGAGCAGCGAGGTGACCAGCTCCTCCCGGATCGCGTCCAGCGGCGGGTTGGTGACCTGCGCGAACAGCTGGGTGAAGTAGTCGAAGATCAGCCGGGGCCGGTCGGAGAGCGCGGCGATCGGGGTGTCGGTGCCCATCGAGCCGATCGGCTCGGCGCCGGTCCTCGCCATCGGCGTCAGCAGGACGCGCAGCTCCTCCTCGGTGTACCCGAAGGTCTGCTGGCGGCGGGCGACCGAGGCGTGGGTGTGCACCACATGCTCGCGCTGCGGCAGGTCGGCCAGCTCGATCAGGCCGTCCTGGAGCCACTCCGCGTAGGGGTGCTCGGCGGCCAGCGCCTCCTTGATCTCGTCGTCCTCGATGATCCGGTGCTCGGCGGTGTCCACCAGGAACATCCGGCCCGGCTGGAGGCGGCCCTTGCGCACCACCCTGGCCTGGTCGATGTCCAGCACGCCGACCTCGGAGGAGAGCACCACGAAGCCGTCGTCGGTGACCCAGTAGCGGCCGGGGCGCAGCCCGTTGCGGTCCAGCACGGCGCCGACCTGGACGCCGTCGGTGAACGTGACACAGGCCGGGCCGTCCCAGGGCTCCATCATCGTGGAGTGGTACTGGTAGAACGCCCGCCGGGCCGGGTCCATCGAGGGGTGGTTCTCCCACGCCTCGGGCACCATCATCAGCACCGCGTGCGGCAGCGAACGGCCGCCCAGGTGCAGCAGCTCCAGCACCTCGTCGAACGTCGCCGAGTCGGACGCCTCGGGCGTGCAGATCGGGAAGACCCGCTCCAGCCGCTCGGGGTCCCCGAACAGCCCGGTGGCCAGCTGCGACTCCCGCGCGCGCATCCAGTTTCGGTTGCCCTGCACGGTGTTGATCTCGCCGTTGTGCGCGACGAAGCGGTACGGGTGGGCCAGCGGCCAGGACGGGAAGGTGTTGGTGGAGAACCGCGAGTGCACCAGCGCGATGGCGCTGGTCAGCCGGCGGTCGGAGAGGTCCGGGTAGAACGGCTCCAGCTGCCCGGTGGTCAGCATCCCCTTGTAGACGATCGTGCGGCTGGAGAGCGAGGGGAAGTAGATCCCGGCCTCTCGCTCGGCGCGCTTGCGCAGCGCGAAGACGATGCGGTCCAGGTCGAGACCGGTGCGCGCGGCCTCTCCCTCGGCGGCGGCGTCGGCGACGAAGAGCTGCCGGAAGACCGGCATCGTCTCGCGGGCCGCCGCGCCCAGCAGCTGCGGGGCGACGGGCACCTCGCGCCAGCCCAGAACGGAGAGGCTCTCCGATTCGGCGATCTCCTCGACCCGGGCGACGGCGGCGTTCCGCTCGGCCTCGTCGGTGGGGAGGAAGGCCAGACCCACGGCGTAGCCGCCGACGGGCGGCAGTTCGAAGGGGACGTTCTCCCTCAGGAAAGCGTCCGGGATCTGGATCAGGATGCCGGCACCGTCGCCGGTGTCCGGGTCAGAGCCGGTGGCCCCACGGTGTTCGAGATTGCGCAGGACGGAAAGCGCCTGGTCAACCAGCTGATGGCTGGCCTCGCCGGTGAGAGTGGCCACGAAGCCGACGCCACATGCGTCGTGCTCGTTGCGCGGGTCGTACATCCCCTGCTTAACCGGGTGGGACGCAGAACGCATCGGCTCTCCCGTCGTCGTCTTGGTCTGTTGGCTTCCGAGGGACGACGTTGGCCCTGGCGTTGCTTAAATTTTCACGCAGGTTACACGATGACCCGATTCCCGGGAAGCGGATACCGCAGTCCACGATACGGACTTTGTTCTGGGGGAACGCGCCGGAGTTGGGCCGGAATGACCCCTCCTGATCGCCTGACGCCGCGGACGCCGCTGTCCGTAGGGCGTCCTGGCACATGCCCGTCGTCCTCGAAGTGAAACCAGCGAGAAACAAAAGCTCACCTCGAAGCACGCCAAATGGACCAACGGGGCCCATGAACGGCGTATTCCCGACTCGGACCGATCTTGAACGGTCTTGACCGGTCTCGGGGGGTCTCGGGTGGTTCTCGGTGAGGCCGTGGTCCAGGGTAGGTCAACCGACGGCCGTGTCGAAGACCGTGCCCAGCAGATAGGTCAGCCCGGCCGCGGCGGCGCCCAGCGCCAGCTGCCGGAGGCCGCTGAACCACCAGGGCCGCGCGGTGACCCGGGCCACCAGCGCGCCGCAGACGAACAGGCCGACCAGCGCCACCAGCACGGCGGGCCAGAGCGAGGCGGCGCCCAGCAGATAGGGCGCCACGGGCAGCAGCGCCCCCAGCGCGAAGGCGCCGAACGAGGAGGCCGCCGCCACCAGCGGCGAGGGCAGGTCGGCCGGGCCGACGCCCAGCTCCTCCCTGGCGTGGATCTCCAACGCCTGCTCGGGATCGACCGACAGCTGCCTGGCCACCTCGCGGGCCAGGCCGGGCTCGACGCCCCTGGCCTCGAACACCCCGGCCAGCTCGGCCAGCTCGTCCTCCGGATGCCGGGTCAACTCGGCGCGTTCCACCGCCAGTTCGGCGAGGACCAGCTCGCGCTGGGCGGCCACGGATGTGTACTCCCCCGCCGCCATCGAGAAGGCGCCGGCCGCCATGCCGGCCATTCCGGCGACGACGATCGTCTGCGAGGACGCGGAGGAGCCGGCGACGCCGCTGATCAGGCCGAGGTTGGAGACGAGGCCGTCCATGGCCCCGAAGACGGCGGGCCGCAGCCAGCCGCCCTGCACGTCCCGATGCTGGTGGTGCGCCTCGGCCCCGGCCATCTCACGTCTCCTTCGCTCGCCCGTCCCGCCACATTCGCAACGCGGCACCCACCATGATCCTTCCGCGGGGCCGCGCGAAGCGCGGCGTGCTGGCGGACCGCGCAGCCGCGCTGCGCGCGGCTTGGCGGGAGGCGCGGGGCGCGCTGCCGCGCGGGGTGCGGGGCGCGCTGCCGCGCGGGGTGCGGGCGGACGGCGCAGCCGCGCTGCGCGCGGCTTAGCGGGAGGCGCCTGCCGCGCGGGCGGCTTCGCGCTGTGCGCGGCTTAGCGGGAGGCGCTGCCGCGCGGGGCGCGCGGGGCACGATGCGCGCTTCGCGCTGCCGCGCGGAGTACGGGCTTCGCGCTGCGCGCGGGCGGCTTCGCGCCGGCGCGAACTTTACGCGGCGCGCAGGTCGGCGCAGGCGGGCGCGTGCGCGCGGTTCGCGCTGCCGCATGGGGCGTGGCGGACGGGGCGTCGGGCGCGACTCGGCGTGTGCACAAACTCGCGCCGGCGCGGGGGCGCGCGATGCGCGCGGCGCTTGGCGCGTGGCGGATGCGGCGCCGTGCGCGGCGCGGCGTCTGCGCGGGCGCGCTCCGCGCGGGGCAGCTCGCCCGGTGGGTGGGCGGCGCGGCGGCGGGCGCATCACGCCGGGTGCGGCACCCGGCTGCGTGGGGCTCTCAGCGCGAGCGGGGCATGGGCTTTGCGGTGTCTCCCACGAGGGCCGGGGATCACGGCTGGTGCGTGACCGCGTAAAGCCGGCGAGGCGTTCATCGAATCCACCCGGTGTGCTGCCGCACCGCGCACTGCGGACAGGGCCGCTCGCGCGGGGACAACAGCTTGCGCATCGCGCAGCCGCGCTGCGCGCGGCCAAGCCGGGGGCGCGAGGCTTCGCGCGAGGCGCCCGCCCGCTTGGGGCAGCACGGCCGAGGCCGCGCCTGGGCGCTGGGCCACCGGCCAGGCCGCGTCGTTTACTTCTCGGCGGACTTCGCCGTCGTGATGCCCTCGTCGGCGTTCTCGGCGGTCTCGGATTCGTCCTTGGTGGCCGGCTCGTCGGCGGTCTCCTCGGAGCGGTCCGCTGACTCCTCCGCGTCCGGCTCCGCCGAAGGCTTCGCCTTCTCCAGGGTCGTGGCCTGGGCCTTCCCGGGCTTCGCGTCCTCGCCGTCGGCGGACGGCTCCGCCGACGACGGCTCCGCGTCCTCGGCGCCGGCCGCGCCCCCGTCCGCCTCGGCTTCGGCGCCCTCGGCGCCGGAGCCGTCCGCGTCGGAGCCGTCCTCGCCGTCGGGGCGGGGTTCGACGTTCTCCTCGCGGCCGGGGTGGCTGCGGGCGGAGAGGACGAGGTAGGCGACGGCGGCCAGGAAGACGACGATCGACGTCCAGTTGTTGAGCCGCAGGCCCAGGAACTCGTGCGCCTCGTCGATCCGCAGGTACTCGATCCAGAACCGGCCGACTGTGTACGCCGCGACATACAGCGCGAACGCCCGCCCGTGGCCCAGCCGGAACCTGCGGTCGGCCCAGATCACCAGCAGGCCGACGCCCAGGCACCACAGCGACTCGTAGAGGAACGTCGGGTGGAACGTCCCGGTGTCCAGGCCGTTGTCGATCTCGACGGCCCACGGCAGGTCGGTCTCGCGGCCGTACAGCTCCTGGTTGAACCAGTTGCCCCAGCGCCCGATGGCCTGGGCGAACGCGATGCCGGGGGCGATCGCGTCGGCCATCGGCGGGAGCGCGATGCCGCGTCGGCGGCAGGCGATCCAGGCGCCGAACGCGCCGCCGGCGATCGCGCCCCAGATGCCGATACCGCCGTCCCAGATCTTGAACGCGTCGACGGGGTCGCGCCCCTCGCCGAAGTACAGCTGGTTGTCGGTCACCACGTGGTAGATCCGCGCGCCGATCAGGCCGAACGGCACCGCCCAGACGGCGATGTCGGCCACCGTGCCCGGCTGGCCTCCGCGTTGTACCCAACGTCGGCCGCCCAGCCAGATGGCCAGGAAGACGCCGATGATGATGCACAGCGCATAGCCGCGCAACGGCAGGGGCCCCAGCTCGATCTCGCTGGTGCCTGGACTGGGGATAGCGGCAAGGATCTCCATGGTGCAGCCGACGCTACCGTGCCCCCGGGTCCCCCATGGAATCCGGAGGGCCGCTTAACCGAACCGTGTCCTGCCCTCCCGGCTCAGCCCACCAGCTCGGCCACGCGTTCCCGCAGGTGCTCGGGGGTCAACGGGTCGCCGCCCTGGCCCAGGCGCTCGCCGTTGAGCAACACCGTGGGGGTGGCGTTGTACTCGCCGTCCAGGAAGTCCGCGTTGGAGCGGCTCACCCAGTCGTCGTGGGTGCCGTCCTGCACGCAGGCGCGGAAGGTCTCGTTGTCGAGCGGTTCGATCTCCCGGGCCAGCTCGATCAGCCGGGACTTGTCGGCGAAGGCGTCGTCGGTCTCCGCCGGCTGGTTCTGGAAGAGCACGTCGTGGTACTGGGGGAAGGCGCCCTGGTCGCGGGCACAGGCGGCGGCGTTGGCGGCGTAACGGGAGCCGCTGCCGCGCATGTTGCCGTCGATGATGGTGACGAGGTGGTAGTCGACGCGGAGCTGGCCGGCCTCGGTCAGCTCGTTGATGGTGGAGCGGAACGCGTTCTCGAACTGGGCGCAGGCCGGGCAGCGGAAGTCCTCGTAGACGGTCAGCACCGCGGGTGCCGAGCGTTCCCCGACGGCGATGGGGGCGGCCGCCGGGCCCGCGTTGTCGTCGTCGTTGCCGCTGCCGGCCGCCAGGAAGCCGGCGCCCGCCGCGATGGCCAGGACCAGCGCGGCGATGCCGCCGATCTTGACCAGCCGCAGCCGGCGTTCCCCGGCGCGCTGCCGCTCGCGTTCCTCCCGCAGTCGCTCCCTGGCGCTGCGCTGTGCCTGCTGCTGTTGTTGTCGGTTCCGTGCGCTCACGCCTGGCCAAACGACACCGGGCCGGCCAGGACACGCCCCGGAACGGGCGCGTCCAGCCGGGCGGGGGTCGGTGACGCGGCCCGGGGGCGGTCGTTCCCCCTGGTGTGAGATCTCCGAGCGTTGAGCCCCCGGGCGTGCGGCAGGTGACCGAGCAGGACGTGAAGGACGAGGTGGGGGCGGGTCCGCCGCCCGCGCCGGCGGCCGGCGAGCCGCCGGACGCGGGGTGGCGCGGGGAACTGGTGGCGGCGGCGGTCGCTGCGGTGCTCTTCGCCGCGTCGGCGGTGATCGGCACGGCGCTCAACGACGGCGACCGGCTGCGGCTCCAGTCGCCGCCGCTGCTGGCGAGCTGGTCGCCGCACCTGGGTCCCGGGACGGTTCCGGCGCTGCTGGCGGCGGGGCTCGGGGTGCTCTACGGGCCGACGGTGGCGCGCCGGCTGCCGTGGCGGGCGCTGCTGGTGGCGAGTTGGGCGGCGTCGACCGGCTGGCTGCTGGTGCTGGCGTGGATCGACGGCTGGCACCGGGGCGTGGTCAACAACCTGGAGACCAAGCACGAGTATCTGCGGTCGGTCGACGAGATCAACGCGATGCCGGGCTGGGGCCACTTCCTGGACGGCTTTGTCGCGCGCATCCCGATCGACGCGGTGGACAACTGGCCGGCGCATGTGGCCGGTCATCCGCCGGGCGCGACGTTGACGTTCGCGCTGCTGGACCGGATCGGGCTGCACGGCGGGATCTGGGCGTCGATGTTCTGCGTGCTGTGGGCGGCGAGCGTGCCGGCCGCCGTGCTGGTGACCGTGCGGCTGCTGGCCGGGGAGCGGCTGGCGCGGCGGGCGGCGCCGTTCCTGGTGTGGGCGCCGGCGGCGGTGTGGCTGGGGGTGTCGGCGGACGCGTACTTCGCGGCGGTGGGCGCCTGGGCGGTGGCGCTGTTGGCGCTGGCGGCGCGCGGCCGGGGGCGTGCGCCGGGGTGGCGTTGGCGGGGCGCGGCGTTCGGTTCGGGCCTGCTGTTCGGGCTGCTGTGCTACCTGTCCTACGGGTTGACGCTGATGGCGCTGGTCGGGGTGGCGGTGCTGCTGTTGACGCGGGAGTGGCGGCCGGTGCCGTATGTGCTGTGGGGCGTGGCGGTCTGGGTGGTGGCGTTCACGGCCGGGGGCTTCTGGTGGTACGAGGGCTATCAGGTGCTGGTCGAGCGGTACTTCGCGGGCGCGGGCGGCCAGCGCCCCTACGGGTACTTCGTGTGGGCGAACGTCGCCGCGCAGGTGTTGACGGTGGGGCTGGCGACGGCGGCGGCGCTGTGGCAGTGGGGGCCTCGACTGGTCGGCTCGCTGCGGGGGTTGGCGCCGGGGCGGCGGGCGCCCGAGGGGTACCGGGCGTTGGTGGTGCTGGTGGCCTCGGCAGTGGGCGCGCTGCTGGTGGCGGACCTGTCGGGGATGAGCAAGGCGGAGACGGAGCGGATCTGGCTGCCGTTCGTGGTGTGGCTGCTGCCGGTGACGGCGCTGCTGCCGCGGCGGCGGGCGCGGTGGTGGCTGGCGGCCCAGGTGGTGATGGCGCTGCTGGTCAACCACCTGTATCGGACGACCTGGTGAGGCTGCCGGCGCCGCCGCTGCCCCGGTTCAGCGAACGGCTGCACGACGCGCGGACGGCGACGGCGGTGGGGCGCTGGCTGGGGCTCGGGGTGCTGGTCTGCTTTCTGACGGGGCTGGTCAGCCACGGGGTGCAGACCCCGCCGGGCTGGCTGGCGCCGCTGCTGCCGACCCGGCCGGTGTGGGGTTACCGGGTGACGCAGGGCCTCCATGTGGCGTGCGGGATCGCGCTGGTGCCGCTGCTGCTGGTGAAGCTGTGGGTGGTGTATCCCCGGCTGTTCGTCTGGCCGCCGGTGCGGTCGGTGGCGAACGCGTTGGACCGGCTGTCGATCGCGGTGCTGGTCTCGGCGGCGCTGCTGGAGGTGCTGCTGGGCCTGACGAACATCACCCAGTGGTATCCGTGGCCGTTTCCGTTCAAGCCGGTGCACTGGGCGCTGGCCTGGGTGTTGGCCGGTTCGCTGCTGCTGCATGTGGGGGTGCGGCTGGGTCTTGTGGTGGCGGGCTGGCGGCGGGTGGCGGGCGATCCGGTCGAGGCGGACCGCAGGTCGCTGCTGCGGGGCATGGGCGCGGGGGTGGCGGCGGTGACGCTGACGACGGTGGGGCAGACGGCGACGCCGCTGCGCCCGTTGAACCTGTTGGCGCCGCGCGATCCGGAGCCGGGCACGGCGGGCACCACGCAGGGCCTGCCGATCAACCGGAGCGCGGCGGCAGCCGGGGTCGACGCGGCGGAACTGACCTCTCCCGACTGGCGGTTGACGGTGGTCGGGGAGCGCGAGGAACGGCTGTCGCTGGGCGCGTTGCGGGCGTTGCCGCAGCACACGGAGCGGCTGCCGATCGCGTGTGTGGAGGGGTGGAGCGCCTCGGCGGAGTGGACCGGGGTGCGGCTTTCGGACCTGCTGCGCCGGGTGGGCGCGGCCGAGGGGGCGTCGGTGCGGGTGGTCTCGGCGCAGCGCAGCGGGGGCTACCGGGTGATGGAGATGCCGGCCGGATATGTCCGGGACCCGTTGACGCTGCTGGCGCTGCGGGTCAACGGGGAGGTGCTGAGCCTGGACCACGGCTTTCCGGCGCGGATCATCGCGCCGAACCGGCCCGGGGTGTGGCAGACGAAGTGGGTGGCGCGGATCGAGGTGCTGCGGTGAGCGGCGAGGATGCGCGGTGGGTGCGCGCCGGTCAACTGGCGCTGTCGGCCGCCGGGTTGGTGCTGCTGGCGGCGGGCGTCCGGCTGCTGTGGACGGGCACGGACGAGGGCGTTCCGGCGCGGGTGGGCGGCTGGCTGCTGGGGGTGCTGCTGGCGCACGACCTGCTGCTGGTGCCGTTGGTGCTGCTGGTGGGGTGGGCGGTTCGGCGGGTGCCGGGGCGCGGGGCGCTGCGCGCGGGGCTGCTGACGGGCGGCTGTCTGGTGCTGGTGGCACTGCCGCCGCTGCTGCGGCGGAACGAGGCGCGCTATCCGACGTCGCTGCCGCTGGACTATCCGCGCGGGCTGGCGGTGGCGTTGGGCGTGGTGGCGCTGCTGACGGCGGCGGGGGTGGCGCGGCAACGGTGGGCGGCGCGGGGCGCGCGGCGGGGGCGCGGGTAGCGCGGCCGGGGTGTGCGTACTCCCCCGGCCCGCCGGAGCGGACCGGGGGTCGTGGGCTCAGCCGTGGCGCAGCGCGAGGAACGGGCGGGCGCCGGCCCGCCAGTGGGCGACCGGCTGCCAGCCGGCGCTCTCCGCGTGGCCGCACAGCGCGCGCGGGCCGACCCTGGCCCAGGGGAACGCGGGGCTGGTGCCGCCCCGGTCGTCGTCCAGCCAGGCGTCGAACCGCTCGTCCAGCTCGGCGCCCGCCGTCTCCACCAGCAACAGGCCGCCGGGGGCGGCCAGTTGACCGAGCCGGCGGAGCAGCGCCGGCGGGTCGCCGCCGATGCCGACGTTGCCGTCCATGAGCAGCAGGCTGTCCCAGCGGCCCTCGTCCGGGAGGGCGTCGAAGACGGAGGCGTGCAGCGCGAGGCCGCCGTGGTCGCGGGTGTGCCGGACGGCGGCCCAGGCGGTGTCGATGCCCAGGGCCGGCCGGGCCTGCCTGGCCAGCGCCGTCACCATCCGCCCCGGGCCGCAGCCCACGTCCAGCACGGTGCCGACGCAGCGGTCCAGCACGGTGCGGTCGGCGGCGTCCGGGTGGCGGCACCAGCGTTCGACCTCCAGGCGGAGGCGGTGGCCGTCGGCGCGGCGCAGGAAGAGCGGGCCACGGCCGGCGCGCAGCGCCAGCGTGTAGGGGTCGGTCGACCATGCGGTCGTGGTGGTGGCCGTCGTGGTCATCGTCCCCGGCCTCCCGCCGCCGGGCCGGCCTCGACGGGCTGGCGGGCCGGTGGGGCCGGTCGGGCCAGCCGGCCCCAGGTAGCGGCGAACCGGCCGCCGGGGTGCAGGCCCGCGACCTCGGCGGCGTCGGCCGCCGTGTCAACGTCGCGCAACGGCGGCAGCTCCCGGACGCTCAACCCCCGGGCCAGCAGCCTCAGGCGCTGGTCGCGGCCGGTGTGCGGGGTCGACATCGGCACGCCGAGCACCAGGTCGGGGCGGGGCTCGGCGAGGCCGAGCGCCCAGAACCCGCCGTCCTCGGCCGGGCCGAGCCAGGCGCGGCCCGGCGGCCAGCTGTCGGGGCCGGTGGCCGGGGCCAGCAGTTCGGGCGTCAGCTGCGGGGTGTCCATGCCCACCAGGAGGGTGGGCCCGGTACACCCGGCGAACGCGGCGGCGATCCGCTGGTCGAGGCCGCCGTCGCACTGCTCGACCACCGCCCAGCCGGGCGGGAGCCAGGGCCCGGGGCGGCCTTCGAGCACCAGCACCCGGCGGGTGGCGGGGACGCGCAGCAGCGCGTGGAGCGTGTCGGCGAGCGCGGCCTCGGCCAGTTCGGCTGCCTCGACGGGGGTGAACGGCGGCGTCAGCCGGGTCTTGACCCGCCCGGGCACGGGCTCCTTGGCGATGACCAGCAGCGTGGGCCCCGGCGCTGGGGCGGCCGGCGAACGGTTCACTTCAGTACCTCCCGCATGTCGTGCACGGCGTGCCAGGTCCCGCGCCAGGTGCCGGTCACCTTGGAGGCGCCGACGCGGGGCCGGTAGGGCACCTCGGTCTCCACCACCCGCCAGCCGGCGTCGGCCGCGTTCACCACCATCTGGAGCGGGTAGCCGCTGCGCCGGTCGGTCAGGTCGAGGGCGAGCAGGGCGGTTCTGCGGGCCACCCGCATCGGGCCCAGGTCGCGCAGGCGCAGCCCGGTGCGGCGGCGCAGCAGCCGGGAGAGCGCCTGGTTGCCGACCCGGGCGTGCAGCGGCCACGCGCCCCGGTCGGACGGTCGGCGGCGGGCGAGCACCAGGTCGGCGTCGCCGGCCGCCACGGGGGCGGCGACCCGGGGCAGTTCGCCGGGGTCGAGGGTGGCGTCGCAGTCGCAGAACGCCACCAGTTCGGCGGTGGCCGCCAGCAGTCCGGCGTGGCAGGCGGCGCCGAAGCCTCGGCGTGGCTCGAACACCACCCGCGCGCCCCGTCGTTCGGCGATCTCGGCGGAGCCGTCGGTCGAGCCGTTGTCCACCACGATGGCCCGCCAGCCCTCGGGGACCCGGTCGAGGACCCAGGGGAGGGCCTCGGCCTCGTTCAGGCAGGGCAACACCAGGTCGCCCCGCGGGGATGAATGGTTGGTCACCCGGCATACCCTACGAAGACATACGCCGTATATCTGGACAAAAGCGCTGATAAAACCCGGCGTTCGATTCTCGGGATTGGCGGGGCGTTCGCCGGGTGTTCCCCGCCGGGATGCCGGGCGGGCGCGTGCCGGGGAGTGTGACAGCGCGGGCGGGGGCGGGTGCGGGAGGCGGGGGTCAACGCGCCGGGAACGCCACTCGATGCGGTGGTTTTCCTCCCCCGGACCGGCGCCGCGCGGCGGCGGGTTGACCGGTGCCGCACCGGGCCCGCCTCGGATCGAACCAGCCCGAGAATCCCGTCCGCGCCCGGCCGTTCGGGGCCGGGCGCGGAACGGACGCAGACGGGAGGCACGGAGTCAGGGGGTCAGACGGCGCGGAGCGGGGCGGCGGCGAAGCGGGCGACGCCCTCGGCGAACTCCACCCGGGGGGACCAGTTCAGCTCCTTGTGCAGCCGGGCCGACGAGGCGGTGATGTGCCGCACGTCGCCCAGCCGGAACTCGCCGGTGGTCTCCGGCGCCGGCCCGCCGCGCGCCGCCGCCAGCGCGGCGGCCAGCTCGCCGACGGTGTGCGGCTGTCCGCTGCCGGTGTTGTAGGCCCGCACGCTGCCGGCCGGCCGGTCGGCCAACGCCGCCAGGGCGGCGACGTTGGCCCTGGCCACATCCGTCACATGGACGAAGTCCCGCCGCTGGGCGCCGTCTTCGAAGACCCGGGGCGGCCGGCCCGCCTCAAGGGCCGAGCGGAAGAACGCGGCGACGCCGGCGTAGGGCGTGTCGCGCGGCATCCGGTCGCCGTAGACGTTGTGGTAGCGCAGCACGATCGCCCGCCCGCCGACGTCCCGCGCCCAGGCGGAGGCCAGGTTCTCCTGGGCCAGCTTGGTGGCCGCGTAGACGCTGCGCGGGTCCACCGGGTCGTCCTCGTCGACCAGCCCGGGAACCAGCGGGGCGCCGCACTCGGGGCAGGGCGGCTCGAAGCGCCCCACCTCCAGGTCGCCCACCCGGCGCGGCCCCGGCCTGACCTGACCGTGCCGCAGGCAGTCGTAACGCCCCTCGCCGTACACCACCATCGAGCCGGCCAGCAGCAGGTCGCGCACCCCCGCCTCGGTCATCGCCGCCAGCAGCCCGGCGGTGCCCAGGTCGTTGACCCCGACGTACTCGGGCGCGTCCGAGAAGTCCTTGCCCAGGCCGACCATCGCGGCCTGGTGGCAGACCGCGTCCATCCCCGGCAGCGCCCGGGCCAGGGCCTGCGGGTCGCGGATGTCGGCGCGCACCCAGGGGACTTGCTCGAACGGCTCGCCCGGCACGGGCGGCCTGATGTCCAGCACCGTCGGCTCATGTCCCGCCGCCAGCAGCTCTTCCACGATGTGTGAGCCGATGAAACCGGCTCCTCCGGTGACCAGTACACGCATAACGGTCACCGTAGACCCTTTCCGGGCGTTCCCGTCGGACCAGCGCGCGCGGCCGCCGCCGGGCGTTCACCCGGCGTCAACGTGCGTCAACCGGCGCCAACCGCCCGTCGAACGCCTGTCGAACCCGTCGAACGCCCGTCAACGGTCCGTCAGGTCCACCGCCGGCTGCTCCCAGGGGACGCTCAGCCACGGGCTCTCCGGGTCGGTGGTCAGCACGCGGAACACCTCGACCATCTCCGTGTACCAGTCGCCGAACTCCTCGCTGTCGAAGTGGAGACAGCGCCCCAGCACATAGCCGGCCGCGAACTCCCCCCAGGAGTCGTAGATCTGGCGGGCGCCCTCGCCGGAGCGCAGCACCGCGCGCTCCGTCTCCTCCAGCGTGGCGAACCCCGCGCCCAGGCCCCAACGCGCCATGCAGGAGGCGCGCCCCAGGTCCCAGGCGAGCACGGAACGCACGCAGCCGTCGTCGGTCAGCAGCCCGTCGGCACGGAACCGCGCCTCGTACCGCAGCACCCGGCCGATCAGCTCATGGGCGAGGCCGATGTCCGCGTCCAGGTCGTACTCCGGCGGCCGGCCGGTGCGGTCGACCTCCTCGGCGGTCCTGGCCAGCAGCATCCGCTCGGCGCCCTCCCGCCACGCCACCGGGTCCGGCGGCGAGCCGGACCGCTGGACCATCAGCTGCCGCACCCACAGCACGAACTCCCAGGCGGGCGAGATGACCTGGCCGGTCAGCAGGCGCTGGAGGATGCCGAGCCACTGCGCCCGGTTGGTCACGCCCCACCAGGCGCGCAGCAGCTCCTTCTCCTCCGTGTACCCGCCGCTCTGCCAGCCGAGCTGGTTCCAGAGCGTGCCGTTGTTGACCAGCAGCAGGGAGCCGCAGGCCATGCCGTGCGCGAGGGGACCGCCGCGGTGCCCCGTCCACAGCGTCTTGAGCTGGCGCTCCTCGGCGCCGTGCCTGGCCTGCCGCTTCCACTTGCGCGGGTCGGCCGGCAGCAGGGTCTCCACCGGCGTGCCCGGGTTGACCGCGAGCCAACGGGCCGGGCGGGGCCACTGCTTGGCCAGCGCGGCGAACGAACACCGCTCGAAGACCCGGTCCTCGACCGGCGGCGACAGCATCCCCCGCGTGAAGACCGGCAGGCAGAGCCCCTCGACGTCCGGGTGGTGGAACGGGCTGAACCGCAGGCGCCCCGGCACCGCGTCGGCCAGCTCCCTGGAGGTGGGCAGAAAGAGGTCGGTGCCGGCGAGCACCTCGAAGAACGTGGGCCAGTCGGCGGCCAGCCCGGCCGCGTAGAGCCGCTCCTCCACCGTGGTCGGCGGCTGCCACGCTATCTCCTCGGGCCCCCGGTCCCCCGCCTGCTCCCCCGCGTTCCCCGCCGTGCCCTCCGGCGGCTTCCCCTCGATCCCCATGCGCCGACTGTACCGGTCACCACCGACAGCCGGGGCGCGCGCGAACGGCGCGCGCCCCGGTCGTTCGGGATCAGCGCCCGGAGCGCGCCCCCCGCGCCAACTCGCCGGCCAGCGCCCGCAGTCGCTCCAACCCGCCGGCCTCGTCCTCCAGGTGGTCCAGCACCACCCTGACGAACGCGGAGCCGACGATCACCCCGTCGGCGAAGCCCGCGACCTCGGCGGCCTGCGCCTCGTTGGAGACGCCGAGCCCCACGCAGACCGGGAGTTCGGTGGTCGCCCTGGTGCGTTCCACCAGCGTCGCGGCCTGGGCGCTGACGGTGGCCCGGCCACCGGTGACGCCCATCAGCGAGGCCGCGTACACGAAGCCGCTGCCGGCCGCCGTGATGGTGGCCAGCCGCTCGTCCCTGCTGCTGGGCGCGACGACGAACACCGTGGCCAGGGAGTGCTGTTCGGCCGCCTTCCGCCAGGCGTCGGACTCCTCGACCGGCAGGTCGGGCAGGATGCAGCCGGCGCCGCCTGCCTCGGCCAGCTCGGCCGCGAACCGCTCGGGGCCATAGCGGTCCACCGGGTTCCAGTAGGTCATCACCAGCACCGGCACGCCGGTCGCCGCGTGCACCTCGCGCACCGTGCGCAGCACGTCGGCGATCCGCACCCCGCCGCGCAGCGCGATGTCGTCGGCGGTCTGGATGACCGGGCCGTCCAACACCGGGTCGCTGTGCGGCAGTCCGATCTCGATGATGTCGCAGCCGCCCTCCACCATCGCGGTCACGGCCCGCACCCCGCCGTCCACCGTGGGGAAGCCGGCCGGGAAGTAGCCGACCAGCGCGGCGCGGCCGGCCGCCCGTGCCTCGGCCAGCGTGCTGCTCAGCAGATCGAGTTGTCCGCTCACCGGTCGTTCTCCTCGCCGTCGTAGAGCCCGAAGTACCGGGCGGCGGTGTCCATGTCCTTGTCGCCGCGCCCCGAGAGGTTGACCACCAGCACGGCCTCGGGGCCCAGCTCGCGGCCCAACTCCAGCGCGCCGGCCAGCGCGTGGGCGGACTCGATGGCCGGGATGATGCCCTCGGTGCGGGAGAGCAGCCGCAGCGCCTCCATCGCCTCGACGTCGGTGACCGGCCGGTACTCGCCGCGCCCGCTCGCCTTGAGGTGGGCGTGCTCGGGACCGATGCCGGGGTAGTCGAGCCCGGCGGAGATCGAGTAGGGCTCGGTGATCTGGCCCTCGTCGTCCTGGAGGACGAACGAGCGCGAGCCGTGCAGGATGCCGGGCTCGCCGGCGGTCAGCGTCGCCGCGTGCTCCCCGGACTCCACGCCGTGGCCCGCCGCCTCGCAGCCGACCAGCCGCACCTCGGCGTCCGGCACGAAGGGGTGGAAGAGGCCGATGGCGTTGGAGCCGCCGCCGACGCAGGCCACCACGGCGTCCGGCAGCCGGCCGACCCGCTGAAGGATCTGCCGCCTGGCCTCGACGCCGATGACCCGGTGGAAGTCGCGCACCAGCGCGGGGAACGGGTGCGGCCCGGCGGCCGTTCCGAAGAGGTAGTGCGTCTCGTCGACGGTGGCCACCCACTCGCGGAACGCCTCGTTGATGGCGTCCTTCAGGGTGCGGCTGCCGGAGGAGACCGCGATCACCTCGGCGCCCAGCATCCGCATCCTGGCGACGTTGAGCGCCTGCCGCTCGGTGTCGATCTCGCCCATGTAGATGGTGCACTTCAGGCCGAAGAGCGCGCAGGCGGTGGCGGTGGCGACGCCGTGCTGGCCGGCGCCGGTCTCGGCGATGACGCGGGTCTTGCCCATCCGCCGGGTGAGCAGGGCCTGGCCCAGCACGTTGTTGATCTTGTGGGAGCCGGTGTGGTTGAGGTCCTCCCGCTTGAGGAAGACCCGGGCGCCGCCGGCGTGTTCGGCGAACCGGGGCACCTCGGTCAGCGGGCTGGGCCGGCCGGCGTAGTTGACCATCAGGTCGTCCAGCTCGGCGACGAAGGCCGGGTCGTTCCTGGCCTTCTCGTAGGCGGCGGCGACCTCGTCCATGGCGGCCCGCAGGGCCTCGGGGACGAAGGTGCCGCCGAAGGCACCGAAGTACCCCCGGGCGTCGGGCACCTCGCCGTCGTGGTCGGGATAGAAGTACTCAGCGGACATCGATGTCTCTTGCCTTCCGAACGGGCATACGGGCATACGGGCATACGGGCAATGGGGCGAACGGGCACCCGGATTCACGGCTGCGGACCTGCGGCGGAGCACGGCCGGCGGCCACGCGTCGGGGCCCCGAGGGTACGGCGGGGCGCCCGCCCGGCGGATGAGGAGCGCGGGGGAACGCGAGGAAACACCGAGAACGCTCAGGGGACCGCCGAGCACGCGCTCGGCACACCGAGGCACGCTCGGCACGCCGAGGCACGTCGAGAACTCAGCGGCGGCGGTCGGTCGCGGAGCGCGCGAGATGGCGCGCGCCCCGGTCAGCCTCCGGTGCGCCGGGGCCTGACGGCCCGGACCCGCCATCGGCGGCCGTTGATCTGCCCGGGCTCGCAACCGATGTGGTACCGCACCCTGCGGCCCAACACCCGGCGCGCGGGGGCGCGGGGGCCGCGCGGGCGGGCGCCCCTGGCGCCGCGCAGCGCGATCCGGCCGACCGCCCGGGCGCGGCGGTCGCGCGATCCCTCACCCCGCTCGGGAGCCATGGCGCGTCAGCGCCCCTGCCGCAGCGCCGGGTGGGCGCCGGCGGCGACCAGGTCGGCGACGGCGGAGCGCGGGTCGCGCCCGGTGACCAGGGACTCGCCGACGAGCACGGCGTCGGCGCCCTCGTTGGCATAGGCGATCAGGTCGTGCGGGCCGCGCACGCCGGACTCGGCGACCCGGACGATCCCGTCGGGGATCTCCGGCGCCACCCGCTCGAAGGTGGAGCGGTCGACCTCCAGGGTGCGCAGGTCGCGGGCGTTCACGCCGATGATCCTGGCGCCGGCGTCCACGGCGCGCTCCGCCTCGTCCTCGTCATGGACCTCGACCAGCGGCGTCAGGCCGATGGACTCGGCGCGCTCCACCAGGGAGACCAGCGCCGGCTGGTCCAGCGCGGCCACGATCAGCAGCACCAGGTCGGCGCCGTAGGCGCGGGCCTCCCACAGCTGGTAGGAGGTGACGATGAAGTCCTTGCGCAGCACCGGGATGTCGACCCGGGAGCGCACCTCGGTGAGGTCGTCGAGCGAGCCGCCGAACCGGCGCTTCTCGGTCAGCACGGAGATCGCGGCGGCGCCGCCCGCCTCGTAGTCGGCGGCCAGCCCGGCCGGGTCGGCGATGGCGGCCAGCGCGCCCTTGGAGGGGCTGGAGCGCTTGACCTCGCAGATGACGGTGACGCTGTCGCCCTTGAGGGCGGCCACCCCGTCCTTCGCCGGCGGGGCCGCCGCTGCGCGCTCCTTGAGCTGGTCCAGGGAGACCCGTGCCTGCCGCTCGGCGAGGTCGACGCGGACTCCCTCGATGATCTCGTCGAGCACACTCACGCGACCGGCCCCTTCCTGTCGGTGTGGGGAGGGCAATCCCCACCGATAGTATCCGCCTCCCGTCATGCCCTCACCACCCGCCCACCGACACCGCACGGACCTGCGCGGACCCGAGAAACCCGCAGGTCAGAACGGTGGCGGGAGCGCGGCGACGACGGGGCGTGCACGGCGCCCGCCTGGCCGGAAAGCGACGGTGGCGCGCGGCGGCCGGCCGCCCGGGCGCGGGCTCGGCGGGGCTCAGGGGGTGAGGAACGCGCCGGGCGGCAGGTTGCGCAGCACGGTGAACGCCGCCACCAGCGCGGCCAGGGACCAGCCCAGCCGGGCGGGGAACGGGAGTCGGGCGGGCAGCCGGTGCCGCGCGCCGGCCAGCGCCGCCGCCAGCCAGACCAGCAGCCCGAGGCCCAGCAGCGCGGCGCCGGCGACCACCAGCGCGTTGGCGTGCCAGGCCGTCGTGAACGCGCCGTGCGCCAGCGCGTGGGTGGCGCGCAGGCCGCCGCAGCCCGGGCAGTGCAGGCCCAGCTCGGTCAGCACCGGGCAGGGCGGGTAACTCCCGGGCACCGTCGGGTCGTTGACCGCGACACAGCCGACCGCCGCGCCCAGCAGGGCGGCGGCGGCCAGGGGGGTTCCCGCGTCGAGGAGGCGTTGCCGCATGTGACCAGTCTCACCGTCGGGCGGCGGGGGCGCGCCCGGGAATGGGCCGGTCGGCTGCCTCGGTCAGCTGGTGGCGGTGGCCTGCTGCGGCTCGGCGGCGGCCGGGGTGGCGGGCTCGTCGACCGGGCCCGGCTGGGCGGCGATGGCCGGCTTGGCGACGCGCGTCGGCGCGGGCTCCTGGCCCAGGCCCATGGCGCGCATCACGCCACCCACCACGGCCGCCAGCAGCAGCACCACGAAGCTGGCCGCGACGCCCCACGGCTGCGCGACCAGGGTGAAGTAGCTGCCGAGGCCGAACCCGACGAAGGCGATGATCACCGCCGTCCAGGCGGCAGGGGTCTTGCCGTGGTGGTACTGGCCCGCCATGTGCGCTCCTTGAGGAAGAAAGGTCCCGGGGCGCTCACCTTCCGCGCCCGGTGTCCATTGTGACAAACCGTTCCCACGGGTGAGGGTGGGGTGCGTCACCCGGGCCCGGCCCGGGTGAACGGCAGGTCAGGTGGGGTCCTCGCCCCGGTCCAGGGCGCGCCAGATGTCCTCGGGCCGGTCGGGCCCGGGGTCGTCGTCCTCGTCCGCGCGGCGCGTGCCGCGCCGGCCGCGCACCTCGCGGCCGCCGCGCTCGTAGCGGCTGGACATCGCCGGCCACTGCCGGCCGTAGCTGAGCGCCAACAGGCCGGCGCAGAGCAGCAGCAGGCCGCCCAGCGCGGAGAACCAGGGCCAGCCGGTGTGGCTGACCGAGGTCACCGCCACGTCCGAGATGCCCATCACCTCGGCGGCCGCCCGGTCCAGGGCCTCGGTGTCGCCCGAGCCCAGCAGCGCGGCCCCGATCGCGCCGGCGCCGCTGAGCGCCAGCACGGAGGCCACCACCACCCGGCCGGTGCCACGCACCGCGAACACCGCGACCAGCGCGGCCAGTCCGACCAGCGCCAACGCGCTCGGCAGCCCGGAGACGGCGCTGCCGCTGGCCGTCACGGGCAGCTCGGCGCCGCCGCCCTGGGCGTCCCCCTCGCCCCAGGTCTGGCCGGCCGAGATCAGGACGACGGCGGCCCCGGCGGCGCCGGACAGCAGCGCCACGCCGAGTGCGCGGCGCGACGCCCTGGCGCTGTCGGAGGGGTTTCGGGTCACCCTCCCACGCTACCGCGCAGCCTCCCGGCCGTGGCCACCGCCCTGAGAACGGCCGCCGCCTTGTTGGCGCACTCGGTGTCCTCGGCGACCGGATCGGAGTCGGCGACCACCCCGGCGCCCGCCTGGACATGGGCCACGCCGTCGCGGATCACGGCGGTGCGGATGGCGATCGCGGTGTCCGCGTCGCCCGCGAAGTCGAGGTAGCCGACGCAGCCGCCGTAGACGCCGCGCCGGGTGGGCTCCAGCTCCTCGATGATCTCCATGGCGCGCGGCTTGGGCGCGCCCGACAGCGTGCCGGCCGGGAAGCAGGCGGTGAGCGCGTCGAACGCGGTGCGGCCATCGGCGAGTTGGCCGGTGACGGTGGAGACGATGTGCATCACGTGGCTGTACCGCTCCACCGACATGAAGTCGACGACCTCGACGGTGCCGGGCGCGCAGACCCGGCCGAGGTCGTTGCGGCCGAGGTCGACGAGCATCAGGTGCTCGGCCCGTTCCTTCGGGTCGGCCAGCAGCTCGGCGCCGAGCGCCGCGTCCTCGCCCGGGGTCGCGCCGCGCGGCCTGGTGCCGGCGATGGGGTGCAGCAGGGCGCGCCCCTCGGTGACCTTCACCAGCGCCTCGGGGCTGGAGCCGACGACGTCGAAGCCCCGTTCGCCGCCCCGGCCGTCCTGGCCGTCCGTCCCGTCCTGGCCGGCGAAGCGGAGCAGATACATGTAGGGGCTGGGGTTGGTGGTGCGCAGCACCCGGTAGACGTCGAGGGCGCTCGCCGCGCACGGGGTCTCGAACCGCTGGGACGGCACCACCTGGAACGCGTCGCCGGCCCGGATGTACTCCTTCACCGCGTCGACCGCGCCCTGGTACCGCTCGCCGCCGAACCGGGCGGTGAACGGCGGGAGTTCGCTGGGCGGCAGCTCCACCGCGCTCATCGCGACGGGGCGGGCCAGGTCGGCGGCCATCCGGTCGAGCCGGGCGACGGCGTCGGCGTGCACCTCGGCCAGCCGCCGGTCGTCGCCGCCGAGCGGCAGGTCGCTGAAGGCGTTGGCGATCAGCAGCACCGTGCCGTCGCGGTGGTCGAGGACGGCCAGGTCGGAGGCGAGCAGCATGGTCAGCTCGGGCAGCCGCAGGTCGTCGACGGTGTCGTCGCCGATGGACTCCAGGCGGCGCACCACGTCGTAGCCGAGGTAGCCGACCAGCCCGCCGGTGAACGGCGGCAGCTCCGGGTCGCGCGGGGTGTGCAGCACCCGCAGCGTCTCGCGCAGCACGGCGAGCGGGTCGCCCTCGGTCGGCACGCCGGCGGGCGGTTGGCCGAGCCAGTGCGCCCGCCCGTCGCGGACGGTGAGGGTGGCGGCGCTGCGCACGCCGACGAAGGAGTAACGCGACCAGGTGCGGCCGTTCTCCGCCGACTCCAGCAGGAAGGTGCCGGGACGGCCGGCGGCCAGCTTGCGGTAGAGCCCGACCGGGGTGTCGCCGTCGGCGAGCAGGCGACGGGTCACGGGGATCACCCGGCGTTCCTTGGCGAGCACCCGGAAGCGGTCGATGTCCTCAGTCGTCATGCCCGGTGAGCCTAGGCGACCGACGCTGGCGAGGCGACCCACGTGCCTAGGCGACCTGCGCGTTCTCCCCCAGCGGGAGTTGGTCGGCGTCGAAGCAGGTGCGGTCCCCGGTGTGGCAGGCGGCGCCCACCTGGTCGACCCGGACGAGCACGGTGTCGCCGTCGCAGTCCAGGGCCACGGACTTGACCAGCTGGATGTGGCCCGAGGTGTCGCCCTTGGCCCAGTACTCGCGCCGGCTGCGGCTGTAGTAGGTGCAACGGCCGCTGACCAGGGTGCGGCGCAGGGCCTCGTCGTCCATCCAGCCGAGCATCAGCACCTCGCCGGTGTCGTACTGCTGGGCGATGGCGGGGAAGAGCCCGTCGGCGTTCCGCTTGAGCCGCGCGGCGATCCCGGGGTCGAGCCGGGGGGCGGGGGTGCTGGACATGCCCCCATTCTGCCTCCCGCCCCGCGCCGCCCGCCGGCGGCCGCCGCGCGGTTACGCTGCGTTGTCAGTGGGAGGTCCTACTCTGGGGACATGTCTACCCATGCCAAGCGTGAACGCCTGTTGCTCGCCGACCTGTTGGAGTCCTCCGGGCCCGAGGCCCCCACCCTGTGCGAAGGGTGGACCACCCGTGACCTCGCCGCGCACCTGGTGGTGCGGGAGCGGCGGGCCGACGCGGCCGGCGGGATCGTCATCAAGCCGCTGGCCGCCCGGGGCGAGCGGGTGCGCGAGGAGTTCGCCGCCCGCCCCTACGACGAGTTGATCCAGCTGATCAGGACCGGGCCGCCCCGGGTCTCCCCGTTCGCCCTCAAGCAGGTCGACGAGGCGGCGAACACGGTCGAGTTCTTCGTGCACGGCGAGGACGTGCGCCGGGCCCAGCCGGAGTGGGAGCCGCGCTCGCTGGACCCGGTCTTCTCCGACGCGCTGTGGCGGCGCCTGGAGTCCTCGGCCCGGATGATGGGCCGCCGCAGCCCGGTCGGGCTGGTGCTGCGCCGGCCCAACGGGCAGACGGCGGTGGCCCACAAGGGCACCCCGGTGGTGACGGTCACGGGCGAGCCGGGCGAGCTGCTGCTCTTCGCCTTCGGGCGGCAGGACGCGGCGCGCGTCGAGTGCGAGGGTGAGGAGGAGGCGGTGGCGCAGGCCAGGTCCGCCAGGCTGGGGCTGGGCTGATGGCCGACCCGGCCCCTGAGCTGGCGGCCGGCGTCGCCCTGCCGGTGCCGGCGCCGGGCGAGCGCTGGTGCGTGGGCGCGGTGATCCTGGACGCGTCGGGCCGAGTCTTCGCCCAACGCCGTTCGCCGGGGCGGCGGTTGTTCCCCGACACGTGGGATCTGGTGGGCGGCCATGTGGAGGAGGGGGAGTCGCTGCTGGGCGCGCTCGCCCGCGAGGTGGCCGAGGAGACGGGGTGGCGGCTGCGGCGGGTGGTGCGCTCGCTGGGGGTGTGGACCTGGGTCGGGGACGACGGGCTCGGCCTGCGTCACGAGGTGGACTTCGTGGTGGAGGTCGAGGGGGACCTGGGCCGGCCGGCGCTGGAGTGGGACCGGCACCCGGAGTACGGCTGGTTCGGTCCTGCCGAGCTGCACCGGCTCAAGGAGCACAAGGTCTCCGCCGACCAGCTGGTGTACCGGGTGGCGGCGCGCGCCCTGGGCGCCCCCGAACTGCCGCCGGACGCCGAGCTGTTGGCGGCGCTGGCCGGGATGGACGCGGCGGGGCGCGGCTGGCTGGCCGGCCCCGGCGGGCTCGACCTCGCGCTGCGGGATGCGCCGCCCGGCCGGCCGGTGCCGCCGGCCGGGCCGCCGTTCGCGGGCCGGGCCGACGGCACGCGGTACCACCTGTCCGGGGGCGCGGTGCTGGCCGTCGCGGCGGACGGGCGGGCGGCGCTGGTGGCGGACACCCTGGGCGAGGCGGTGGAGTTGGCGTTGGGGCTGCCCCACTGGTGGCGGGCCGAGGGCGGCGCGCCGCCGCCGGGCCTGCCGCCGGTCGGCTGGCGGGGCATCGTGCCGGCCGCACCGGCGATCCTGCGGGCGCGGCTGGCCGACGCGGTCTCCCGCACCACGCCCGAGCTGGCCGCCGCCGTGGGCGGGCGGGCGGCGTAGGCGGGCGGGCGGCGTAGGCGGGTGGGCGCGCAGGGGTCGCGCGTGACGGGCGGTCTTCTCTCCCGCGCCGGCAGCGTGGTTGACGTCCCGTTCGATGGCCCGTGCGACGCCCCGGTGTTCCACGGCGGTTGACGCCCCGGTGAACACCGGCGGAAGGCTTGCCTTCCGGCCCGCACACCTCCCGTTTTCGGTCATACGTTTGCCTGGTGGACATCTTTCGGTGGGACGTCACCCTCACCGTCCTCGGTGTGGTGGTCCCCATCTTCGCCGCGCTCTACGAGTTCGTCTTCGTCGGCCGTAAACGTCTCGGCTACCGCGTGCAGATGGACACCGTCGCCAGCGACGAGGTGCACTCCTCCTACGCCGGCGCGCTCCAACGGCTGGAGCGGGACGGCGGCGACCCGCTGCTCGACCCGTCGTTCGTGCTGCTGCGCTTCGAGAACAACGGCGCCACCCACATCGACGAGAGCGACTACGCCGTCCTGGACGACGACCGGGTCGGCATCCGGGTCGCCTTCCCGGGCCGCCGGGTGGCCGGGCTGGTCGTCACCGAGCTGAGCCACGAGTATCTGCGGCCGTCGTTCGAGGGCGACTCCGGGCTGCACGTCAGGGACGGCGTGATCCAGCTGCCCCGGGTCCCGATGAACCGGGGCACGCACTACAAGGTGCTGGCCGCGCTGGAGCGCGAGGAGGGCGAAACCCGGGCGCCCGGAACGGAGTTCGCGCCCCCCAGGGTGATCGGCGGCATCAAGGGCGGCGTCGGCTCGGGCGACATCCCCGAGACCAGGAGCCGCACCGGGATCTCGCTGCCAACCGTCGCGCTGGTCTGCTTCCTGGTCGTCATCATCGTCACCCAGCTCGGCATCTCGCTCTCCGCCGACGACGAGAACGCCCCGCTGGACTGCGCCTCGGGCGAGCTGACCCTCACCGGCTCCACCGCGTTCGCGCCGGTGCTCGACGAGGCCGCCGACTCCTACGAGTCCAGCTGCCCCGACGCCGAGATCACCGTCGCCGCCGGCGGCAGCGCCCAGGGCCTGACCCAACTCGACCGCGCCGGCCGCGAACACCCCGACGGCCGCCCGCCGATGCTCGCGTTCTCCGACGGCGCGAAGGACGACGGCCATCCCCAACTCCTGCCGCGCCCCATCGCGTTCTCCCTGTTCACCCTGGTGATCAACGAGGACGCCGGGGTGCTGGACCTGACGCCCGAACAGCTGCGGGCCGTCTTCGACGGCCGGCTCACCAACTGGACCGAGCTGGGCGGCAACGACGTCCCCATCCGGCTGGTCGGCCGGCACGACGACTCCGGCACCCGCCGGGTCTTCCAACGCCAGGTACTCGACGGCGACCGCGAGCCGGCCAGCACCTCGGACAACTGCCGGGACCGCGACCCGGGCGCCGACGACCCGGTGATCCGCTGCGAACGGGGCTCCACGGACGACCTGTTGGACGCGGTCGCCGCCACGCCGGGCGCCATCGGCTACGCGGAACTGGGCGCGGCCCTGGAACGCGACGAGCTGCCCCGAGCGCGGATCGCCGGCCACGAGGCGTCCCTGGAGGCGGCCGACCACGACGCCTACCCGTTCTGGGAGACCGAACTTGCCTACACTTACGGCGAGTTGCCGGCAGACTCGCTGGCCGCGAGCTTCCTGCGCTACCTCACCAACCAGGTCGGCCAGGACCTCATCCGCGCCCACGGCCACCGCCCCTGCGCGGAACTCCAGAACCCGGTCCTGTGCCGGCCCCTGACGGACGACTGATTCAGACGACTGATTCAGGGGCACGACCGAGGAAGCGGGACAACGGTGCACCGGCGCAGTTCCACCACGGACTGCTGCGCGAGGAGGTAGGGCGTCTGGGGGTGGCCGTACGGAAGCGCGAGATCCTCGGGGTGGAGCCGCACACCTCCCTCGCCGGCTGGCAGCACAAGGCCGCCGAAGACGCCGTACGGCTGCGCCTTGCGCACCCTGATCGCAACGGGCGCGGTCAGGCGCGGGCACAGCCGCAGCGCCTCACCGGCACACGGCACACGGAGCGGCGACTTGGTGGACAGCGCCCCCTCCGGCCAGCCGGAAGGACAACCACCCTCCGCGTCGGTCAGCAGGAAGAGCCAGCCACGGGAAGTGCGACTGGCGGGACCGGCGCCGACCTGGCAGAGCTTGTCGAGCATGGCACGCCGCTGGCGCATCGGATGCATAGCGGGAAACTCCGGGCGCCCGCTTCCGGGAGCCTCGTCGAACCGGCACCAGAGCACACCGTTCCTGTCCCGGTCCGCAGGTCGTTCGTCCTGGTAGCCGATGCCCCGGCCGTCCCGGCGGGACGTCAGTGCCCCGAGGTGTGCGGACTCGCCGCTCCAGCGGACAACGAACGGCACCGGCAGTGAGCGCGGGCCCCAGCGAGTGAGATTCCCAGGGCGTCGAACGGTCGCCCCGCCGACGAACGGCCAGGCCCTCGTTGACCAGCAGCGTGAGCGCCCGGCGCGCGGTCTCCTTGGCCACCCCGTACTGCCGCGTCAGAGCCGGCTCGCCGGGGAACCGGTCCCCGGGCGCCAGTTCACCGGAGGTGACTCGGTCCCACAGCTCGTCGGCGATGCGTCGGGCGGTCTCGGTCATCGCGTTCCTCACTTCCCTAGGGTGGTGGTCGCCGCCCCCCTCGCACAGCCGCCCGCAGCCCCACGCCCAGGGCGTGGGGCGGTGTCTCCGCGCCCCCGCCCGATGAAGCGTTTCAGCCAACCGGAACGCTCCACTCCCCCGCCCGTTCGAGACCACGGACGGCGGGGCGGCCAGCCGGGTCCCGAGTGGGCGGCGTTGCCGCAGACCTCTTGACGGGAGCGAGTCGACGTTGCCAGACTCCGGGGACCCGAGCGCTCGCCGATACCCAGGGGGCGGGCGCGACGGGGCCCCCTTTCCCACGCTTCGCCGTGCCTATTTCCGGCCCTTAAATGAATCGATTCACGGCGGGCCTTTTCCGTTTTTGTTCACCGAGGTTCACCGAGCAAGGAGGCTCTTCGATGCCCAACAGGAAGACCGCGCTGAGAGGGCTCGCCGTGGCCCTGGCCGGCGCGCTCACGCTGACCGCCTGTGGCGGCGACGGCGGGGGCGACGACGGCGGAAAGGTCACCCTCCGGTTCACCTGGTGGGGCACCGAGGGCCGGGCCGACCGCTACCAGGCGGCCGTTGACCTCTTCGAGGAGCAGAACCCGGACATCACGGTGCAGACCAGCTTCGCCGAGTTCAACGACTACTGGACGCAGCGCAGCACCGACGGCACCTCCGGCGAGCTGCCCGACGTGATGCAGATGGACCTGTCCCGGCTGCTGGAGTACGGCAACGGCGGCCTCCTCTACGACCTCGGCGAGTTCGAGGGCGGGGTGCTGGACACCTCGACCATCGAGGAGGAGCTGCTGGCCTCGGGGCGGGCCAACGAGCAGCTCGTGGCCGTGCCCACCGGCACCAACGCGTTCGCCCTGTTCTACAACCCCGACCTGATCGAGGAGTTGGGCGTCGAACTGCCGGACTGGGACTACACCTGGGAGGAGTACCGGGAGTTCGTCCAGGCCGCGAGCGAGGCGGGCGCCGGCCTCGAACCCCGCGTCTACGGCGGCAACGACTACACCATGGTCTGGTGGATGTTCATGCTGCACCTGATCCAGCAGGGCATCGAGCCGTTCGCCGAGAACGGCGAGATGAACTTCACCGAGGACGACATGCGGGAGTTCGTCGCCTCGGCCGACCCGCTGCGGCAGCCGGAGAACATCACCTTCCCGACCTCCCGCACCGAGCAGCTGCTCCCCAAGAACGGGTTCACCTCCGGTGAGGTGCCGGTCGAGCTGAACTGGGACAACATGCTCAGCCAGGCGTCCCAGGACGCCGGCAGCGACAACCTCCAGCTGATGCCGCCGCCCTCGGGACCCGACGGTGAGAAGCACCTGTTCTTCAAGCCGACCATGCAGCTGGCGATCGGGGCGAACAGCGCGCACCCCGAGGAGGCCGCGATGCTGATCGACTTCCTGATCAACTCCCCGGAGGCCGGCGAGATCATCGGCACCGAGCTGGGCATCCCCGCCTCCCAGGAGCGGCTGGACTCCCTCCAGGTCGAGCCGGGCAGCACCGACGAGCGGGTCATCGAGTACGAGCAGCGGCTGCGGGACGAGGGCCATGTCACCGAGTCGGCCCCGTTCCACCCTGAGGGCTTCGGCGCCGTGGAGCAGGAGTACGTGCAGGTGTTGGGCAACGAGTTCGGCTACGGGCGGCTGAGCGTGGACGACTTCGTCGAGCGCTGGTTCTCCGAGGCCGGGAACCTGCTGATCACCTCCTGACCCTCCGGCTGCCGGGCCCGCGCCCGGCTCGGCAGCCGCCCGTTCCCCCGACGGTGCACGTCCCGTCGTCCCCGTCCTCCCGCCGACGTTCTGTCGGTCAGCTTCATTCGAAACTCGAACGGAAAACGTCCATGTCCCTCACCCAGCAGGCGTCCCGGGCCGCGCCCGGGGCCGGGCCCACGCGCCGGCCCAGCCCGCCCCGATCCCGGCGGCGGGCCGCCGAGACCCGGGCCGGTTACGCCTTCCTCGCGCCCTGGCTGCTGGGCTTCATCGCCCTGACCGCCGGCCCGATGATCGCCTCCCTCTATCTGGCCTTCACCGACTACCACCCGATCAGGGGCGGCAGTTGGATCGGCCTCGACAACTTCGACCGGCTCTTCGACGACCCGCGCTTCCTTGACTCGGTCGAGGTGACGTCGCAGTACGCCGTGATCGGCACGCCCGTCAAGCTGGCGGCCGCGCTGGGCGTCGCGATGCTGCTCAACTCCCGGCGACGCGGCCAGGGCACCTACCGTTCGCTCTTCTACGCGCCCTCGCTGATCGGGGCGAGCGTCTCGGTGGCCATCGTCTGGAAGGCGATGTTCAACGACCAGGGCATCGTCGACGACATCGGCCAGTTCTTCGGGATGCCGGCCGGCGGCTGGGTGGGCAACCCGGACCTGACGCTGCCGATGATGGTCCTGCTGGCGGTCTGGCAGTTCGGCGCGCCGATGGTGATCTTCCTGGCCGGGCTCAAGCAGATCCCCAACGAGCTGTACGAGGCGGCGCAGATGGACGGCGCTGGCGCGGTCCGGCAGTTCTTCAGGATCACGCTGCCGATGCTCTCGCCGGTGCTCTTCTTCAACCTGGTGTTGGAGACGATCAACTCGTTCCAGATCTTCGCGTCGGCGTTCATCATCTCCGGCGGGCAGGGCGGCCCGGCCAACTCGACGCTCTTCTACACCCTCTACCTCTACCAGCGCGGCTTCGGCCAGGGACAGCTCGGCTACGCGGCCGCCATGGCCTGGCTGCTGGTGATCGTGGTGGGCATCATCACCCTGATCTTCTTCAGGACCTCCAGGTACTGGGTCCACTACTCGGGGGAGGGCCGATGAGCACGGCGCTGCGACCTGACGGGGCCACCACCTCGGTGGCCGGGAACGACCGCGCCCGGCGGGCGGCGAACCGGCGGCGCGGGCGCACCCTCGGCTTCCATCTGGCCTCCTGGGCGCTGGCCCTGGTGGTGCTCTACCCGGGCGTGTGGATGCTGCTCTCCGCGTTCCGGCCGAGCAACGAGATCGTCGGCCAGACCGGGCTGATCCCCGACGAGACGACGCTGGACAACTTCCGCAAGGCGTTCGAGGGCATCGGCGGGATCTCGTTCTGGACCTTCTTCGGGAATTCGATGTTCCTGGCGGTGGCCTCGGTGGTCGGCGTCTGCCTGTCCTGCTCGGTCTCGGCCTACGCCTTCGCGCGGATCGAGTTCCCCGGCCGGAAGATCTTCTTCGCGCTGATGATCGGCACGCTGCTGCTGCCGTTCCATGTGGTGATCATCCCGCAGTTCATCATGTTCAACGAGATCGGCTGGACGGACTCGTATCTGCCGCTGCTGGTGGGGAAGTTCCTGGCCTGCGACGCGTTCTTCGTCTTTCTGATGGTGCAGTTCATGCGGAACCTGCCCCGGGAGCTGGACGAGTCGGCGCGGATCGACGGCGCGGGGCATCCGAGGATCTTCTTCTCCATCGTGCTGCCGCTGATGCGGCCGGTGCTGGCGACGGCGTCGATCTTCGCGTTCATCTGGAGCTGGAACGACTTCCTGGCCCCGCTGATCTATCTGCGCTCCCCCGACTCCTACCCGCTGCCGCTGATGCTGCGGCAGTACACCGACCAGACGACGGTCTCCGACTACGGCGCGCAGATGGCGGCCGCGGTGCTGGCGCTGGTGCCGGTGCTGCTGTTCTTCGTGCTCTTCCAGCGGTACATCGTCGACGGGGTGGCGACCCAGGGGCTCAAGGGCTGAGGGGGCGTGACGGGTGTGACGGGTGTGAGGAGTGGGACGGCGGTGAACGAGGCGGACGAGGCGCGGGGCGAGTCCTCCGGCGGCGCGGCTCCCGGCGGGCCGCCGGAGCGGTTCGGGCGGCTGGCGCTCTTCGGCGAGGTGGTGATCGTCGGCGTGGTGGTCGCGGTGCTGGCCGTTCCGCTGGTCACGCTGCTGCCCGCGCTGGCCGCCGGAGTCGCCCATCTGCGGCGCCAGTTGACCGGCCACAGTGTGCGGATGGCCGATCTGGCGCGGGACTTCGCCGTCGCGCTGCGGGAGCTGTGGCCACTGGCGGCCGGCGCGCTCGGCGGCGCGCTGGTGCTGCTGTGGAACCTGTCCCTGGCCCAGGCCGGGCTGGTGCCGGGGGCCGGCGGGCTGCGGGTGCTGACCTGGGCGCTGCTGCTGGCGCTCGCGGTCCTGCTGCTGCGGGTGGCCGGCGCCTGGCGCCCCGGGTGCGAACGGGCGGCGCTGCTGCGGGAGTCGGCGGAGCGCGCGGTGCGCGACCCGGCCGGCTCGACGCTGCTGGCCGTCGGGGTGCTGCTGTGTGGGGTCTTCGTGTGGATGCTGCCGCCGCTGGTGCTGCTGGTGGGCGGCCTGCTGTCGCTGGCCACGGTGGGCGTCGCGGCGCGGGCGGCGACGGCCTGAGGACCGGGGATGGGGACCGGGGCGGGCGGATCGTTCAGTTCTCCAGCCAGCGCCAGCAGATCGTGTAGCCGAGGTCGGGGAAGTCCTCGTTCCGCCAGGTCGCCCAGGCGTCCGGGCTACAGAACTCCGCGTCCGCATAGCGGCTGGTGCGGCCGGACACGTAGACGTTGGCGCGGTCGCAGTCGGTGAACGAGAAGGTGGGTGATTCGACCGAACCGGTCATCGCGAGGCAGGTGTTGAGTTCGGAACGGCCCGCGTCGTCCGGGTAGTTCATCCGCAGGCAGAGCCGGACGTCCAGCTCGTTCCCCCAGCCGGGCACCGTGAAGGAACGTCCGTGGTAGCCGGGCGTGTCACGGTCGCAGTCGTCCCAGGAACTCTCGTCCTCCAGCCGGTCGGCGACCGTGAAGTTGCCCGTCTGGCAGGAGGTCTCCTCCCACCGCGCGTCTTCGCCCGAGCCGCCGTAGACGCAGTCGCCCACGGCGGCGTGGTAGGCGCTGCCCGAGCCGTGCCGGTAGGCCAGGCACAGGGTGAGGCCGTGGCCGTCGTAACGGACGGCGCGGTCGAGTTCGGCGCCGTCCACATAGTCCGTGCAGTCCGCGCCGGCCGGGACGACCTCGCGCACCTCGAACACGCCATCACCGCAGCTCGCGGGCGCCAGGTCGGGGGCGTCCGGCGTTCCCGTCTCGGCGAAGCAGTCGCCCGCGGCGGCGTCCCCGACGGGGTCGGGCGCGTCGGGCTCGCGGGCGTCGCCGTCCGGGCCGGGCACCGGGTCCGGCACGGGGTCGGGTACGGGATCAGGTGGTGGATCGGCGGGGTACGTGGAGGTCTCGGAGGGGGCCCCGCCGCCGGTGCTCCCTCCCCCGCCGTCCCTACCGTCCTCGGCGAACGCGGCGAAGAGGGCCAGCAGGACGGCGACCAGGGCGATGGCGCAGCCGGCCCCGCCCCCGCCCCCGCCCGACCTGCGCCGAGGGGCCCCACCTCCCCCGCCGTCCCCGTGGAGCAGGCCACCGTCATCGACGAATCCGTCGTCACCACCGTCACTCACGACCGATCTCCTCCCCAGCGCCCCCGCGAACTCCCGGGCTCGGCACGGCCGTCAGGCCCCCGGGTCCATGGTCTCCGTCCCGCGCACGCCACGTCGAGAAGGCGGTACCTCGGGCCGACGCCGTTCTCCCGGCCGACGTTCCGTCAGGACGGGTCACCCGCCAGCACAGCCGGCCCAGGGACCCCACTACCGGCGCGAGGCCAACCCTCCGCCCGACCACCGAAGCGGGCGCTCCCGACGCCGGCCGCCGCCCAACCACCGGCCACTGCCCCGCCGCCAGGCGACGGCCGCCGTCCCGGTGCCGGCCCCCCGGGCCGGGACGGTCCCGGGGCCCGCCGCCAGGCGAACCCCCGTCCGTCAAGGCCCGGCCGGCCCCAGGCCACTGTGGGCGAGGATGATCCGCCGCAGTTCGCGCGCCGCCCTCGGCGGGGAGACGTCGCCCCGGTGGGCGAGCGAGATCGTGCGGTTGAGCCCCGGAGGGGCGAACCGCGTCGTCCGCAGCCCGGAACGTTCCGCGACCATGCTGGGCACCACCGCCACGCCGAGCCCGGCGCGAACGAAGCTCAGCACCGCGTCCATCTCGCCGCCCGCCACGCTGAAGCTCGGCTCGAACCCGGCCGCGTGGCACGCCGCCAGCGTCAACTCCCGCAGGTCGTACCCGTGTCGGAACATCACCAGCGGCCGGTCCCGCAGTTCCTCGATCGCGATCGGCCCGGCCGGCAGCGGCCCCCGTTCCACCGAACCCGAACCCGCACCCGCACCCGCACCCGCACCACCGGAGCCCGCCGCGCCCGAACCACCCGCGCCCGAACCACCCGCACCCGAGCCCGCGCCGGCGGGCGAGCCGCCCGCCGGCGGTGGCGAGATCACGACCAGCTCCTCGCGGAGCAGCTCCCGCGTGGCCAGCGCCGGCGCCTGCCCGGTGAGTGGGGTGATCACCAGCGCGAGGTCGAGTTCGCCGGCGGCCAGCGCGCGCACCAGGTCCTGGGAGCCGTCCTCGTGCACCAGCAGCTCGATCCCGGGGTAGCGGTCGCGGAAGTCGCGCAGCACGTCGGGCACCAGGCTGGCGCACAGGCTGGGCGGCGCGCCCAGCCGCACCCGCCCGCGCCGCAGCTGCGCGACCTCCTGCACCTCGCGGCGCGCGGTCTCCGTGTCGGCGAGGATGCGGCGGGCCAGCGGCAGCAGCGCCGTCCCGGCGTCGGTGAGCGAGATGTGGCCGCGCGCCCGGTGGAACAGCTCGGCGCCCAACTCCCGTTCCAGCGCGCGGATCTGCTGTGAGAGGGACGGCTGGGAGACGTGTTCCCGGCTGGCGGCCCTGGTGAAGTGCCGGGTCTCCGCCACCGCCGTGAAGTACCTGAGCTGCTGGAGCTGCACCGTTGCCTCCCTGGTCGGGGCCCAAGACCCCCCCGTTGATAGTCAGAGCCTATCGAAAGCACTTGATCTATGTCTTGGACCGATGCCGCCTCCCCTCCCTACCGTCGGGTGTCATGGCACTGGCGACGCGCACCGAACGCCGCCCACCGACCGTGGTGCGGTTGTGGCGTTCCACCATCGGCAAGAAGACGGTGATGGCCGTCAGCGGCGCGATCATGCTGCTGTACCTGGTCTTTCACATGCTGGGGAACCTCAAGGTGTTCTTCGGCCCGGACGAGATGAACGGCTATGCCCACTGGCTGCGCACGATCGGCGAGCCGGTGCTGCACCAGGAGTGGTTCCTGTGGCTGGCCAGGGTCGGGCTGCTGGCCGCCGTGCTCGCCCACGGCGTGGCCGCCTACCAGCTGAGCCGCCGCGACCTCGCGGCCCGACCGGTCGGCTACCAGCACCGGCGGGCCCGCACCAGCTACGCGACCCGCACCATGCGCTGGGGCGGCGTGATCCTCGCGCTGTTCGTGGTCTGGCACATCCTGGACCTGACCACCGGCCATGTGAACCCGAACGGGGAGCCGGGCCGCCCGTACGAGAACGTCGTGGCCACGTTCAACACCTGGTACGGCAACGCCATCTACGGCGTGGCGATGGTCGCCGTCGGGCTGCACATCCGGCACGGCTTCTTCAGCGCGGCCCAGACGCTGGGCGCCGGCTCGGCCACCCGGGACCGGGCGCTCCGGCTGACCGCGAACGGGCTGGCGCTGGTGTTGACCCTCGGCTTCCTCGCGGTGCCGATCGGCGTGATGACCGGGGTCGTGGAATGAGCGGCGGCGCCCTGCGGCGAACGGCGCCCCCGGCGGCGGACGGCGACGCCCCGGCGGCGAGCCGCGACGCCTTGCGAAGCAGCCGCGAGCCCGACGTGAGAGGACGTGAGACGGTGACCGAGACGACAGGGCCCGAGCCGGGCCCCGGCTACGCCGACTACCGGGTCGGCGCCCCGCTGGTCGAAGGGAAGGCGCCCGAGGGGCCGATCGAGGAGCGCTGGGCCAGGCGCCGCTTCGAGGCGAAGCTGGTCAACCCGGCGAACCGCCGCAAGTACACGGTGATCGTCGTCGGCACCGGCCTCGCCGGCGGGGCCGCCGGCGCGACGCTGGCCGAACAGGGCTACCGCGTCGTGCAGTTCTGCTACCAGGACTCGCCGCGCCGGGCGCACTCCATCGCCGCCCAGGGCGGGATCAACGCGGCCAAGAACTACCGCAACGACGGCGACTCGGTGCGCCGCCTCTTCTACGACACGGTCAAGGGCGGCGACTTCCGCGCCCGGGAGTCCAACGTGCACCGGCTGGCCGAGGTGTCGGTGGAGATCATCGACCAGTGCGTGGCGCAGGGCGTGCCGTTCGCCCGGGAGTACGGCGGGCTGCTGGACACCCGCTCGTTCGGCGGGGTGCAGGTCTCGCGGACGTTCTACGCCAGGGGCCAGACCGGGCAGCAGCTGCTGCTCGGCGCCTACCAGGCGCTCTCCCGGCAGATCGCGGCGGGCAACGTGGAGATGCATCCGCGCACCGAGATGCTCGACCTGATCGTGGTGGACGGCCGGGCGCGCGGGATCGTGGCCAGGGACCTGGTGACCGGCCGGATCGACACCTACTTCGCGGACGCCGTGGTGCTGGCCACCGGCGGCTACGGCAACGTCTTCTACCTGTCCACCAACGCCAAGAACTCCAACGCCACCGCGATCTGGCGGGCCCACCGGCGCGGCGCCTACTTCGCCAACCCGTGCTTCACCCAGATCCACCCCACCTGCATCCCGCGCTCCGGCGACCACCAGTCGAAGCTGACGCTGATGAGCGAGTCGCTGCGCAACGACGGCCGGATCTGGGTGCCGAAGGAGCGCGGCGACACCCGCGCCCCGGCCGACATCCCGGAGGAGGAGCGGGACTACTACCTGGAGCGGATCTACCCCTCGTTCGGCAACCTGGTGCCGCGCGACATCGCGTCCCGCGCCGCCAAGAACGTCTGCGACGAGGGGCGCGGCGTGGGACCCGGCGGGCAGGGCGTCTACCTGGACTTCGCCGACGCCATCGCCCGGCTGGGCCGGGAGGCCGTCGAGGCCCGGTACGGGAACCTCTTCGAGATGTACCAGCGGATCACCGACGAGGACCCCTACCGGGTGCCGATGCGAATCTATCCGGCCATCCACTACACGATGGGCGGGCTGTGGGTGGACTACGACCTGGCCACCACGATCCCGGGCCTGTTCGCGGTCGGGGAGGCCAACTTCTCCGACCACGGCGCGAACCGGCTGGGCGCGTCCGCGCTGATGCAGGGCCTGGCCGACGGGTACTTCGTGCTGCCGGCGACGCTCGCCGACTTCCTGGCGCGGCACCCGCACGACGAGGTGCCGGCCGACCACCCGGCGGTGACCGACACGGTGGCCGAGGTGACCGACCGGCTGTACCTGCTGCTCTCCAACAACGGCGACCGCTCCCCCGACTCGTTCCACCGGGAGCTGGGCGAGCTGCTGTGGGACGAGTGCGGGATGGCCCGCTCGGAGACGGGGCTGCGCAAGGCGCTGGAGCGGATTCCGGCGCTACGCGCCGAGTTCTGGCGGCGGGTGCGGGTGCCGGGCAGCGGCGCCTCGCTCAACCAGTCGTTGGAGAAGGCCAACCGGATCGCCGACTACCTGGAGCTGGCCGAGCTGATGTGCCTGGACGCGCTGCACCGCGCCGAGTCCTGCGGCGGCCACTTCAGGGAGGAGAGCCAGACGCGGGACGGCGAGGCCGAGCGCCGGGACGAGGAGTTCTCCTACGCCGCCGCGTGGGAGTTCACCGGCTCCGGCACCGCGCCCGTCCTGCACCGGGAGGCCCTGGAGTTCTCCTACGTTCACCCCACCCAGCGGAGCTACGCGTGAAACTCACCCTGCGCATCTGGCGCCAGTCGGGCCCCGAGGACCCGGGCGCGCTGCGGACGTACGAGGTCGACGGGATCACCCCGGAGATGTCGTTCCTGGAGATGTTGGACAGCCTCAACGAGGAGCTGATCGAACGCGGCGAGGAGCCGGTGGCGTTCGACCACGACTGCCGGGAGGGCATCTGCGGGGCGTGCGGAATGGTGATCAACGGCGAGCCGCACGGCCCGGACCGGACCACCACCTGCCAGCTGCACATGCGGCACTTCGAGGACGGCGCGACCGTGGACATCGAGCCGTGGCGGGCGGCGGCGTTCCCGGTGGTGAAGGACCTGGTGGTGGACCGCTCCTCGTTCGACCGGGTGATCGGCTCCGGCGGCTATGTCACGGCGCCGACCGGGAGCGCGCCGGAGGCGCACGCCACGCCGGTGCCGAAGGCGGCGGCGGACGTGGCGTTCGAGCACGCGGAGTGCATCGGCTGCGGGGCGTGCGTGGCGGCCTGCCCGAACGGCTCGGCGATGCTGTTCACCTCGGCGAAGGTCGTGCACCTCAACTCCCTTCCGCAGGGCGCCCCGGAGCGGGAGACCCGGGTGCTGGACATGGTGGAGACCATGGACGCCGAGGGCTTCGGCGGCTGCACCAACACGGGCATGTGCACGACGGTCTGCCCGAAGGGCATCCCGCTGTCGTCGATCTCCACCCTGAACCGCGAGTACCTGCGGGCCCTGCGCAGGGGCGCGTGACGCCCGGCCGGCACCGTTCCCGAACCCCGGGACCGGCGCCGGCCGAGGCGGCACGCCGCCGGCCCGGTCGTCAGCCCTTGACCGCGCCGCTGGCCAGCCCCGCGACATAGAAGCGCTGGAGCGCGACATAGAGCACCACGCAGGGCACCATCGCGATCACCGCGCCGGCCGCCAGCAGGCCGAAGTCGACCTGGCCGTAGGTGCCCTGCTGGAGGTTGGCCAGCGTCACCGGCAGGGTGTAGAGGTCCTGGTCGGTGAGGAATGTCAACGCGCCGAGGAACTCCGTCCAGGAGACCAGGAACGCGTAGAGCGCCACGGTGGCCGCGCCCGGGGTGACCAGCGGGCGGAGCACGGAGACCAGCATCCGCAGGGTGCCGGCGCCGTCCATGTAGCCGGAGTCCTCCAACTCCTGGGGCACGGAGGCGAACGCGTTGCGCATCACGAAGACGCCGAACGGCAGGTTGACCGTGGAGTAGAAGAGCACCAGGCCGAGCAGCGAGTCGGTCAGGCCCATGGTGTTCATCTGGAGGTAGAGCGGCGTGAGGATGGCCTGGAACGGGACCATCATGGTGAGCACCAGCACGCTGAACAGCCCGCCCCTACCGCGGAACGCGAAGCGTGCGAAGCCGTAGCCGGCGAGGGTGGCCAGCAGCGCGGTGAGCGCTGCGGTGGCCAGCGAGACCAGCAGGCTGTTGAGGATGGGGCGGGCGAGTTGGCCCTGGTCGAGCAGGGCGGAGAAGTTCTCCGTCGACCAGTCGAAGAACGTGTCCAGGGTGGGGCGTTCGACGATCACCGCGTTGGACTGGAGCGAGCGGGCCAGCGCGAAGGCCAGCGGCACCAGGAAGACGAGCGCGGCGCCGCCCCCGCCCAGCAGGTAGAGGGTCCGCTTCAGCCGGGGCTCGCTGTCCCGGCTGCCGGCGCGCGGAGAGCCTCTCCGCGCGGAACCCGCCCGCGCGGCGGGGCGGTTGGCGACGTTGGTGGTCATGTGGATCAGTCCCTCTCGCGGAACAGCCAGAACTGCACGGCGGTGATGACGGCGATGATCGCCACGAGGATCAGCGACATCGCGGCGGAGGCGCCCAGTTGGAGATCGATGAAGGCGCGCCGGTAGATGGACATCACCACGGTGGTGGTGTCGGAGCCGGGGCCGCCCTGGGTGAGGATGTAGAACTGGCCGAACGCCAGGAACGAGCCGATCACCGAGATGACGGTGGCCAGCACCAGGGAGCGGCGCACCATGGGCAGGGTGATGTGGCGCTCGGTGCGCCACCAGCCGGCGCCGTCCAGCTCGGCCGACTCGTAGATCTCCCTGGGGATGCCCTGCATGGCCGACATCAGCAGCACCATGGTGAGCCCCGAGGTGCCCCAGACGACCAGGACCACGATCAGCCCGGTGGCCAGCGGCCCGTCGACCAGCCAGGCGGTGCTGCCGTCGGTGATGCCGAGCGCGCGCAGCACCAGGTTGACGCCGCCGCTGTTGGGCTGGGCCTCCAGCAGCATCACGAAGCTGATGGTGGTGAGCCCGATGATGTACGGCAGGAAGAAGATGGTCCGCAGCAGCGTGGACCCGCGCCGGTTGGAGCGCACCAGCACCGCGAGCGCGTAGCCCAGCAGCAGGATCGGGACGGTGACGATCGCGGTGTACAGCAGGGTGTAGAGGATGGAACGGCCGAACACCGGGTCGGACCAGGCCAGTTCGTAGTTGCGCAGCCCGATGAACTCGTAGTCGCCGATGAGCGGGAAGTCCGTCATCGACATGTAGACGGCGACCACGAGCGGGGTGAAGACGAAGACCACCACGAAGAGCACGGCCGGCAGCACCAGCGCGAGCCCCGTTCTGGCCGGGTGGGTCAGCGATCCGGAGCGGCGCTCCGGTATGCGGGTCCTGTCGGTGGTGGTACTCACGCGTCCCCCTGTCGCAGGATCTCGTCGAAGCGGGGTTGGGCCGCCGCCAGCGCCCGGTCCACGTTCCCGCCGAAGACGGCCTCGCGGATCATGGCCAGCCAGGGGCCGTCGTTCTGGTTGTAGATGCGGGCGTAGGCCAGGGAGAGCGGCGCGTAGCCGGCGTCCAGTTCCAGCAGCGGGGGCGCCGCCAGCGGGTAGGCCGCGCGGAACTCGTCGGTGGCGGCGTCGGAGCGGACCGGGATGTAGCCGGTCTCGGGCAGCGCGGTCTGCTGCTCCAGCTCCAGGCAGAACCGCACGAACTCCCAGGCGGCGGACGGGTTGTCGGAGCCGTTCGGCAGGCAGAAGTTGGTGCCGCCGTCGAAGAACGAGCGCCCGCCCTCGGGCCCGGACAGCAGCCGGACGCCGCACTGGTCGAGGAGTTCGTCGGAGGCGTCGGGCGTGACGATGCCGAAGCCGCAGGGCATCATCCCGACCCGGCCGGCCTGGAACTGGGAGGCCCAGCGGGAGCCGTCGTCGGAGTCGATCGCCGGCGGGGTGAGGCCCTCCTCCCACAGGGCGCGGAGGAACTCCAGGGTGGCGCGGAGCGGTTCGTTGTCCACGATGTTGCCGCGCTGGTCGCCGATCTCGCCGGCGATCAGGTCGGTGCCGGCGGCCCAGACGTGGGGCTGGACGGTGAAGGCCAGCGCGCCGGCGGAGTTGCCGGGGAAGAACCAGCCGTGGATGTCGTCGCCGAGCGCGGAGACCGCGCGGGCCGCCTCAAGGTAGCCCTCGAAGGAGCCGGTGACCTGGTCGATGTCCACGCCGGCGCGCTCGAAGAGGCCGACGTTGCACCAGAGCGTCGAGTTGTCGGCGATCGAGGGGGCGCCGAAGTAGCGGCCGTCCCGCTCGACGAGGGCGAGGTGGCCCGGGCTGAGCCGGTCGCGGAACGGCAGCTCGTCGAGCAGCGGGGTGAGGTCGGCGAAGACGCCACGGGCCACGAAGAGCGCGGAGTTGATGTCGTCGATGTCCACCACGTCCGGCACCCGCCCGCCGCGGATGGCGGTGGCCAGCTTGGTGACAAACTGTCCGTCCGGAACGGGGGTGAGGTCGACGCGGATGCGGTCCTGGGCGGCGTGGAAGCGGTCGACGATCCGCTGGGCGGTGGGCAACAGGCCGCCGCGCGACCAGAGTTTGACCGTGCCGGACGGCTCGGCCTCGGTGAACTCCGGGCCGGTGACGTCGATCGGCGGTGGCGAGGTGGCGCACGCGCTGAGCAGCGCGCCGGCGGCTCCGGCCCCCATCAGCCTGAGGAACTGTCCCCGGGTGAGCCCCATCGTTGCCCCACTCTCTTCTCCCGGCCGTGTCGTCAGTGATGTCGTCCTGGGCGGCCGAAACCCGCTTCGGTCGGAGTCCTCGGAAATTCAGGAAACCGATGTCCGGGACCTTAGGAGCCACCCGCGAACCCCGTCAACCCTCTGTTTCACCTGGATATCGGGAATGTTCCCGGTCCCCAACCATCCCTGGACAGCGACCATCACGGCACTGCTACTGTTCGAAGGAACGAGCGGAAACTCGGAGGAATCATGAAGCGCGATGCCAGGCCCGAGGCCGGGCGCGACGCCAGGACCGTGCGCATCACCGATGTGGCACGCGCCGCCGGCGTCTCACCGAGCACGGTGTCCAAGGCACTCAACGACTCGGGCTCGCTGCGGGAGTCCACCCGCGAGCGGGTGCGCGCCGCCGCCGAACGGCTCGGCTTCGTCTCGGACGCCGGCGCGCGCGCCCTGTCCATGCGCCGCACGTTCATCGTCGGCCTGCTCTCCACGGACAACGTCGGCCGGTTCAGCCTGCCCGTGATGCTCGGCGCCGAGAACGCGCTCACCGTCGGCGAGATCTCCACCCTGGTCGCCACCGCCCCGAAGGGCTCGGTCCAGGAGCAGCACCATCTGCGCACCCTGGTCGCCCGGCGGGTGGACGGCATCATCGTCACCGGCAAGGCGACCGACCACCGGGAGCCCATCTCCGTTCCGGTGCCGGTGGTCTACGCGCTGGCACCGTCAACCGATCCGGACGACATGTCCGTCGTGCCGGACGACGCCGCCGGGATGCGGCTGGTGGTCGACCATCTGCGCACCCTCGGCCACCACCGGGTCGCCCACGTCGGCGGCCGGCCCGAACACCGCACATCCCAGGTGCGGTTGGCCTCGCTGCGCGCGGCACTGGACCAGGCCGGGATGGAGCTCGTCGGCGAACCGCTCCTCGGCGAGTGGAGCGAGCCGTGGGGGCGGCAGGCCGTCGACGTGCTGCTGCGCGCCGGCGGCGCCGAGCGGCCGCCGATGACCGCCGTGGTCTGCGCCTCCGACCAGCTCGCCCGCGCGGTGGGCGACCGGCTCCGGGAGCGCGGCGTCCGGGTTCCGCACGAGGTCGCCGTCACCGGCTATGACAACTGGCAGGTCATGTGGGAGGCCAGCCGGCCGCCGCTGACCACGGTGGACATGGAGCTGGAGACGCTGGGCCGCCGCGCGGCGGAACGGCTACTCGCCGCGATCACCGCCGATCCGGAGAACCGCTCCGCCGACCGAGGCATCGAACTCGTCCCACCCCGACTGGTGGTGCGCGGCTCGTCCCTGGCGGACGACTAGCGCGCCCCGGCCCCCTCAACACGAAGGACTCGATCAGCACATGGGTATCCGTCACACCCCGCTCGCCCTGGGCGAGATTCGACCCGCCGGCTGGCTGCGCCGCCAACTGCGGCTCCAGGCCGACGGCCTCACCGGCCGGGTGGAGGAGATCTGGCCCGACCTCGGCCCCGATTCCGGCTGGCTGGGCGGCCCGGGCGAGGACTGGGAACGCGGCCCCTACTACCTCGACGGTCTGGTGCCGCTGGCCCATGTGCTGGACGACGAGGCGCTGCGCGAGAAGGCGTCGAAGTGGATCGAGTGGATGCTGGCCAGCCAGCGCGAGGACGGCCAGTTCGGGCCCGGGTCCAACGACGACTGGTGGCCCCGGATGGTCGCCCTCAAGGTGCTGGTGCAGCACGCCGACGCCACCGGCGACGAGCGCGTTCCCGGCTTCCTCGCCCGGTACTTCGCCTACCAGCTGGAGCAGCTGCCCAAGCGGCCGCTCGTCGAGTGGGGCGCCGTCCGCGCCACCGAGAACGTGCTGGCCGCGCTCTGGCTGCACGCGCGCGACGGCGACCCGCGCTGGCTGGAGCTGGGCGAGCTGCTGCTGGAGCAGAACGCCGACTGGGTGGACTATCTGACGGGCGAGGACCTGATCACCGGGCCCGCCACGGTCTTCGCGCACCTCACCCACGGGCCCAACGTGGCCATGGGCCTGAAGGTGCCCGCCGTCCGCGCCCTCCTCGACGCCGCCGCCGGCCGTTCCCGCACCGCAACCGGAGACCCCGCCCGTTCCCGCTCCGCAACCGGAGACCCCGTCCGTTCCCGCTCCGCAACCGGAGACCCCGTCCGTTACGCCGAACTCACCGCCAGCCTGGCCGCGTTGGACCGCTGGCACGGCCAGGTGCACGGGATGTTCTCCGGCGACGAGTGGCTCGCCGGCCGGGAGGCGCACCACGGCATCGAGACCTGCCAGGTGATGGAGTACCTGTTCACCCTGGAGCAGTCCGCGCTCGCCTTCGGCGAGGGAACGCTCGGCGACCTCGCCGAACTGGTCGCCTTCAACCACCTCCCGGCCGCGTTCGACCCCGAGATGCGCGCGCACCAGTACCACCAGCAGGCCAACCAGATCGCCGCCAACATCGCCGAGCGGCGCTGGACCCTCAGCTCCGACGACGCCAACATCTTCGGCCTGGAGCCGCACTTCGGCTGCTGCCTCGCCAACATGCACCAGGGCTGGCCCAAGTTCGTCGCCTCCCTGTGGATGCGGTCGACCGGGGACAACGGCCTGACCGCGTTCGCCTACGCGCCCAGCACGCTGCGCACCACGGTGCACGGCACCGAGGTCACCGTCGAGCAGACCACCGACTACCCGTTCGAGGAGACCGTCCGCCTCGACCTGTCGGTCTCCGCGCCGGTCCGCTTCCCGCTGCGGCTGCGCGTGCCCGGCTGGTGCCGGGACGAGGCGACCCTCACCGTCGACGGCGAACCGGAAACCCTCTCCGCCGGCGCCGACGGCTACGCCGTCCTCGACCGCACCTGGTCCGGCGGCGAACGGATCGAACTCACCCTCCCCATGCGGCTGCGCAAGGAGCGCCGCGAGCGCGGCGCGCTCGGCCTCCGCCTCGGCCCGCTGGTGCTGGTCGCGGCGCTGCCGGAGTCCTGGCGCCCGCTGCCGAACGCGCGCGGCCTGGGCGAGTGGGAGGTGCTGCCGCTCTCCTCCTGGAACTACGGCCTCTACCTCGGCGACGGGCTGGACAGCTGGCCGATCGAACGCGCCCCCGTCCCCGAACTGCCCTTCGGCAACCGGGACGTAGCGGTCACCGTGCGCGGCCGGGGCGCGCGGCTCTACTCCTGGCGCGTCGAGGAGAACTCGGCCGCCGTCCCGCCGGACAGCCCCGTTCCCGTCGGTTCCCCCGTCGGCGACCTGCGCCTGGTCCCCTACGGCTGCGCCCGCATCCGGCTGGCCGAACTCCCCACCGTCCTGCCGGCCAACCTCGACGCGCCCTGACACCACCCGGTGGGGCGGGCCGGTGTCAGCCACCCGCCCCACCACACCGGCCCGCCCCGGCTCGGCCGATCCGGCATCGCCCTTCGCTACCATCCCCAAGGGGGTAAACCAGGACAAAACACCAGATATTCGAGACACGAAGTGAGGGCGCATGACGCCATCGCGACCAGCACCACGACGCACCCTCCCGGGCCGGCACGCCGCACGGGCCCTGCTCGTCGGGTTCCTCACCGTCCTGCTGACCCTCGGCGCGATCGGCGCCGCGTCGGCCCGGATGGACCCGACCGCGCGGCGCGGCGACCCGGCCGGGCCCTTCACCGAGGCGACGATCGTCGACACCGGCGACGGCCAGGCCGTTTCGGCGTTCGACGCGCCCGAGGGCTTCGACCCGCTGGCCGGCTACCCGGCCGGCGTGCCCGACGGCTCCACGCCCAACGCGGTCGCCTACGCCGGCACGATCGAGATCCAGGACACCCAGGGCAGAACGGGCCTGACCTACTGCATCAACCTGGCCGTCGACACCCAGGCCGGCGTGCACTACGAGTTGGGCGAGTGGTCCGAGACCAACGTTCCCCACCTCGGCTATGTCGAGTACATCCTGGTCAACTACTTCCCCACCACCGACGAGCCGGCCGGCGCCGCCAACGACGCCCAGCGCGCGGCGGCCGTGCAGGCGGCCATCTGGTTCTTCACCGACAACCTCGTCCTGGCGACCGACAGCCCGGTCCGCCCGCTCACCGAGGCGATCGTCGCCGACGCGCTGGCCAACGGGCCCGGCCAGGAGCCGGCGCTCCCCGAGCTGTCCGTCACCCCACAGCAGGCGGGCGTCCCGGACACCGGCGAACTGGTCGGCCCGTTCCAGGTCTCCAGCGACGGGCCCGCCACGTTGACCACCGTCGGCGGCGTCGAGGTCTTCACCGACCCCGACGGCACCAACCAGCTCCAGGACGGCGACGAGGTCGCGCCGGGCACCGAGCTGTGGGTGCGCAGCCTCTCCGAGGAGACCCCGCAGGGCTTCGTCCTGGAACGCACCGCCACCGCGCTGGTCGGCAGCGCGCTCCTCTACGACGGCAGCAACATCGGCCTGGAGCAGGCCCAGACCCTCGTGCTGGCGCGCGAGACGGACCTGACGGTCCGCGCCGGCGCGGAGCTGCGGCCCTACCCGGCGGGCGGGCTTGAGGTCACCAAGCGCATCGCGGGCAAGGGCGCGGGCCTCCAGGGCGAGATCGTGGTCGAGGTGGACTGCGACGACCAGAACCCGGACACCGACCTCGACCAGCACCACACCCTCACCTTCGACGCCGGCACCCCGGCCGGCGACCACCCCCGGCTGATCACCGGCATCCCGGTCGGAAGCCTGTGCACCGTGACCGAGCCCGAAACGGGCGAGAACGCGCGGGCCCGACTCGTCGGCGACCCCGTCATCGAACCGGCCAGCGTCACGATCACCGCCGACAGCACCCAGTCCGTTCTGGTCACGGACGAGTACGCCAAGAAGAAGAAGAAGGACAAGAAGTAGCACCGGAAGCTCCCGGTGACCGCTGGCACGGTCACCGGGGGCTTCCCCGTGCCGGCGTCAGGCCCAGGCGCCGGCCTGCGCGGCCTCGGTGGCGTAGGACTCGAAGGAGATCGGCTCGCGGCCCAGGACCTCCCGGACCCCGGGGGCCGGCTCAGCGAGGTGGCCGGAGCGCATCGAGTCGAAGATCGCGCCGAGTTCGGCGGCCGCCTCCGCCGGCACGCCCTCGGCCGCCAGCTCCGCCTGGTACTCCTCGGGCGTCAGCTCCACGAAGCGGATCTCCCGTCCGGCCGCCCGCGCGATGGTCGCCACCGCCTCGTCGAAGGTCAACGCCCGTGGCCCGGACACGTCATACGCCCGGCCCTGGTGACCGTCCTCGGTCAACAGCGCGGCCGCCACGGCCGCCACGTCCCGGGTGTCGACGAACGGCTCCGGCACCCCGCCCGTGGGCAGCGCGAGCCGGCCGGCCAGCAGCGGCGGGCGCCAGTAGTCCACGTCGAAGTTCTGGTTGAAGTTGTTGGCCCGGATGATCGACCACTCGACGCCCGACTCGCGCACCGCCAACTCCCCGGCCGCCACCGAAGGGAACCTCGCGGCGCCCACCCCCGGCGGGTAGCGGTCCATCCCCCGCCCGGAGAGCGTCACCAGCCGCCGCACCCCGGCGTCCACGGCCAGACGGGCGAAGTCCCGCGTCGCCTCGGGACCGCCCGGGATCAGATAGACCGCCGCCGCCCCCTCCACCACCGCCGGCCAGGTGTCCCGGTCGGACCAGTCGAACCGCACCTCACCCGAGCGGGACGCCGGCCGCACCGCGTGCCCGGCGGCGCGCAGCTCGCGCACCAGCCACCGCCCGGTCTTGCCCGTGCCGCCCAACACCACGATCTCGTCGTTCTTCTCGTTTGCCATGGTCCCAAGTCAAGTCGCCCGGCGCGGCGTTGGGCATGGCCGACGGTACGCGGAACATGTCCGGCCGTCCGACCGTTGACCTGCGAGATGGACCCCTACGACGAACTGCTCCGCGGCGTCCGGACGGACCAGGTCCGCTTCCGGCGCGTCGAGTTGTCGCCGCCGTGGACGCTGCCGTTCGACGCCGAGGCGTCCCTGACGCTCGTCACGCCGCTGGGCGGCGAGGGCTGGATCGAGGGCGACGGCGCGCCGCGCCGGATCGCCGTCAACGACACGGCGGTCGTCCGAGGCCCGGGCCGCCTCCGGCTGACGGACCGTCCCCGGGCCGGCGGCTCCCCCGCGACGGCCGGCCCGCCGGGGCCGACGGTGCTGCTGGTCGGCACCTACCGGGTGTGGGGCGAGGTGTCGCGGCGGCTGCTCGACCTGCTGCCGCCGGTCGTGACGGTGCCCTGCCAGGACGGCTGCTCCTCGCTGCTGGACCTGCTGAACGACCAGGTAGCCGACGGCCGCCCGGGCCGGGACGCGGTGCTGGACCGGCTGCTCGACTGGCTGCTGGTCTGCGTGCTGCGCGGCTGGTTCGACCAGCCGGCCGCCGCCGACGCCAACTCCCCCGCCCTGCTGCGGGCGTTGAGCGACGAGGCGGTGGGCCCCGCGCTGCGGGCCATGCACGCGGCGCCCGCCGAACCCTGGACGCTGCTCGCGCTCGCGCGGGAGGCGGGCGTTTCGCGCACGACCCTGGCCGGCCGCTTCACCCGGCTGGTGGGCGAGCCGCCGCTGGCCTACCTCACCGAGTGGCGGATGGCACTGGCCGCCGACCTGCTGACGGAGTCCACGGCGCCGCTGGCCTCGGTGGCCCAACGGGTCGGCTACGCCGACGCGTTCGGCTTCAGCACGGCGTTCAAACGCCTCCACGGCATGAGCCCCAGCGCCTACCGCGACTGCGTCCGCAGCCCGGAGTGCCAAGCGGAGAAGCGGCCCGGTTAGGACCGGGTGGGAGACCGTTTCCGCCGGGACCCCACCCGGTCCGGGTGCGCTACAACGACCAGGGCGGCCGACCTCGGTTCGCGTGAGTTCCCGCCCGGGAGGAGTCCCATGCGCAGCCGCGTCAGGAGAGCCACCATCCTCTTCGCCACCGTGCCGCTCCTCGTCCTCGCGACGGCGGGGTGCGGACCTTCCGAGGAGGAACGACAGGCGCTTGAGGGCGCGTCGGACGATCCAGCGTCCCGGGTGTTCTTCCTGATCACGGTCCCCGTCTGGCTGCTGCTCGCGGTCGGGGCCCACCAGGGGTTGCGCCGTGAGGGCCGGCAGTACGGCCGGTCCGTGGCGGCCAGGGCACGCGTCCTGGGCATCGAGACCGAGGAGTACGACGAGGGAAACTTCTACCAGGTGGTCGTGGAGTTCCGCGCCGACCCCGACGGCCTTGACGTGACGGCCACCGTCCCGATCCCGGACCACCTCCGCGACCTCCTCACCAGCGGCTCGGTGCTCCCCATTCGGTACGACCCGCAGAACCCCACCACGATCTGGCTCCTCGAAACGAGTGCGCCACCCGCCGTCTCCGGCACCGCCGTTGTCCTGCTGCTCATCGCGGCGGCCAGCCTCGCCGCCGGCCTGGGCTTCCTCCCTAGATGAGCCCGCACCCGGGCGGGAACCCGGGGAGCGCCAACGTCCCGAAGACCGCGCGGAGTCGCCCAACCCGGCCGCCCGGTCCCCAGGGCCGGGCGGCCTCCCCGAAAGCCCAGCGGCCAGCGTTCAGCGGCCAGCGCTAACGCACCGCGTGCCCCGCCCCCCGCAGGGTCCGCTTCACCTCGCCGATGCGCAGGTCACCGAAGTGGAAGACGGACGCCGCCAGCACCGCGTCCGCGCCGGCCTCGATGGCCGGCGGGAAGTCCGCCAGCTGCCCGGCCCCGCCGGAGGCGATGACCGGAATGCCGACCCGGGCCCGCACCGCCGCTATCAGCTCCGTGTCGTACCCGTCCTTCGTCCCGTCCGCGTCCATCGAGTTCAGCAGGATCTCCCCCGCCCCCAACTCGGCAGCGCGCGCCGCCCAGTCCACCGCGTCGATCCCGGTGCCGCGCCGCCCGCCGTGGGTGGTGACCTCGAAACCGGAGACGGTCTCCGTGCCCGGCTGGCAGCGCCTGGCGTCGACCGAGAGCACCAGCACCTGGCGGCCGAAGCGCTCGGCGATCTCCCGGATCAGCTCCGGCCTGGCCACGGCCGCCGTGTTGACGCCGACCTTGTCGGCACCGGCCCGCAGCAGCCGGTCCACGTCGTCGGTGGTACGGACCCCGCCGCCCACCGTCAGCGGGATGAAGACCTGCTCGGCGGTCCGGCGCACCACGTCATAGGTGGTCTCCCGGTTCCCCGATGAGGCGGTGATGTCCAGGAACGTCAACTCGTCTGCGCCCTCGGCGTCATAGACCTTGGCCATCTCCACCGGGTCGCCCGCGTCCCGCAGGTTCTGGAAGTTGACGCCCTTGACCACCCGGCCCGCGTCCACGTCGAGACAGGGGATCACCCGCACCGCGACGCCCATCAGGACCCGCCTCCCCGCGTACCCGCGAACGCCTCCAGCTCGACCTGCACCAGCACCCGGGAGTCGGGGAAGCCGACCACCAGCACCGTGCAGACCGGCCGGACCTCGCCGAACACCTCGCGGTGCGCCCGGGTCGCGTCCTCCCCGTCCCTGGCGTGCGCCAGATACAGGCGGGTCCGCACCACGTCGGCCACGCCAAGCCCGAACGGCTCCAGCGCGGCCACCGCGTCGGCCAGCGCCGAACGCGTCTGCTCGTACGGGTCGCCCAGCGCGGCGGCGCCGGCCGTCGGCGGCAGCGTGCCGCCGACCAGCACCAGCGGCCCGGCCGCGACCGCCGTCGCGGCGCCCACCGTTCGCTCCCACTCGCCCTCGCCGCCCACGCGGCGCACCTCCGTCGGCCCGCTCATGCGGCGGCCACCGTCTCCAGCGCCTCCTCCAGGGTGAACGCCCGGGCGTAGAGGGCCTTTCCGACGATGGCGCCCTCCACGCCGAGCGGCACCAGCTCGGCGATGGCCCGCAGGTCCTGGAGCGAGGAGACCCCGCCGGAGGCCACCACCGGCCGGTCGGTGGCGGCGCACACGTTCCGCAGCAGGTCGAGGTTGGGGCCCTGGAGGGTGCCGTCCTTGTTGATGTCGGTCACCACATAGCGGGCGCAGCCCTCGGAGTTGAGCCGCTCCAGCGTCTCGTAGAGGTCGCCGCCGTCCCGCGTCCAGCCGCGCCCGCGCAGGGTGGTGCCGCGCACGTCGAGGCCGACGGCGATCCGGTCGCCGTGCTCGGCGATGGCCTTGGCGACCCACTCGGGCGACTCCAGCGCGGCCGTGCCCAGGTTGACCCGGGTGCAGCCGGTGGCCAGCGCGGCGGCCAGGGTGTCGTCGTCCCTGATGCCGCCGGACAGCTCGACGCGGATGTCCATGGCGGCGGTGACCTCGGCGATCCTGGCCCGGTTGTCGCCGGTGCCGAACGCCGCGTCCAGGTCCACCAGGTGAAGCCACTCGGCGCCGGCGCGCTGCCAGGCGAGGGCCGCGCTCAACGGGTCGCCGTAGGAGGTCTCGGTGCCGGACTCGCCGTGCACCAGCCGGACCGCCTGCCCGTCGCGGACGTCGACGGCGGGCAGCAGCTCCAGCGTGCGGGGGGTCTTCTCGTTCTCGGTCACGGGGTCCTCGGAGGTCACGGGGCTCACAGGGTCTCGATCCAGTTGGTGAGGAGGCGGGCGCCGGCGTCGCCGGACTTCTCCGGGTGGAACTGGGTGGCCCACAGCGGGCCGTTCTCCACGGCGGCGACGAAGGGCCGGCCGTGGGTGGCCCAGCTGACCCTGGGCGGCTCGATGGCGGCGCTGCCGGAGGGCGGCAGCGTGAAGTCGTGGACCGCGTAGGAGTGGACGAAGTAGTACCGCTCCTCGGGGCCGAGCCCGGCGAAGAGCCGGGAGCCCTCGGCGACGTCCACCGTGTTCCACCCCATGTGCGGCACCACGTCGGCCTTCAGCGGGCCGACCGTGCCGGGCCACTCGGCGAGGCCCTCGGTCTCGACGCCGTGCTCGATGCCCCGGGCGAAGAGGATCTGCATCCCGACGCAGATCCCCAACACCGGCCGGCCGCCGGCCAGTCGGCGCTCCACGGCCCAGTCGCCGCGCGCCTCGCGCAGGCCCGTCATGCAGGCCGCGAACGCGCCGACGCCGGGCACCAGCAGCCCGTCGGCGGCCAGCGCCGCGTCCAGGTCCCGGGTGATCTCCACGGACGCGCCGGCGCGCGCGACCGCGCGCTCGGCGGAACGGACGTTGCCGAAGCCGTAGTCGAAGACGACCACGGACTTGCGTGCACCGCTCACCTGCTCACACCTCCAGCCGCAGCACGCCCGCCACCAGGCACAGCGCGCTGGCCAGCGCCAGCAGCACGATCACGCCCTTCGGCAGGCCCTGCCTGGCGAACGAGTAGACGCCGGTGCCGAGGAACAGCCCGGCGGCGATCAACAGGGTGGACGTGCCGTTCACAGGGCGCCCTTGGTGGAGGGGATGCCGGTCTGCCGGGGGTCGATCTCGCTGGCGTAGCGCAGTGCCCGCGCGAGCGCCTTGAACTGGCACTCCACGATGTGGTGCGCGTTCCGCCCGTAGGGCACCTCGACATGCAGCGCGACCTGCGCCTGGGCCACGAAGGACTCCAGGATGTGGCGGGTCATGGTGGTGTCGTAGGAGCCGATCATGGGCGCCATGCCCGCCGGCTCGGTGTGCACCAGGTAGGGGCGGCCCGACAGGTCGACGGTGACCCGCGCCAGGGACTCGTCCAGCGGGACCGACGCGTTGGCGAACCGGACGATGCCCCGCTTGTCGCCGAGCGCCTGCCGGAACGCGGCGCCCAGCGCCAGCGCGGTGTCCTCGATGGTGTGGTGGCTGTCGATGTGCAGGTCGCCCTCGGTCTTGACGGCCAGGTCGAACAGGCCGTGCCGGCCGAGCTGGTCCAGCATGTGGTCGAAGAAGCCCACCCCGGTGGACACCTCGACCGCGCCCGTGCCGTCCAGGTCGATCTGGACGGTGACGGAGGTCTCCTTGGTGGTGCGTTCCACGCGACCCACGCGGCTCATTCGTTGATCTCCTTAGTGACTGCGCGTACCGCGTCGAGGAACGCGTCGTTCTCCGCCCGGGTGCCGGTGGTGACCCGCAGCCGCCCGGGCACGCCGTTGTCCCGCACCAGCACCCCGTGGTCCAGCAGCCGGCGCCAGACATCCGCCGCGTCGGCGAACCGGCCGAACTGAACGAAGTTCGCGTCCGACTCGGTCACGTCGAGGCCCAGCGCCCGCAACTCCGCGACCACCCGGTCCCGTTCGGTCTTCAGCTCCGCCACATAGCCGAGCAGCGTCTCGGAGAACTCCAGCGCGGCATGGGCGGTGGCCTGGGTGATCGCCGAGAGGTGGTAGGGCAGCCGCACCAGCTGGACCGCGTCAACGACGGCCCGGTCGGCCGCCAGATAGCCCAGCCGCAGGCCGGCCGCGCCGAACGCCTTGGACATGGTGCGGGTGAAGACCAGCGTGGGCCGGCCCTCGATCAGCGGCAGCGTGGAGGGGCGGTGGCTGAACTCGGCGTACGCCTCGTCCACCACCACCAGCGCGCCCCGGCCGCCCCTGGCCTGCTGCGCCGCCTCGTAGAGCGCCAGGATCGTCTCGGCGGGCAGGGCGGTGCCCGTCGGGTTGTTCGGCGAGCAGAGGAAGACCACGTCGGGCCGGTGCTCCCGGATCACCGCCACGGCGGCCTCGACGTCGATGTCGAACTCCTCGGTGCGCGGACCGGAGATCCACTCCGTTCCGGTGCCCCGGGCGATGAGGGCGTGCATCGAGTACGACGGGTCGAAGCCGAGCGCGGTGCGGCCCGGGCCGCCGAACGCCTGGAGCAGCTGCTGGAGCACCTCGTTGGAGCCGTTGGCCGCCCAGACCTGGGTGGGCTCCAGCGGCTGGCCGGTGGTCTCGGTCAGATAGGCGGCGAGCTGGGTGCGCAGCACCACCGCGTCCCGGTCCGGGTAGCGGTTGAGCGTGCGGGCGGCTTCGGAGACCCGCTCCGCGATCCGCCGGACCAGGGCGTCGGGCAGCGGGTGCGGGTTCTCGTTGGTGTTGAGCTGCACGGGGACGTTCAACTGGGGCGCGCCATAGGGGGACTTGCCGCGCAGTTCGTCCCTGATGGGCAGTTCGTCGATGCGGGTCACTGGCGGGGCGGAACCTTCCACTCGAACCTGGCCTTGACCGCCGAGCCGTGCGCCGGCAGGTCCTCGGCCTCGGCCAGGGTGACCACCTCGGCGGCGACCTCGGCCAACGCCTGGCGGTCGTACTCCACGACGTGGATGCCGCGCAGGAAGGACTGCACGGACAGGCCGGAGGAGTGGCAGGCGCAACCCCCGGTCGGCAGCACGTGGTTGGAGCCGGCGCAGTAGTCGCCCAGCGAGACGGGGGCGTGCGGGCCGACGAAGACGGCACCCGCGTTGGTCACCCGGGCCGCGACCTCGGCGGCGCGCTCCGTGTGGATCTCCAGGTGCTCGGCGGCGTAGGCGTCGACCACGGCCAGGCCCTGGTCGAGGTCGGCGACCAGCACGGCGCAGGACTGGCGGCCGGTGAGGGCGGCGGTGATCCGCTCGTGGTGCTTGGCGGCGGCGACCTGGTGGGCCAGCTCGGCGTCGACCGCCTCGACCAGCACCTCGGACGGGGTGACCAGCACGGCGGCAGCCAGCTCGTCGTGCTCGGCCTGGCTGATCAGGTCGGCCGCGACGAGCGCCGGGTCGGCGGACGCGTCGGCGAGGATCGCGATCTCGGTGGGTCCCGCCTCGGCGTCGATGCCGATGACGCCCTTGAGCAGGCGCTTGGCGGCGGCCACATAGACGTTGCCCGGGCCGGTGACCAGCTTGGCGGGGCGGCACTCCTCGGTGCCGTAGGCGAACATCGCGATCGCCTGGGCGCCGCCGGCCGCGTGCACCTCGTCCACGCCGAGCAGCGCGCAGGCCGCGAGGATCGTCGGGTGCGGCAGGCCGTCGCTCCACTCGACGCCGGGGGTGCGCTGCGGCGGGGATGTGACGGCCAGCGAGCCGACGCCCGCCTCCTGGGCCGGCACCACGTTCATCACGACGGAGGACGGGTAGACGGCCTGGCCGCCGGGGACGTAGAGGCCGACCCGCTCGACCGGCACCCAGCGCTCGGTGACCGTGCCGCCGGGAACGACGCGCACCGTGTGGTCCTCGCGGCGCTGCGCGCGGTGCACCAGGCGGGCCCTGCGGATGGACTCCTCCAGGGCGGCGCGGACCGCCGGGTCCAGCTCGTCGAGCGCCCGCCGCAGCGCCTCGGCCGGCACCCGGGTGCGGGTGAGGGAGACGCCGTCGAACCGCCGCGCGTAGTCGATCAGCGCCGCCGTGCCACGATGGCGCACGTCCTCGCAGATGGGCCGCACCTTCTCCAGGGCGGCCTCGACGTCGAGTTCGGCGCGGGGCAACAGCTCGCGGCCTACGGCCTCCGGGGAGGAGGCTTCGGCCCGCAGATCGATTCGGTTCAGCACGCGTCCCAGTCTCGCAGACGGGTCCGACAGCCTCGCGGCACGTTTCACGATGCGGTCCCGGAGGTCCGGGCGCAGCGGATAGGCTGGCCGGTCGTGACGACCACCCGCCTGCCCCTGTTCCCCCTCAACACCGTGTTGTTTCCTGGGCTGGTCCTGCCGCTCAACGTCTTCGAGGCGCGGTACCGCGCGCTGCTGCGGGACCTGCTGGACCTGCCGGAGGGCGAGCCGCGCCCGTTCGGGGTCATCGCCATCAGGGACGGGCACGAGGTGGCGCCGCGCGGCACCGGGCTGCCGGACGAGACGGACGAGGCGCCGCAGGACCCCACCGCCGGGTTCGGACCCGACCCGATGCGCAGCTTCTACGAGGTGGGCTGCGTCGCTGACGCCTCGACCATCCGACCGCGCCAGGTGGCCGGCGAGGCGGAGGAGCCCAAGGACCCCGACGAGAGGGTCGCGAGCTACGAGGTGCTGGCGACGGGGACGACCCGCTTCCGGCTGCTCTCCGTGGACAGCAGCGGGCCCTATCTGGTGGGCGAGATCGAGCCGTTGGAGGAACGCTCGGGCGAGGGCGCCGGCGCGCTGGCCTCCGGGGTGCTGCTGGCGTTCCGCCGCTACCAGAAGGCGCTGGCCGGCGCGAACGAGCGGACGCTCGGCCCGGCGCAGGAGCTGCCCGACGATCCGGCGGTGGTCTCCTACCTGGTGGCGGCGGCCACCGTGCTGCACACCGCCGACAAGCAGCGGCTGCTCCAGGCGCCCGACACGGCGACGCGGCTGGCGGAGGAGCTGCGGATGCTGCGGCAGGAGGCCTCGCTGATCAGCAAGCTGCCCTCGGTGCCGGGCGCGGAGTACACGATCCGGCCGACCAGCCTGAACTGAGCCTGGGGCGGGGCGAGATGGCCAAGATGGCGAGGAAACGCGGCGCGGGCGGCACCCCGGCGACGGTGGCCGCCGACCGGGCCGGGGTGGCGTTCACGCTGCACGAGTACCGGCATGACCCGGCGGTGCGGGCCTTCGGCGAGGAGGCGGCGCAGGTGCTGGGGCAGGACCCGGCGCGGGTCTTCAAGACGCTGGTGGCGGAGGTGGACGGGGCGCTGACGGTGGCGCTGGTGCCGGTCTCGGCGTCGCTGTCGCTGAAGGCGCTGGCCTCGGCGGTCGGCGGCAAGCGGGCGACGATGGCCGACCCGGCGGTGGCGGAGCGGGCCACCGGCTATGTGCGGGGCGGGATCTCCCCGCTGGGGCAGCGGAGGCGCCTGCCGACCGTGGTGGACGCCTCGGCGGCCCGCCACCCCACGGTGCTGGTCTCGGCGGGGCGCCGCGGCCTGGAGATCGAACTGTCCCCCGACGACCTGGTGACCCTGACCGCCGCGACCACGGCCCCGATCACGCGGTGACCCGGCGACGCCGGTTCGCCTGGCGGCGAGCCTCGGGAGGCGCGGCGGCCGTTCCGGGGCGGGTTCGCCTGGCGGCGGGCTTCAGGAGGCGGGGTGACGCCGGGGCGAGGGTTCGCCCGGCGGCGGGCGCTTTTGGCAGCAAGGCTCCGATGGAGGGCAGGGGGCCGCGCCGCGAGAGGCGGTTCGCCCGGCGGCGGCCCTCGGAGGCGGGGCCACGCCGAGACGCAGGTTCGCCGGGGCGGAGGTCCGCCCGGCGACGGGGGCGCCCGGCGGGGCGGTTCGCCTGGCGGCGGGCCTCGGGAACGGGCCGGCGTCTAGGCGGGGTTGACCTACCGGCCGGGCGCCTCGCGGCGGGCCCCGGGGACGGGCGGGCCGGTCCGGGCGCCGCCCGGCGGCGCGCCCGAGGCATCAGCACGTTGCGCCCGAGCTTCGCCGGGCCAGCCCGGCTCACCTGATGGCGGGGGCGCCTCGCGGCGGGCGCCAGGAACGGGCTCTGGGAGGGCGGGTCGGCTCCCCGCGCGGAGAACCTCTCCGGCTTGCCCTCGGACGGCGAAGGCGACCCGCCCCTCCGCCGGTGGCTCCGCCCCTCGGCGGAGAACCTCTCCGGTATGAGGCGGCCTGCCAACCTGACAAGAGGCCCGGGCTCCGGCCCCGCCACCCCGAAGGGGAGAACTTCTCCGCTGGGTAACGGGCCTCCACCCGACGGCGCCCACCAGGAGTCGCCCCGCGAACCCGAGCCGCTCACCGGAGAGCGCGTCCGCTTAGGCGATCGCGCTCAGCGACAGGCAACCCATCGACCGAGGCACACCCCCCAAACGGAGAACCTCTCCGCCTGGGCCCTCAGCTTCAGTGCCAGCCAGCCCGCCGAGCGAGACGCCACCCCGAGACGGAGAACCTCTCCGCTGAGCGGCCGCCTCCGCCGGATAGCCATCCCCAAACGGAGAGGTTCTCCACTCCCGCGAACGACCTCCGCCGTTCCCACGCCGCCGACGGCCACCCCCCAGCGGTCGCGGCTCAGCGGAGAAGCTCTCCACTTAACGTGACGCCGCGCGGCGCGGGTCACACACCGCCCGCCCTCAGCTGGGCGCCGCCGCTCCGCCGCCCCGCCGGAGAGGTTCTCCGCCTGAGTCGGGAGTCGGCGCCACGCGCCAATTCGGGCCCGCCACCGGGCAAGGCGCCAGCGTCCGGCGGAGAGGTTCTCCGGTTTGCTTCGGCCGACGCAGGTCCGCCGGTGGCCCCCCGGGGCCCGCCGCCCAGGCGCTCCACGCTCGCCCCGCCGCGAACCGGCGCCGCCCGGCCGGCGCAAGAAAACGGAGAACCCCTCCCCTTGGCCCCCGCCACAGGAGAACCTCTCCGCTTCGCCCTCAAGGCCGCGGCCTCAAAGCCGCCGCCACCCGCGCCCGGCCGGCAGGCGCACCCCGCCGCCACCCGCGCTCGGCCACCGGCACCCCGCCGGCAGGCGCCCCGCAGCGCGGGCCAGCCCCCACCGGCCGCGCCGCCCACCGGCCGCGCCAGGCCCGAGCCAGCCCGGGCCGGCCGCGCCTGCACGGCCGGCACGGCCTCCGGCGGGACCGCCGGCGGGTCACGCCTGCGGAGGAGTCCCCCACTGCGGCGGCCGGTCCGCCGGCCGCGCCCGCTCGTCGCGCGGGCCGAAGCCCGCCACGCACAGCAGATGGATCAGCAGCGCCCCGAAAGGCAGCCCCAACAGCACACTCTTCGCACCGAGTTCGAGCGGCGCGTCGAAGACCTCGTTCTGTTCCAGCTCGGCGATCCGGCTCACCACGTCGTCGGTCGGCCCCAGCATCATCCCCAGTTGCCAGGCCAGCCAGGCACCGAGCCCGGCGCCCAGCGCCAGCCCGACCACGACCCCGACACCCCCCGCGCGGCGCACCAGGAACGTCACGAGACCGGCGACCGCGCCAACCCCCAGCCCCAGCAGCAGGAAGACGCCGTCCGCCGCGATGGCCTGCTGCCCCTCGGAGTTGGCCAGCAGCACGTCCTCGCCGCGCAGCACCAGCGGAACGCGCGGCGCCCGCCAGACCCACAGCAGCCCCAGCGCCACCCCGGTCAGCAGCGCCACCGGCACCGCGACCAGCGCTCCGTCACGTATCTCGCGCCGCCACTCGCGCCCCCCGTCCGCCGCCGGCCGTGGCTGCGGCGCGGCCCAGGGGTCGTGCTGCCCGGCTTGCTGCCCGGCGTGAGGTGCGGCGAGGGAGCGGTGTTCGGGTGCTGGCTGGGGAGAGTCCACCCCGTCATCCTGCCAGGTGCGGCCACCTGTTCGGCCCGGGGGACGACCGTTTGGCTGACGATCCCACCGGCCGGCCCGCACGGGCGTGGCTCAGGCGCGGGTGGCCCGGCGGTACGCCCAGGTCGCCAGGGCGAGGGAGGCGACGCCGACCGCGCCGCAGACCCCCAGGTGGGCGGCGACCAGCCCGACGTCGGGCACCGGCTCGAACATCTCGGCGAGCGCGTCCACCCCGTAGCTGGAGGGCAGCAGCTCCCGCGTCCAGCGCAGCGGCTCCGGCAGCCTGCCGGCCGGCAGCACGCCCAGCAGCAGCGCCGCCGACATGCCCAACTGCCCCGCGAGGGTGGCCAGTTCCGGCCGGGGCGCGAGCAGCCCCAGGGCCGCGCCGAGGCCGGCGAGCGCGGCGCCCGCCAGCGGGACCACGGCCAGCACCAGCCAGAGCCCGCCCAGCGGCAGCTGGTAGAGCAGCGCCCCGATGACGGCGGTGGCCGCCACCCCGGGCACGGTGAACGAGGCGTAGGCAGCGGCCGTGCCCAGCACCACCGCGGGGGCCGGCACCGGCAGCGTCGCGTAGTGGTCGAGTCCGCCGGCGCGGAGCTGGCCGAAGTACTGGGCGAGGAGGTTGAGCGCGACGAACGCGACCACCAGCACCGCCGAGCCGGCGACCACCGCCCTGGCCTCGTCGCCGGCGCCGCCGTCCACCACGCCCCGCATCAGGATCATGATCCCGACGGACTGGAAGGTGGCGACGAACAGCAGCGGCACCCTGGCCACCCGCGCCCGGGAGAGCTGCGCCCGGTAGACGGCGGCGAGCGCGGGCAGCAGCCGGGCCGCCGGCGCCAGGGCCGCCGGCTCGGGCGCCGCCGGCGCGGGCGCCACCGGCTCCGCGTCCCGGGCGGCCTCGCTCGCGTCCTGGGCGCCCTGCGTGTCCCGCATGTCCTGTGCGGCCTCGGTCATGGTGTGGTCCCGGGCTCGTTCGATCAGGGTCACTGGCGGGTCAGCCCCTCGCCCCGGCCGCCGAGGGCCAGATAGACGTCCTCCAGGCTGGGCGTCGCCAGGGTGAAGTCGTCGAGCGCGGCGAACGCCTCGCCCCCGGTGACGGTGGCGACCACGGCCCTGGCCCGTTCCTGCGGCAGCCGCAGCGTCCAGCGGCGGCCGGTGACGACGGCCTGGCCGCGCAGGCGGTCGATCTCCGGGACGGCCAGCGGCGGTTCGGCCCGCCACACCAGGTCGAGCCGGACATGCGCGTCGACCAGGGTCTTCAGCCCGCTCGGGGTGTCGCAGGCGATGACCCGGCCGGCGTCCAGCACCGCGACCCGGTCGAGCACGGTCTCCGCCTCCAGCACGTTGTGGGTGACCAGCAGCACGGTGGTGCCGTGTTCGGCGCGGCGGCGGTCGATCGCGGTCCACACCGCGCGGCGGGCCACCGGGTCCATGCCGGCGGTCGGCTCGTCCAGGACCAGCAGCGGCCGGTCGCCGGCGAGGGCGGTGGCCACGCAGGCCAGCCGCCGTTGCCCGCCGGAGAGCCGCTTCAACGGCCGGCCGGCCAGCGGTTCCAGGCCCAGTTCGGCGAGCACCGCGTCGCGCACGGCGCGGGCCGCCGGCGCGCTCAGGCCGCGCAGCCTGGCGGTGGTCTCGGTGGCCAGCGCGACGGTCAACTCGTCCAGCGCGCCCGCTTCCTGGCCGAGGTAGGCCAGCAGCCTGGAGGCCAGCTCCGGATGCCGGACGACGTCGTGGCCGAGCAGCGAGATGCTGCCGGCGTCCGGCCGCAGCAGCCCGGTGAGCTGCCGGACCAGGGTGGTCTTCCCGGCCCCGTTGGGTCCGAGCAGGCCGAAGATCTCGCCGGCCGAGACCCGCAGGTCGATGTCCTCGTTGGCGGGGCGCGGCGCGGGAACGGCGTTCCGGCGGCGCCAGCCGCCCTCGGCACGGTAGGTCTTGCACAGGCCACGCACGGTCACCACGGCGGGGGGTGTCGCTGGAGAGTCCGGAACGCGCGGTGCCATCGTGGTCTGGGGCCCGGCCCGGCCGTTGGAGGAGGCCACGGGCCCGAGCCTACGTCGCCCCGGCCGCGCTTCGGACGCCGGGGCGCGCTTCGCGGCCGGAAGGGAAGATCACGAGGGGGCGCGTTCGGCCCCGGTGCGGCTGTCCACCTCGCGCCAGAAACCGGCCCTGATGGCGTATCTGTCCTGCTCGTCGATCTGGTCGTCCTTGTGCGCCAGCAGCCCGAACCTGGCCGCGTAGCGCAGGAGTTCGCCGTCGATGCGGTGCGGGATGCGCGGGTACTCGGTGGTCAGCTGGCGCAGCGGCGTCTCGTTGGCGAGCCGCTCGGTCCAGCGGCGGGCGAAGACCTGCCCGACCTCGAACGGGTCTCCGCTGACGGCCGTGATGTCCTCCTCGCGGTCGGCCCAGCGCTGCTCGGCGGTGGTCAGCTGGGCCAGCGTCGGGAGCGCCGCGGTCTCCGGGGACTCCTCGGGGGCGCCGCGTTCGACCCAGCCCCGGTCCGATGACCAGCGCAGGGTCGCGGTGGCCGGCTGCGGCAGCGGGCGGCCAAGGGAGGCCAGGTCCTTGGGGGTTGGCACGCCCTTGGCGGTGGGCGCGCTGGCCTGTTCGTCCTCCTCGGACGGGCAGGGCGCGGGCGCCGGCGCTGATCCGTTGGCCTGGGCGCCGGCCGGCTCCGGGTGGTCGGCGGACTCGCGCTTCTCGGGCAGCGGGGCGGAGAGGATGGCGGCGATGTCGGGCCGCGCCAGGCCGCCTTCGGCCTGCGGCTCGCTGACCCGGACCGCGCGGGTGATCCACTGGCGGTCCAGGACCCGGCGCTCGTCGGCCTCGGCGACGAGGTCCTCGGACTGGTTGTAGTCGCCGTCGGCGGCCTGCACGGCCCACAGGTGCACGGCGACGCCGTGCTCCTTGGCGGACATCAGCCCGGGCAGCAGGTCCCCGTCGCCGGTGACCAGCACGATGTCGGCGCAGGCCCGGTTGCGCGCCAGCTCGGTCAGCTCGGCGTGCATCGCGGCGTCGACGCCCTTCTGCGCCCAACGGCCGTCACTGCGGGTCAACGCGCCGAGGCGGACGGTGACTCGGGGCATCACCCGGAGTCTGCGGTGTTCGGGCTGGGGCACGCGGTCGGGGGCGCCGTCGAACCAGTAGATCCGGAGCAGGTCGCATCCGGTGTCGGCCTCGGCGCGCTCCCGCAGGCCCTGGATGAGTCTGGCGTGGTCCACGGTGATACGCGGGCGCGCGGGCTCTCCGGCGAGCAGGCTGGCGGCGGCTCCCAACAGGTAGCCCGCGTCCACCAGCACGACGCAGCGGTCCACGTGACACCATCCCTTCGCCGAACGTTTCATTGAGTCTGCCCGACCACGCGCCGGTTAACTGCGCCAACTCGATCTTCGGCGTGGCGAGTCCGGCCGGTCAGCACACGAGATGACTTGCCCGAAATGCGAAGTTGGGCGTTCCGTGCCACGCTGGTTCTGCCGCACCTTTCAGGAGGAGGCGACATGGCCAAGGACAAGAACCGGCAACGTGAACGCGAGTCGGAACGGCGCGACCAGCAGCAGCCCAGAAGCGAGGCACCGGCGACGGAGGAGCAGAAGTCCCGGAAACAACGGGAAAGGCGATTCGGGCACAACTGAGTTCGAGGCGCGAGCGAATGCCCGGGACGGTCTCCGTTCCGGGCATTCGCCTGTTTCCCGACGGGTGATTCCCAACGGGCCCCGTTCGGCGGGAACTCAGTCGGTGAAGCCGTGCCGTTCGTGCGCGGCGGCGAACGAGCCGGCGTTGGCGAGCGCGGACGGCGCGGCGTGGGCTATCGGGGCCGGGCCGTGCACGATGTCCCACGCCTCGTGGACGCACCGCAGGCGGTCCTCGAATGCCGCGCCGTGGAAATACCGCGCGAGTGCGTGCACCGCCTCCTCCCGCGAAACACGCACCTCGCGCAACAGAAACACCGCCTTGTCGATCATTCGAGCTTCCACGGAAATCCGCCCCTTCGGCCGGCGATCCCGGTCCGCCTATTGCCGCCGGGATCTCACTCCCTACCGAAGGTAGCTCCGCGCCTTTCCCGAATCGGTAAAGCCGGCGCCATCATCCCGCCAAACAGGAGGGCCCGAGGAGCGCTTTCAGGTCACCGAAGAGCGCCGGGTCGGCCTGCACGCGGTGCCGGTCGAGCCGGAGCACGGTGGTGGTGCGCGAACCCGCCAGGCGCACCCGCACCTCCGTCGGCCCGCGGTGCTGCCCCAGCACCTCGCCCAGCCGCTCGACCAGCGGCGGGGTGACCTTGACCGTGGGGATGGTGATGGTGACCGGGGCGTTGGCGGAGGCCTCGCTGAGGTCCGGCACCATCAGCTCCATCGCCACCAGGCGCGGCACGTCCTCCCGCTTGTCGAGGCGGCCCTTCACGAACACCACGGTGTCCTCGACCAGTTGCGTGGAGACCAGTTGGTAGGAGGCGGGGAAGAACATGCAGTCGATGGAGCCCGCCAGGTCCTCGACGGTGGCGATGGCCCACGCGTTGCCCTGCTTGGTCATCTTCCGCTGGAGTCCGGAGATGATGCCGCCGATGGTGACGATCGAGCCGTCCGCGTAGTCGCCGCCGTTGAGCGCCGAGATCGCCGCGTCGGCCTTCTCGTCCAGCACGTGCTCGATGCCGAAGAGCGGGTGGTCGGAGACGTAGAGCCCGAGCATCTCCCGCTCCTGGGCGAGCAGGTAGGCCTTCTCCCACTCCTCCTCGGAGAAGACCACGTCCATCCCGAAGCCGGGCCCGTCCCGGTCGTCGGCCGCGTCGCCCATCCCGCCGAAGAGGTCGAACTGGCCCTCGGCCTCCTTGCGCTTGACCTGCACCACGTTGTCGATCATCGACTCGAAGTGCTGGGTGAGGCCCTTGCGGGTGTGGTTGAGCGCGTCGAAGGCGCCGGCCTTGATCAGAGACTCGATGGTGCGCTTGTTGCAGACCACGGCCTCGACCTTGTCGAGGAAGTCGGGGAACGAGCTGTACTTCCCCTTGGCCTTGCGGGTGGCCACGATCGAGTCGACCACGTTCTGGCCGACGTTGCGGACCGCCGTCAGGCCGAAGACGATCACCTCGTCGCCGCGCGGGGTGAAGTGCGCCTCGGACTCGTTGACGTCCGGCGGCAGCACCCGGATGCCCATCCGGCGGCACTCGTTGAGGTAGACCGCCGACTTGTCCTTGTCGTCGCGGACCGAGGTGAGCAGCGCCGCCATGTACTCGGCCGGGTAGTTGGCCTTGAGATACGCGGTCCAGTAGGTGACCAGGCCGTAGGCGGAGGAGTGCGCCTTGTTGAACGCGTAGCCGGAGAACGGGACCAGCACGTCCCAGACCGACTGGATCGCCTCGTCCGAGTAGCCGTTCTCCCGCATCCCCTTCTGGAAGGGGACGAACTCCTTGTCGAGGATCTCCTTCTTCTTCTTGCCCATCGCCCGGCGGAGCAGGTCCGCTTGTCCGAGCGAGTAGCCGGCGAGCACCTGGGCGGCCTTCTGCACCTGCTCCTGGTAGACGATCAGGCCGTAGGTGACGTCCAGCACCTCGCGGAGCGGCTCCTCCAGCTCCTTGTGGATCGGGGTGATCTCCTGCTGGCCGTTCTTCCGGAGCGCGTAGTTGATGTGCGAGTTCATGCCCATCGGGCCCGGCCGGTACAGGGCACCGACGGCGGAGATGTCCTCGAAGTCGGTGGGCTTCATCATCCGCAGCAGCGAGCGCATCGGCCCGCCGTCGAACTGGAAGACGCCCAACGTGTCGCCCCGGCCGAGGAGTTCGAAGGTCTTGGGGTCGTCCAGCGTGAGGTCGAGGAGCTTGACGTCGACGCCCTTGTTCTGCTTGATCAGCTTGACCGCGTCGTCCATGATCGTCAGGTTCCGCAGGCCGAGGAAGTCCATCTTCAGCAGGCCGAGCGACTCACACGTCGGATAGTCCCACTGCGTGACGACCACGCCGTCGTTCTTCGGTGCGAAGAGCGGCACGTGGTCGACGAGCCGCTCGCTCGACATGATCACGCCGGCGGCGTGCATCCCCATCTGCCGGACGAGGCCCTCCAGGCCGCGCGCTGTGTCGATCACCTTCCGCACGTCGGGCTCGTTCTCGTACATCGACCTGACCTCGCCCGCCTCGCTGTAGCGCGGGTGGTCCTTGTCGGTGATGCCGGAGAGCGGAATGCCCTTGCCCAGGACGTCGGCCGGCATGGCCTTGGTGATGCGGTCGCCCATGGCGTAGGGGTAGCCGAGCACCCGGGAGGCGTCCTTGATGGCCGCCTTGGCCTTGATGGTGCCGTAGGTGCCGATCATCGACACCTTGTCGGCGCCGTACTTCTCGGTGACGTAACGGATCACCTCACCGCGCCTGCGCTCGTCGAAGTCGATGTCGACGTCGGGCATGGAGACGCGCTCCGGATTGAGGAACCGCTCGAAGATCAGGCCGTGTTCGAGCGGGTCGAGGTCGGTGATGCCCATGGCGTAGGACACCAGCGAGCCGGCCGCCGAGCCCCGGCCGGGGCCCACCGCGATGCCCTGCTCCTTGGCCCACATGATGAAGTCGGCGACCACGAGGAAGTAGCCGGGGAACCCCATCTGGATGATGACGCCCATCTCGTACTCGGCCTGCCGCTGCCGGTCCTCCGGCACCCCGCCCGGGTAGCGCCTGGCCAGGCCGCGCCTGACCTCCTCCTGGAACCAGGTGACCTCGGTGTACCCCTCGGGAACGTCGAACTTGGGCATCAGGTCGCGCGGCTCGAACCAACCGGAGATGTCGACCTGTTCGGCCACCAGCCGGGTGTTGGCGCAGCCCTGCTGCCAGGCGTCCGAGGAGTCGATCGCGTACATCTCCTCGGGCGACTTCAGGTAGTAGCCGGTGCCGTCGAAGCGGAAGCGGTCGGGATCGGAGAGGTTCTTTCCGGTCTGCACGCACAGCAGCGCGTCGTGGGCGTCGGCCTCCTGGGCGTAGGTGTAGTGCGAGTCGTTGGTGACCAGCGGCGGGATGCCCAGCTTCCGGCCGATCTCCAGCAGTCCGTCGCGGACCCGGTTCTCGATCTCCAGGCCGTGGTCCATCAGTTCGAGGAAGTAGCGGTCCTTCCCGAAGATGTCCTGGTAGTCGGCCGCCGCCCGCAGCGCCTCCTCGGGCTGGCCCAGCCGCAGTCGGGTCTGCACCTCGCCCGAGGGGCAGCCGGTGGAGGCGATCAGGCCCTCCGAGTACTGGGAGATGGTCTCCTTGTCCATCCGGGGCCACTTGACGAAGAAGCCCTCGGTGTAGGCGTCCGAGGAGAGCCGGAAGAGGTTGTGCAGCCCGGTCGCGTTGGACGCCCAGATCGTCTTGTGGGTGTAACCACCCGAACCGGAGACGTCGTCCCTTTTCTGGTGCGGCTGGCCCCAGGTCACCCGCCGCTTGTGGCGGCGCGACTCGGGCGCCACATAGGCCTCGATCCCGATGATCGGCGTGACGTCGGCGGCCCGTGCCTGTTGGAAGAAGTCGTAGGCGCCGTGCAGGTTCCCGTGGTCGGTGACCGCGATGTGGGACATGCCCATCTCCTGACAGGCCCGGAACATGTCCTTGAGCCGGGCCGCACCGTCCAGCAGCGAGTACTGGGTGTGCACATGCAGGTGGGTGAAGGGCTTGCTCACTCCACGGGCCTTCCGCAGCAGGGTCAGGGTCGTTCGGGCGCAGGCGCCCGCGACCGACCGGCCGCTCGAAGGGGCGCGCGCCAGGACACCGACCCTACCTCTGGTCCCGCGGGTTGATCCCTCCCTCCCCCGCCTCGTGCGCCCGGGTGTTTCCGCAGGTCACACTGGGTTCCTCGGGCAACGCCCAAGGTCAGCGGCGGTCCCGGAAGGCTTGCGGAAACCGACCGGAAACCGGCCCCTGCCGCCGGGCCCACACCCTCCGCCACCGGTGTCACACGGTCCGGGCACGGCCCGGCCACGAGGCCGGACCGGAGGCCGGATTCGCCCGCCCATATCCAGCCGCCCACGGCTCGTGGCACACTCGGCAACGATGGGCAGGTCGACCTCCGGTACGTCCGGTATACGCGTGCTGCGCGCGGCGGTGTTCGCCGCGCTCTGCGTCACGCTCTCCGCCGGCGCCCATGTGCTGCTCTCCGGCCGGCCCCTGCCGATCCCCGCCGTGGCGATGGTCTCGCTGGGCGTGTTCGTGCTGGCGCTGACCCTGGCCGGCGAGCGGGAACGCGGCTTCGCCGCCATTGCCGCGCTGCTGGTGCCCCTGCAACTGGCCGCCGACACCGTCTTCACCGCCGGCCAGAGCGCCTGTTACGGCTCCGCCGCCCCGCCCTCCGGCCCGCTGCGGCTCTTCGGCCTCGACGTGGTCTGCGCCGGCGGCGACGTCGGCACCCCGCTGGCCCGACTGGTCGCGGACGGCCCCCGGCCGTTGGCCGAGGCCCCCGGCCACGCCACCGGGCCCTGGCTGCTGCTGGCCGCCCATGTCGCGGTCGGCCTGGCCGCCGCCGGCTGGCTGCGCGGCGGCGAGCGCGCCGTGGCCCGGCTGCTGCGCGCCGCCGGCGCCGCCACGTTCCGGCCGTTGATCGTCGCCTGGGCGGTCGTCGCCTCCCGGGCCGAGGAGCCGCCCCGCCCGGCGCCGGCCAGCGCCCGCCCGCAGCGGCCGGCCACCGCGCCGCTGGTCCACTCCCTGCTCCGCAGGGGACCCCCGGCGCTCGCCGCCGCGCACTGAAGGCACGCCGAGGCGCACGCCGGACAGCGCGGCCCCCCACCCCCGCGTCACCGCCCTCGTTCGGCGTGCCCGCCGAGCGACGGCACGCCGCACCCCGGCGCGCACCGACATGACGCACCCGCATCCCTGACCCGAACACTGAGACGAAAGACGTCGAATCCCCATGAGCAAGCGCAACTCCCAAGAGGCCAAGCGCGCCGCCCGCGAGCGGCTCCTCGCCGAGCGGCAGAAGCAGAAGAAGAAGGACAAGATCCGCCGGCAACTGGTCGTCGGCGGCTCGGTGGTGGCCATCCTCGCGATAGCCGCCGGCATAGGCGTGGCCGTCGCCAACATGGACGGCGGCAGCGAGGGCGACGCCACCGACTGGAGCGCGGTCCGCGCCGAGGTCGACGAGAACGCCGACAGCGTCGCCGCGCCGTCCAACGCCACCGGCGAGGACGGCCTGACCGTCCTGATCGGCGACCCCGAGGCCGCCAACACCGTCACCCTCTACGAGGACCCGCGCTGCCCGTCCTGCGCGGCGTTCGAGCAGGGCGTCGGCGAGTCCATCCACGAGGGCATCGAGAACGGCGACTACAACGTCGAGTACGTCTTCGGCACCTTCCTGGACGAGCGGCTCGGCGGCACCGGCTCCCGGAACGCGGTCTCCGCGCTGGGCGCCGCGCTCGACGTGAGCCCGGAGGCGTTCCAGGGCCTGCACGAGCAGCTCTACGCGGTGGACAACCACCCCTCGGAGTCCACAGACGACTTCGGGAGCGACGAGCGCCTGATCGAACTGGCGCAGAACGTCCCCGAGTTGGAGGGCAACGCCGACTTCGAGACGGCCGTGAACAACAGCATGTTCGCCGGCTGGGCGCTCCAGATGTCGGACAAGTTCGACGGAACGGAGGACGTCTCCGGTACCCCGACCATCAAGGTCAACGGGCAGGTCGTGGAGGCGCCCAGGAGCGCTGCCGACTGGGAGGCGATCCTGGCCACCACGCTCGTCGAGGACCAGCCGCAGGACGGCGCCGAGGAAGGTGCCCAGGAGGGCGACGGCGAGGCTCCCGAGGAGGGCGCCGAGGAGGAGCCGGGCACCGAGTAACGGCCGCCCCTCCCCCAGCCCACCGCGCCGACGGGCGGGCCCCGGGCAACGTCCCCGGTGCGCCCGCCCGTTGGCGTCTGCGACGCCCGCCCGGTGCCATACGCTTGGGCCTCATGGCAGGGGCGGAACGGGGACAGATCATCGACGGCCGCTTCGAGCTGCTGCGGCGGCTCGGCCGGGGCGGCATGGGCACCGTCTGGTGCGCGCGGGACGTGGCGCTGCACCGCGAGGTCGCCCTCAAGGAGGTGCGGCCCCGCGAGGACCCGGAGGGCGTCGGGCACGTTCCCCCGCCCGAGGTGCTGCGGGAGCGGGTGCTCCGCGAGGCCAGGGCCCTGGCCCGGCTCAACCACCCGCATGTGGTGCGGATCTACCACATCGTGGACGTGGCGCCGCACCCCTGGCTGGTGATGGAGCTGCTGCCCGGCGAGACCCTGCACACCAGGGCGCGCGGCGGCCCCGTCGCGCCGGCGGACGTGATCCGCTGGGGGCGCGACGTGCTCTCCGCGCTACGGGCAGCACACGCCGCAGGCATCCACCACCGGGACATCAAGCCCGCCAACATCCTGCTGCGCGAGGACGGTTCGGCGGTGCTGACCGACTTCGGGATCGCCGCGCTGTCCGGCGCGCCCAGCTCGCTGACCGCCACCGGCGGGATCGTCGGCTCGCCCGAGTACCTGGCCCCCGAGCGGATCAGGGGCGCCCCCGACGACCCGGCGGCCGACCTGTGGTCGCTGGGCATCACGCTCTACATCCTCACCGAGGGCCACTCGCCGCTGCGCCGCGAGACCACCCTGGCCACCCTGACCGCCGTGCTGGAGGACCCGATACCGCCGCCGGTGCGCTCGGGCCCGCTGACCGGGGCGATCACGGCGTTGCTCCAGCGCGTTCCGGCTGCCCGGCCGGACGCCGAGGCCCTGGAGGCGATGCTGGCCGAGGCCGCGCGGCTGGCAACGGGCCAGCCCCCGGCGCCCGTTGCCCCGGTGCCCACCCAGCAGGACCTGCCGCTGCCGGCGCCACCGCAGGGCACGCCCACGCCCCCGGCGACGCCGACACCGGCACACACCCCGACGCCCACCCCGACCGCCCCGACCAGGCCGCCCGAGCCCGCCGGCGGCGGCGGCCGTTCCCGTGGCCTGCTCACGGTGGCCGTGGTGGCCAGCGCGCTGCTGCTCGTCGGCACGCCGACCGCCTGGCTGCTGCTGCGCGACGGCGACGGCGACGCGGAACGGGTGGAGGCCGGCCCGACGGCGAGCCCGACGGACGATGTCTCGGACCTGACGCCCGAGGAGGAGAAGGAGGAGGACGAGACGCCGCCCTCCCCCGTCGAGTCCGGGACCGAGACCGAACCCGAGCCGACCCCGGAGGAGTCGGAGGAGCCGGAGCCGACCCCCGAGGAGACCGAGGAGACGACAGAACCGGAGCCGGACCCCGAGCCCGAGCCGGACCCCGAGCCCGACGGGCGCTGGGTGGCGCAGCTGTTCTCCGAGCCGGTCGGCACCGGCGTCGAGACGAGGGACCGCCGGCTGGCCGCCGTCCGGGCCGACGTCCCCGAGGCCGAGGTGCTGCTCAGCGACGACTACGCCTCGCTCAACCCGGGGTACTGGGTGATCTACGCGCCGGGCCCGTTCGCCGACGGCCGCGCGGCGGTGGCCCGTTGCGCCGAGGCGGGCCTGACCACCCGCAACGAGTGCGTCGGCCGCTACCTCAGCCAGGACCCGGCCGACCTGGCGCTGATCTGCGACCCCAGCGGCGGCGGCAGCGGCCGCTGCGCCAAGGACGACTGAACGGACGGCTGACCGGACGTCTGAACCGGCCGCCCCGGACCGGCGTCAGTCCAGTTCGGCGAGGAAGCCCACCGCGATCCGCCAGGTCTCCTCGGCCGCCTCGGCGTCGTAGTCCGGCAGCTCGGGGTCGGTGTAGAGGTGCCCGGCGCCCGGGTACCGGAAGACCTCCACGTCGGCCCCGGCCCGCCCCATCCGCAGATACCAGGCGGTCAACCAGTCGTGCGGCTCGAACGGGTCGGGGTCGGCGACATGGAGCTGGGTCGGCAGGTCGTCCACCGCCGCGTCCTCCGCGATGTCCGAGGTCCCGTGGAGCAGCAGCAGGCCGCGCGCCCTGGCGTCGCCGAGCGCGATGGTCTGCGCCAGCGAGCCGCCCAACGAGAAGCCGGCGTAGACGACGCCCGCGTCCGAGTGCGGGGCGGTGGCGGCGATCGCGCGCCGCAGCAGCTCGTCGCGCCCGATCTCGTCCTTGATCGCCATCCCCTCCTCCACCGTCTCGGCCGTGCGCCCGTCGTAGAGGTCCGGCGTCCACACCCGGTGGCCCGCGGCCCGCAGCCGCTCGGCCGCCGCCAGGACGGCGGGGCGCAGGCCGTAAGCGGAGTGGAGGAGCATGACATCGCTCACGGTTCGGGCTCACTTCCCGTCGTCTGGCCTTGTCCGCGAGCCCTCGGGCTCGGGAGTGCCCATCCTGCCAGCTAGCCTGGCCGGGACGACAACGAACGGGACGCACCGTTCCGGGCGCGACCGGCCCGGGACGCGCCGACCCGGGCCCCGGACGGGAACGACAGGAACGAAGCGGAGACGGAACCGATGGATGACGTGCTGCGCCCGCTGCTGGTGATCGGCGGCACCATCACGCTCACCCTGCTCATAGGCTGGCTGATCGACCGCACGCTCCGGGTCGCCGACGCCCGGCACGGCGAGACCCGCATCTGGGGCCTGCTGCGCCGCTGCCAGCTGCCGCTCCAGGTGTTGCTCGCCTCGGCCGCCGTGCAGGTCACCTACGACCTGTTCGACCTCCAGCTGCGCCGGAACGACGTGGTGCACAGCGTGCTGGCCACCGTCACCATCGCGGCCGCCGCCTGGCTGGCGATCCGGGTGGCCGACGCGGTCGCGGAGAACGTCCTCACCCGCTACGCCGCGCGCACCGACGACCAGGCGCGGGTGCGGCAGTTCCGCACCCAGCTGGTGATGCTGCGCCGGGTCGTCACCTCCGTGCTGGCGGTGGTCGCCGCCGCCGTGGCGATCCTGCTGGTCTTCCCGAGCCTGCGCGCGCTGGGCACCTCGCTGCTGGCCTCGGCCGGCGTCATCGGCATCATCGCCGGCGTGGCCGCCCAGTCGATGCTGGGCAACCTGTTCGCCGGCCTCCAGGTCGCCTTCGGCGACTCGGTGAAGATCGGCGACACCGTGGTGGTCGAGGGCGAGTGGGGCACCGTCGAGGAGATCTCGCTGGCGTTCCTGACGATCCGCATCTGGGACGACCGCCGGCTGACGATGCCGGTCTCCTACTTCAACAGCAAGCCCTACGAGAACTGGTCACGCGGCGGCCACGAGATCACCGGCACCGTCTTCCTCCATCTGGACCACACCACGCCGGTCGCCGAACTCCGCAAGCACCTCCAGGAGTTTCTGCTGGGCCGCAAGGACTGGGACGGCCGCAGCTGGAGCCTGGTGATCACCGACACCACGCCCACCACCATCCAGGTGCGGGCCGCGATGTCGGCGCGGAACGCGGACGACGTGTGGACGCTGCGCTGCGCGGTCCGCGAGGAGCTGATCGCCTGGCTGCGGGACAACCACCCCTACGCCCTGCCCCGGGTCGCCACCGGCCCGGCGGCCACCCCGCCCTTCCTGGAGAAGTGACCGGGTCCGGAACGGGGACCGGGTCGGAACGGTGACCGCGACGCGGCACCCGCTCAGCCGTGCGGCAGGCTGCGGCGGTCCAGCTCGTTGAGGACCCGGTCCACCACCTCCGGGTCGGTGCCCGGCTCACCCCTGGCGTCGAGGACCGCGCGCCGCGCCGCCGACAGCAGCTCGGAGTGGAGACGCTGTATCTCCCGCACCCGCTGGCTGCGTTGGGTGACGTACTCGCGGCGGTCCTCCTCGGCGACGCGCGGGGAGAGCCGCATCCCGATGTCGTAGGCGCGCCGCAGCAGCGCCTCGCTGATCTCCTCGGGAAGGTCCATCTCGCGGGTGATCTCGCGCAGCCGCACCTTGGCCGCCTTGGCCGCGCGCACCGCCAGCTCGTGCTCCAGCTCCTCCTCGTGGCGGCTGTCGCCCCGCACCCCGAGCCGGGTCGCCAGCCAGGGCAGCGTCAGCCCCTGGATCAGCAGGGTGCCCACCACCACGGTGAACGCGATGAAGATGATCGCGTCCCGCTCGGGGAAGGCGCCCCCGTCGTCCACGGTCAGCGGCACCGCCAGGGCCAGCGCCACCGAGGCCACGCCCCTTATCCCGGACCACCACATGATCACGGTCTCCCGCCAGCTGTGCGGGATGTCCTCGTCCAGGTTGGCCCTGCGGTGCAGCCGCTTCGCGAGCCAGGCCGCCGGCAGCAGCCACAGCAGCCGCACCAGCACAACGGCGACCAGCACCAGCCCGGCGGCGGGCAGAAGTTCGCCCCAGCGCCCGGAGGCGGCGGTGAGCACCACGTTCAGCTCCAGGCCGATCAGGCCGAACGCCACGCCGGTGACCAGCAGGTCCATCACCGCCCAGAAGCTCTGCCCGGTCAGCCGGCCGGTGACGTCGTCCGGGTCGGTGGCCCGTTCGCCCAGGTACAGCGCGGCGACCAGCACCGAGAGCACGCCCGAGCCGTGCAGCTCCTCGGCCACGGCGTAGGCGGCGAACGGCGCCAGCAGCGTCAGCCCGGTGCGCAGCGTCGCGTCCCCCAGCAACACCAGCAGCCGGGCGGTCAGCCAGCCGAGGACCAGCCCGACCAGCACCGCGACCAGCGCCGACAACACCAGCTCCCCGCCGGCCTCCCAGGCGGAGAACGAGCCGGTCACGGCGGCGGTGACGGCCACGTGGTAGAGCGTGATGGCGGTGACGTCGTTGAAGAGCCCCTCGCCCTCCAGGATCGACACCATCCGGCGCGGCAGCCCCAGCCGGCCGGCCACCGCCGTGGCCGCGACCGGGTCCGGCGGCGCGACCAGCGCGCCCAGCGCGATCGCCGGCGCCAGCGGCAGGTCCGGCACCACGAGCTGCGCCACCGCCGCCACCGCCGCCGTGGTCACGAAGACCAGCGCCACCGCGAGCAGCAGGATCGGCCGGATGTTGGCGGCGAACTGCCGCCAGGACGTCCGTTGCACGGCCGCGTAGAGCACGGGCGGCAGCACCAGCGGAAGGATGAACTCCGGAGGCAGCGACACGTTCGGCACCGCCGGCAGCAGCGCCAACCCGCCGCCGAAGACGGTCATCAGCACCGGCGGCGGCACCCTCAGCCACTCCGCCAGCGGCACCATCACGACGGAGCCGAGCAACAGGGCGAAGAGCAGAGTGAGTTGGTCCACGTAGTTCTTCCTACGCGCTTTCCGCCCGCAGCACGGTCAAGGCGTGGCCGAGGTCGTCCGGATAGTCGCTGACGAACTCGACCCAGCGGCCGTCCGCCGGGTGCGCGAAGCCCAGCCGCACCGCGTGCAGCCACTGCCGGGTCAGACCGAGCCGCTTGGCGATGGTCGGGTCGGCGCCATAGGTGAGGTCGCCGACGCAGGGGTGACGGTGCGCCGCCAGATGGACCCGGATCTGGTGGGTGCGGCCGGTCTCCAGCCTGATGTCCAGCAGGCTGGCCGCCCGGAACGCCTCGACCAGGTCGTAGTGGGTCACCGCGTGCTTGCCCTCGGCGACCACCGCCCACTTGTAGTCGGCGGTCGGATGCCGGCCGACGGGCGCGTCGATGGTTCCGGAGAGGGGGTCCGGATGCCCCTGAACGACCGCGTGGTAACGCTTGTCCACGGTGCGGTCGCGGAACTGCCGCTTCAGCTCCCGGTAGGCCAGCTCGGACTTGGCGACCGCCATCAGCCCCGAGGTGCCCACGTCCAGCCGGTGCACCACGCCCTGGCGTTCGGCCGCGCCCGAGGTCGCGATCCGGTAGCCGGCGGCGGCCAGACCGCCGATCACGGTCGGCCCGCGCCAGCCGGGGCTGGGGTGCGCGGCGACCCCGACGGGCTTGTCGACGACCACGAGGTCGTCGTCGTCGTGGACGATCGCCATCCCCGGCACCGGCTCGGCCACCACCCGCACCGGGGCCGGCGGCGGCGGCATCTCGACCTCAAGCCACGAACCCCCGGTCACCCGCTCGGACTTGCCCACCTCGGCCCCGTCGAGCCGCACCTTGCCGGCGGCGGCCAGCTCGGCCGCCTTGGTGCGGGAGAAGCCCAACATCCTGGCGAGCGCGGCGTCGACCCGCTCCCCCTCGAGTCCCTCGGGAACGGGCAGAGTCCGGGTTTCGGGAAGCGTGCTCACCCGATCGAGTATGCCCGAAACGGAGTCAGTCCCGGTGCACGGTCCCGTCGGGGTCCAGGCCACGGAAGGAGAGCAGCACGATCAGGATGCCGCCGCAGACGATCGCGGAGTCCGCCAGGTTGAAGACGGCGAAGTGCTTGGGGGCGATGAAGTCGACCACGTGCCCCTCGAAGACGCCGGGGGAACGCAGCAGCCGGTCGGTGAGGTTGCCCAGCGCCCCGCCCAACAGCAGCCCGAGCGCCACCGCCCAGGGCGCGCTGTAGAGCTTGCGGGCCAGCCGGATGATCACCACGATCACGGCGGTGGCGACGCAGGTGAGGACGACGGTCAGCGTCTCGCCGAAGCCGAAGGCCGCGCCCGGGTTGCGCACCGCGACGAACCGGAGCCATTCTCCGATCACTTCGATCTCGCGGTTGGGGTCCGGGTTCTCCAGGTAGTCGACCACCCAGATCTTGGTGGCCAGGTCCAGCAGATAGGCAAGGCCGGCGACCATGACCAGCACCCCGACCCGGCGCGGGCCGCGCGCGACCGGCGTGGCCGGCTCGTCCCGGCCGGCCTCCTCGGCGGGCGCGGAGTCGTCCTCACGCACGGCGTCCCCGGGGTCCTCGGCGACCGGCTCGGGCTCTTCGGGGGTCTCGATGGTTCGCTCCGCCTCGCTCACGGAACGAGGGTACGACACGGCCGTGCGAGGCTCGGATGTCCGTCAGAGCCGCCGCTCCTGTTTCTGCTTGCAGTCCACGCAGAGCGTGGCCCGGGGGAAGACCTGCATCCGCGCCTTGCCGATCGGGTTGCCGCAGCTCTCGCAGAGGCCGTAGGTGCCGGCCTCGATGCGGCGCAGCGCGCGCTCGGTCTGGTACAGCATCTCCCGGTTGTTGGTGGTCAGCGCCATCTCGTGCTCGCGGGTCGCGTTCTTCGAGCCCGTGTCCGCCTGGTCGTCGCCGGCGCCGTCGCCCGAGTCCCGCATCAGGCCGGTCAGCGCCTCCTCCGCCGCGCTGATCTCCTCGCGCAGCCGGTCGGCCTCTGCGGTCAGCCCGGCGCGGGCCTCGGCGACCTCCTCCGGGGTCCACGGGTCCTCCCCCGCGCGGACCGCGAGGTCGCCCGGGGCGGGCGGGGCCATGGTGCCGGTGGCCTCGGCTCCCGGTTCCGGCTGTCGCGTGGTGCTCTTCTTCGTTGCCACTGCTGGCTCCTGTCTGCCCGGGCCCCCGCGTCGCTGACGCGATCCCTTCACATAGTGTGATCTTGCTGGCGAATCGTGTCCGGAACGATAAGTCGACCATGGGGCTCCGCCGCGAGGCCACGCCGGACCGCACCTGCGTTGTGCCCCGCCCGGCCCCGGCATAACCGGTCACCGGCGCCCGCCGGACGCCCTTACACTGGGAGCCGCGAGAGGCGTTGATGGGGACGAGTAGCGTCGTCAGGCGGCCCGCAGCGACCCGGGGACGGTGCGAGCCCGGGGGCCGGCCCGACGCGAAGATCACCCCGGAGCCGCCGGCAGAAAGCCCCACGCGGGTGAGTAGATCCGGCGTCGCGGCCCAACGAGCGGGTCGGGCAGGCCAGTTGGCGGCCCCGGCCAAGGAGGGTGGTACCGCGGGAGCGCGCGCTCTCGTCCCTCCGGACGGAGAACGCACGCAGGTGTCCCGCCGGAGGACGATCCGATGACGCAGCAGTACCGCCCTGTACCGCCCCAGGTGGAGTTGCCCGCCCTGGAGCACGAGATCCTTCAGCTGTGGGAGCGGAACAAGACCTTCGCCCGCAGCCTGGAGCAGTCCGAGGGCCGCCCCGAGTGGGTCTTCTACGAGGGCCCGCCCACCGCCAACGGCCGGCCCGGCACCCACCACATCGAGGCCCGGGTCTTCAAGGACGTCTTTCCCCGCTTCCGCACCATGCGCGGCTACCACGTGACGCGGAAGGCCGGCTGGGACTGCCACGGCCTGCCCGTCGAGCTGGCGGTGGAGAAGGAGCTGGGCTTCACCGGCAAGCAGGACATCGAGGCGTACGGCATCGCCGAGTTCAACGCGAAGTGCCGCGAGTCGGTGACCCGCCACACCGACGCGTTCGACGAGCTGACCCGCCGCATGGGCTACTGGGTCGACCTGCCGAACGCCTACCGCACCATGGACCCCGAGTACATCGAGTCGGTCTGGTGGTCGCTGAAGCAGATCTTCGACAAGGGCCTGCTCGTCCAGGACCACCGGGTGGCGCCCTGGTGCCCGCGCTGCGAGACCGGGCTGTCGGACCACGAGCTGGCGCAGGGCTACGAGACGGTCGTCGACCCCTCCGTCTATGTCCGCTTCCCCGTGACCTCGGGCCCGCTGGCCGGCCGGGCCGCGCTGCTGGTGTGGACGACCACCCCCTGGACGCTGGTCTCCAACACGGCGGTCGCCGCCCACCCCGAGGTCCGCTATGTGGTGGCGACCAACGGCGAGGAGCGCCTCGTCGTCGCCGAGCCGCTGGTCGAGCGGGCCCTCGGCGAGGGCTGGGAGCGGACCGGCGAGACGTTCACCGGCGCCGAGATGGAGCGCTGGACCTACCAACGCCCGTTCGAGCTGCTGGACTTCGGCGGCTCGGACGCGCACTACGTGGTGAACGCCGACTATGTCACCACCGAGGACGGCACCGGGCTGGTCCACCAGTCCCCCGCCTTCGGCGAGGACGACCTGCGCACCTGCCGCGCCTACGGCCTGCCGGTGCTCAACCCGGTCCGCGCCAACGGCACCTTCGACGAGGGCCTGGAGCTGGTCGGCGGCCAGTTCTTCAAGAAGGCGGACGAGGCGCTGACGGCCGACCTCGCCGCGCGCGGGCTGCTGTTCGCGCACGTCGCCTACGAGCACAGCTATCCGCACTGCTGGCGGTGCCACACCCCGCTGCTCTACTACGCACAGCCGTCCTGGTACATCCGCACCACCGCCGTGCGCGAGAAGCTGCTGCGGGAGAACGAGCGCACCACCTGGTACCCGGAGTCCGTCAAGCACGGCCGCTACGGAGACTGGCTCAACAACAACGTGGACTGGGCGCTCTCCCGCAACCGCTACTGGGGCACCCCGCTGCCGATCTGGCGCTGCGACGAAGGGCACCTCACCTGCGTCGGCTCGCTGTCCGAGCTGAGCGAGCTGACCGGCGCCGACCAGTCGGGGCTCGACCCGCACCGGCCCTATGTGGACGCGGTCACCTTCGACTGCCCGGGCGAGGGCTGCGCGTCGACCGCCCGGCGGGTGCCGGAGGTGATCGACGGCTGGTACGACTCGGGCTCGATGCCGTTCGCCCAGTGGGGATACCCGTACCGCAACCGGGAGATGTTCGAGCGGCACTACCCGGCGCAGTACATCTGCGAGGGCATCGACCAGACCCGCGGCTGGTTCTACACGCTGATGGCCGTCGGCACCCTGGTCTTCGACCGCTCGTCCTACGAGTCGGTGGTCTGCCTCGGGCTGATCCTCGCCGAGGACGGCCGGAAGATGTCCAAGCACCTGGGCAACATCCTGGAGCCGATCCCGCTGATGGAACAGCACGGCGCGGACGCGGTGCGCTGGTTCATGGCGGCCGGCGGCTCCCCGTGGGCGGCCCGCCGGGTCGGGCACGGCACGATCCAGGAGGTGGTGCGCAAGACGCTGCTCACCTACTGGAACACGGTCGCCTTCCAGGCCCTCTACGCCCGCACCGGCGGCTGGGCGCCCGGCGGGGACGACCCGGCGCCGGCCGACCGGCCGCTGCTGGACCGCTGGGTGCTGAGCGAGCTGAACGCGCTGGTCAAGATGGTCACCGAGGCCATGGAGAACTTCGACACCCAGCGCGCCGGCAAGCTGGTCTCCACCTTCGTCGACGACCTCTCCAACTGGTATGTCCGCCGCTCCCGTCGCCGCTTCTGGCAGGCCGACCCGGCCGCGCTGCGCACCCTGCACGACGTGCTGGAGACGGTGACCCGGCTGATGGCGCCGCTGGTGCCGTTCATCACCGAGCGGGTCTGGCAGGACCTGGTGGTGCCGGTGACGCCGGACGCCCCGGACTCGGTGCACCTGGCGGCCTGGCCGGAGGCCGACCTCACGCTGGTCGACGCCGACCTCTCCAGCGACATGCTGCTGGTGCGCAGGCTGGTCGAGTTGGGCCGGGCCACCCGCGCCGAGTCCGGCGTGAAGACCCGCCAGCCGCTGAGCCGGGCGCTGGTCGCGGCCCAGGGCTTCGAACTGCTCGGCGACGACCTGCGCGAGCAGATCGCCGAGGAGCTGAACGTGGCCGCGCTCGGTGGCCTGGCCGAGATGGGCGGGTCGCTCGTCGACACCTCGGCGAAGGCCAACTTCCGCGCGCTGGGCCGCCGTTTCGGCAAGGGCACCCAGCCCGTCGCCCGGGCCATTGCCGAGGCGGACGCCGCCGAGCTGTCGGCGGCGCTGCGCACCGGCACGGCCTCCGTCGAGGTCGAAGGGGAACGGGTGGCGCTCAGCCCGGACGAGGTCATCATCACCGAGACCCCGCGCGAGGGCTGGGCGGTGGCCTCGGACACCGGCGCGACGGTCGCGCTGGATCTGGAGATCACCCCGGAGCTGCGCCGGGCCGGGCTGGCGCGGGACGTGATCCGGCTGGTCCAGGAGGCGCGGAAGAACAGCGGCCTGGAGGTCGCCGACCGGATCGCCGTCCGCTGGACCTCCGAGGACCAGGAGATGGCCCGGGCGTTGACCGACCACCAGGCGCTGGTCTCCAGCGAGGTGCTGGCGAGCGACTTCGCCGAGGGCACCGGCGGGGACGACTTCCTGGGCCCGTTCGGCGACGAGGCGCTGGGCGCCACGTTCTGGCTGCGCCGCGTCTGACGCGTCTCGAGCACGCGAAGGGGCGGGCCCGGACTCCTCGGAGTCCGGGCCCGCCCCTTGATGATCTGACCGTCTATGCCGAACGGTCGGCCGGCCGCGAGCCGGCGCGACCCGGCGTCAGTTGTCGTCCTCGTCGATCAGGAAGCCGCGCATCGGCGACGGCGCCTGCTGCACCGGCTGCGGGCCCTGCGGCCGCACCGGCGCCATCGGCTGCGTCATGGCCGGCGACATCTGCTGCTGACCGCCGTACGACGAGGGGCCGTTGGGGCCCGGGCCGCCATGACCGCCGTGACCGCCGTGGCCACCCATCTGCTGGTTGCCGCCGAGCGACTGGTGCCCGCCGAGGGTGCCGTTGCCCGGGCCGCCGGTGGGCGCGCCGGCCGAGGCCAGCGAGGGCTGCGGCGACGGCGGCAGCGAGGGCGCCGGCGCGGCGGGCGAGCGGGGCGGGGCGAGCGAGTCGTCGGACTGGCTCTCCAACTGCCGCAACTGGCTCTCCAGATACGACTTCAACCGGGTGCGGTACTCGCGCTCGAAGCCGCGCAGGTCCTCCACCTTGCGCTCCAGCGTGGCGCGGGCGGACTCCAGGGAGCCCATCGCGACGCGGTGCTTCTCCTGCGCGTCCCGCTCCAGGGCGTCGGCCTTGGCGCGGGCGTCCCGCTCCAGACCCTCGGCGCGGCTGCGGGCCTCACCGACGATCTTGTTGGCCTCGGAACGGGCTTCGGCGATCGCCTGGTCGGCGGTCTGCTGGGCCAACGACAGCACCCGCGCGGCGCTCTCGTTGCCGCCGCTGGGCTGCTGCATCGGGCCGGGGCCACCCATGGGGCCAGGGCCGTGGCCGCCCATCGGGCCGGGCCCGCCGGGACCGCCGTGGCCACCCATCGGCACCGGGGCGCCGGGGTGTTGCTGGCCGCCGGGGCCGCCCATCGGGCCGCCGGGACCGCCCATCGGACCAGGGCCACCGGGGCCACCCATCGGGCCGGGCCCACCGGGGCCATGACCCTGCGGGCCACCGGGGCCGGCGGGCAGCTGGGGCGGGCCGCCCATCTGCTGCTGCTGGCCCGGACCTGATATGGCCGGCATGGGACCGCCACCGGGCCCGCCAGGCCGCTCCTGCGGCTCCGGTTTGCGCATGTTCTGTTGGTTCTGCGCGGCCGCTCTGGTGGCGGCGGCCAACTTGGCGCGCAGATCCTCGTTCTCTCGGAGCAGCCTGGTCAGCTCCGCCTCAACCTCGTCGAGGAAGGCATCGACCTCGTCCTCGTCGTAGCCTTCTCGCAGACGGACGGTCGTGAACTGCTTGTTCCGCACGTCCTCGGGGGTCAGCGGCATCTCTTCACCTCAACGTAAATCGTCGGCATAGCGGCAAGACCGTACTCGTTCACAGGCTGGCCACGACGTTGATCAGGATGTAGACGATGATCATCAACACGAAGAAGGACAGATCAAGCGCCACACCCCCGAAGCGCAGCTGAGGAAGGACCTTCCGCAGCGTCTTCAGTGGCGGATCTGTGACAGTGTAGGTGGCTTCCAGGGCGACAATCATCGGCTTGCTGCCGGGCGACCAGGAGCGCGCGAACAACTGGACCCAGTCCATCACGAGTCGGAAGAGCAGCAGCCCGAGGAAGCAGTACAAGGCGATCAACAGCACTTGTTGAACGATGCCCATCCCGCCGGTACCTCTCCCCTGGTCCGTGCCCGACCTCGCGTCGGGTCACAACTCCGTCTTCCGATACGCCTGCTGTCAGCTCTGGTTGAAGAACCCACCCTCAGCGATGCGGGCCTTGTCCTCCGCCGTTACATCGACGTTAGCAGGCGACAGCAGGAAGACCTTCTGTGTCACTCGCTCGATGCTGCCATGCAGACCGAAGACCAGACCAGCCGCAAAGTCGACAAGTCGCTTCGCGTCCGTGTCGTCCATCTCGGTCAGATTCATGATCACCGGGGTCCCCTCGCGGAAGTGTTCCCCGATGGTACGGGCCTCGTTGTAGGTCCTGGGGTGCAGCGTGGTGATCCGGTACGGCTCCCGCTCTGACACGACCTTGGGCATGATCACCGGCGCGCTCTTCTCCACGTTCTGGCGTTCTGGTGTGATGGAAGACACGGGAGCGATCCTCCCGGGTCGTCTGCTCTCCGTCAGCACGGGAGCGGGCTTCGGCTCCGTCTCCCGCTGGGCCGGCGGGTGGATCACCCGGGCCGGCTCGTCCGCGCGCTCTCTGGCCGGGGGTTCGTGCGCCGGCTGGCGCCGGTTCCGCTCCGGCTCGGGCTCGGGTTCGAACTCGTCATCGGGGCCGTACCCCGGGCGGTCGTAGCCGTCGTCCTCCACGAGGCCGAGGTAGACCGCCATCTTGCGCATCGCGCCAGCCACGCTTGCGTCCTCCGCTCTGTGGTGGATCGGCTTCGGCCGAAGGGCCGGGGAGATCCACGATATCTGCGCTAACCTGCCCGAATTACTCGGGAATGACCATATTTTCGACTGTGGCCCCTCGTTTGGCGACGTTACCCGAGGGCGGGGCGCACGCCGAGTACCGCGCTCCCAACGCGCACGTGTGTCGCCCCCGCGGCGATCGCCTCCTCCAGATCGGCACTCATGCCGGCAGAGACCATGGTGGCAGCCGGATCGGTCGTGCGCAGGTCCCTGGAAATTTCTATCAGCCGGTCAAAGGCCGCCGCCGGACGTCCCGCGAGGGCTCCGGTGAGCGGAGCGACCGTCATCAGCCCGGCCAGGCGCAGCCCGGGAGCCTCGGCGATCGCCCGGGCCAGCGCGCCCACCTCGGCCGGAGCCGCCCCGCCGCGCCCCTCCCCCAGGCCGGACTCCTTTTCCAGCGCGACCTGAATCAGACAGTTCAGCGAGGGGCGTTCCCGTCGACTCACCGCTGCCGAGAGGGCGTTGACCAGCTTTATACGATCCACGGAATGCACATAATCCGCATAACCGGCCACCGAACGCGCCTTGTTTGTCTGCAACTGCCCCACAAAGTGCCAGACCAGCGGGAGATCCGCGCACGCGGCCGCCTTTTCGACGGCCTCCTGGTCACGGTTCTCCGCGAATTCGCGTACCCCGAGCCCGGCCAGCAGCCGGACGTCCTCGGCCGGATACGTCTTGCTGACCACCACCAGGGTCACCTCGGACCTGGCGCGCCCGTCCGCTTCGCACGCCCTCCGGATGCGCTCCTCCACCCGGGCGAGGTTGGCGGCCAACTCGGCGGCGCGCGCCCCTCTGTCCGTCATCGCGCCACCCACACATAGCTGGCCTGCCGGCCGGTGGTTGACGAACGCCGGTAGGAGAAGTGCGCCTCCGACTCCAGGGTGCAGACCGGCGAGGAGGCGACGTCGGCGACGCCCGCCTCGGCCAACTGCCGCCGCACGCCCGCCGGGATGTCGATCGCCGGGGTGCCCCAGGAGGTGGTGGTCCCGCTGCCGGGCACCGCCTCGTCGGCCAGCCGGGCCAGCTCGGCCGGCACCTCGTAGCAGCGGCCGCAGATCGCGGGGCCGGTGCGCGCCACCATCCGCTCCGGGCGCGCGCCCAGCGCGCACATCGCCTTGACGGTGGCCGGCACCACCCCGGCCAGCAGGCCCGGCCGGCCGGCGTGCGCCGCGCCGGCCACGCCGGCGTCCGGGTCGGCCAGCAGCACGGGGACGCAGTCGGCGGTCACCACCGCCAGGGCCAGCCCGCGCTCGGCGGTCACCAGCCCGTCCACCTCCGGCGGTTCACCGTCGGCCGGCAGCTCGTCGGCCACGGCCACCTCGCCGCCGTGCACCTGACGCATCCACCGCACGCGGCCCGGTTCGAGGCCGAGGCCCGCCGCGACGGCTGCGCGGTTGGCGGCGACGGCGGCCGGGTCGTCGCCCACGGCGTCGCCCAGGTTGGCGCTCGCACGGGGAGCGGCGCTCACCCCGCCCTCCCTGTCGGTGAAGGCGAAGTGCGCGCCGCTCGCGGTGCTCTCTCGGGTTATCACTTCAGGAAGTCGGGCACATCGAGCTCCTCGGCCTGACCGCCCTCGTACGGGCGGGCCGGGGGGACCTGCGGGGAGGTCCTGGGCGTCTCGCGGACCGGCTCGACCGGCGAGGGCTCGCTGTCGCGGTCCGAGAGCGAGGCGGGCTCGCGCGCCGGAAGGGTGCCGAGGCCGCCGAACGACGGGCGCTCCGGCTCCGGCTCGCTCGACCGCTCGCCACCCAGCGTGCTCGACTCGTCCTTGGCGCCGTACCCGGCGAGGCTCTTGTCGCGGTTCCTGGAGGGCGGCTGGCCGCCGTCGAAGCCGGCGGCGATCACGGTGACCCTGACCTCGTCGCCCAGGGCGTCGTCGATCACGGCGCCGAAGATGATGTTGGCCTCCGGGTGCGCGGCCTCGCTGACGAGTTGGGCGGCCTCGTTGATCTCGAAGAGGCCGAGGTCGGAGCCGCCGGAGATGGACAGCAGGACGCCCCGCGCGCCGTCGATGGACGCCTCAAGAAGCGGCGAGGAGATCGCCATCTCGGCGGCGGCCACCGCGCGGTCGTCCCCGCGCGCCGAACCGATCCCCATCAGGGCCGAACCGGCCTCGGACATAACGGACTTGACGTCGGCGAAGTCGAGGTTGATCAGGCCGGGGGTGGTGATCAGGTCGGTGATGCCCTGGACACCGGAGAGGAGCACCTGGTCGGCCGACTTGAAGGCGTCAAGAACGCTCACCTGCCGGTCGGAGATCGACAGCAGGCGGTCGTTGGGGATGACGATCAGGGTGTCGACCTCGTCGCGGAGGCTGGCGATGCCGTCCTCGGCCTGGTTGGCGCGCCGCCGGCCCTCGAAGGTGAACGGGCGGGTGACCACGCCGATGGTCAGGGCCCCCAGGGACCGTGCGATGTTCGCCACCACCGGGGCGCCGCCCGTGCCGGTGCCGCCGCCCTCCCCCGCCGTGACGAAGACCATGTCGGCCCCCTTGAGGACCTCCTCGATCTCCTCGCGGTGGTCCTCGGCAGCCTTGCGTCCCACCTCGGGGTTGGCGCCCGCGCCGAGACCCCTGGTCAGTTCGCGGCCGACGTCCAGCTTGACGTCGGCGTCGCTCATCAGCAGCGCCTGCGCATCGGTGTTGATCGCGATGAACTCGACGCCCTTGAGACCGACCTCGATCATCCGGTTGATGGCGTTGACGCCACCGCCGCCGATACCGACGACCTTGATGACTGCGAGGTAGTTCTGCGGTGCTGCCACGTCGAAGGCCTCTCGCCTCGATTTACGTGTCGCCGCTCCGCGTGATGCCGCAGTGCGCCGACTGATGCCGATGGGACGGGGGATAAGCCGTCCCGAACCCTGTCGTTCAAGTTTAGGGTTACCTGTGCTTGCCGATCCTTGGATTCCTAGGAACGGACACTAAGTCGATAAGTGGTGCGCGTTCAACGAACACGCCGAACCTCCTGTTTTTCTTTTCACCCTATGTGATCACGGCCCGGAACCGTCAACCAGGGTGTGGCCTGCGGCGATGTGACGCGTGGTCAACGGTCGTCAACCCCCCGACGTGGCGGGGACGCTGGGGGCGCTGACGTCGAAGTGCCGTGCGTCTCCTGCCGCGTTGAACAGCGTACGCAGGGCGTCGGCCTTGGCGTCGGAGTCCTCGGCGCTGCCCCAGTGGATGGTGCGGTCCTGTGACAACTCCAGCGTGATGGCGTCGAAGGAGGCGACCGAGACCACCCGGAGGTCGTCGCGCACCTCGCCGGGCAGCGCGGCCAGCACCGAGGCGGCCTCGGCGCGCAGCCGCTCCTCGCCGAACCGCCGCCAGCTCGCGTCGTTGCCCGCCGTCGGCTCCCGCAGTTCCAGCAGCGGAACGCCGTCCAGCTCGGCGGGGTTCTCGGCGAAGGCCACCCCGTCGTCGTCGACCTCGGCGAAGCCGTCGGCGGTGGCCTCCTGGAGGACGGCCACCCGCTCGACCACCTTCAGCGAGACGCCGTCGGGCCAGGCGCGCACCACCCGCACGCTGTCCAGGCGCGGCAGCTCGGCCAGCAGCCGGGCGCCGACGGCGCCCTTGTCCAGCGAGGCCATCGGGGAGCCGACCGGCACCGCCGCCGCGGTCAGGATCTCCTCCTCGGTCAACTCCCGTGGCCCCTCCGTCCAGTTGACCGAGACCCGGTCGATCCGCAGCCAGTCGGAGCCGTAGAGCGCCCAGGTGCCGAAGCCGCCCAGCAGGGCCGCCAGCACCGTCCACGCCAGCAGCACCCGGGGCCTGGGCAGCCAGGCCGGGCGGCGCCGGGTCGGTCGCCGGGAGGGCGGGCCGGCGTCCGACTGACGGCGTTCACCGCCGCGTTCGGCGGTCGTTACTCCGGCCACGCTCCCAACTCCCTTGCCTCGCGCGTTCCGTGTCGGCTAGCCCCGGCGCGCCGCGATGGCCTCGTGCACCATGCCGACCAGCAGGTCGTCCGCGTCCCTGCGGCCGAACTCGGCGGCCGCGTGGGACATCGCGTGCAGTCGGCCGGCGTCGGTGAGCACCGGCAGCACGTTCTCCCTGACCCACTCGGGGGTCAGCTCGGCGTCGTCGATGAGCAGGCCGCCGCCCGCCTTGACCAGCGGCTGGGCGTTGAGCCGCTGTTCGCCGTTGCCGATGGGCAGCGGGACGTAGGCGGCCGGCAGGCCCACGGCGGACAGCTCGGCGACGGTCATGGCGCCGGCCCGACAGAGCATCATGTCGGCCGCCGCGTAGGCCAGATCCATCCGGTCCACGTAGGCGACCGGGACATAGGGCGGCATCCCCGGCATGGTGTCGACCTGCGGCAGCTCGTTCTTCGGGCCGACCGCGTGCAGCACCTGGACGCCGGAGCGCTGGAGCACGGGGACGGCGGCGGCGATCACCTCGTTGAGGCGGCGGGCGCCTTGGGAGCCGCCGGAGACCAGCAGTGTCGGCAGGTTGGCGTCCAGGCCGAAGTAGGAACGGGCCTGGGCGCGGCTGGCGGCGCGGTTGAGGGTGGCGATGGAACGGCGCAGCGGGATGCCGACATAACGCGCGTGCCGGAGCTTGCTGTCCGGGGTGGAGACGGCGACGAAGCGGGTGTAGCGCGCGCCGATCCGGTTGGCGAGCCCGGGGCGGGCGTTGGCCTCGTGCACCACGATCGGCACCCGCTGGCGCTTGGCGGCGAGATAGCCGGGCAGCGCGACATAGCCGCCGAAGCCGACCACGCAGTCGGCCTTGGTGCGCTCGATGATCTCCTCGGCCGCCTTGATGGTGCCCCGCAACCTGCCGGGCACGGTGATCAGTTCGGGGGTGGGTTTGCGCGGCAGCGGCACGGCGGGGATCAGCCCCAACTCGTAGCCCCGCTCCGGCACCAGACGGGTCTCCAGGCCACGCTCCGTGCCGAGGGCCGTGATGCCCACCGTCGGATCGTGTCTGCGCAGGGCGTCCGCCAGGGCGAGCGCGGGCTCGATGTGGCCGGCGGTCCCTCCGCCAGCGAGGACTACATGCACCGAATTTCACCGCTCTCCGGACGGCGTCGACCTAGCACGCCGTCTCATCGTCTTTCTTCTGTGCCCTTCCGACCGCATGGCCAGGGCGGCCCTGGCCGCCGGCTCGCCGCGCGCGAAGGCGATCAGCAGTCCGACGGCGAACATGGTGGGCAGCAGGGCGGAACCCCCGTAGGAGAACAGCGGGAGGGGCACACCGGCGATCGGCAGCAGACCCAGCACGGCACCGATGTTGATCACGGTCTGGGTCATCAGCCAGGCGGTCACACCTCCCGCGGCGTACCTCACGAAGGGGTCCTCCGTGCGTCCGGCCACGCGGATACCCGCATAGCCTAGAGCCGCGAAGAGACCGAGGACCGACAGCGTCCCCGCAAGTCCCAGCTCCTCCCCGGTGATGGCGAAGATGAAGTCCGTGTGAGGCTCGGGTAGTTCGCCCCATTTCTCCACGCTGGCGCCGAGCCCTGAGCCGAACCAGCCGCCGGAGGCCAGCGCGTAGATCCCGTGCACGGCCTGCCAACAGCGGTCGTTGGGGCCGGGGTCGGTGGCGCCCAGGCAGGCGAGGCGGTCCATCCGGTGCGGGGCGGTGGTGACGAAGAGCACGAAGAGCACGGAGGCGGCGGCGAGCACCCCGCCGAAGAGCCGGGTGGGGGCGCCGGCCAGCCACAGCAGCGCGAAGAGGATGCCGACCAGGATCATCACGGTGCCCATGTCGCCGCCGACCATCACCAGGCCGCAGACCAGCAGGGCGCCGGGGATCAGCGGGATCAGCAGGTGCCGCCACTGGGTGAGCAGCCCCCGTTCGCCCTTGCGGGCCAACAGGTCGGCGCCCCACAGCAGCAGGCCGAGCTTGCCGAACTCGCTGGGCTGGAGCTGGAACGATCCGCCGACGGCGATCCAGCTGGTGGAGCCGTTGACCTCGACGCCGATGCCGGGGACCTGGACGAGCACCAGCAGCACCACGGCGAAGGCGAGGAACGGGTAGGTCAGCGCGCGCAGCAGCCGGACCGGGATGCGGGAGGCGATCAGCAGCAGCACCGCGCCGAGGACGGCGGCCAGCAACTGCTTGCGGAAGTAGAAGGTGGCCGGGTGTTGGAAGCGGAGCGCCTGGATCTGGGAGGCGGAGAAGACCATCACCAGGCCGAGCAGGGTGATCAGCGCGGTGGTGCCCAGCAGCACGTAGTAGGCGGTCAGCGGGCGGTCCCAGGCGGCGCGGAGGCGTTCGAGGAACCGGGGCGGGCGCGGCCCGCGCGGGGGGCGCACGACGGGAACCTCACGCGGCCCGCGCTCCCCCGCCGGGCGCGGAGCACGCTCGCGCTGTGCGCCCCGCGATGCGCGGCCACGCACAACGCCGGCGTGCGCGACCGCGCTCGCCGCGCCGTTCACGCCCGGCGCGCGGAGGAGCCCGGTCACCGCGCCCAGCGGCCTACGCGCCCTACTCACCTGGACCCCTCCTCCAGCCCGCGACGGCGGTCGCGGGCCGCCGGTGGGCTACTGCTCGTTCTCGTCTCGCTCCGCCGCCAGGCGCCGCACCGCCTCGGCGAACGCCTCGCCGCGCACGGTGTAGTTGGTGAACATGTCCATCGACGCACAGGCCGGCGCCAACAGGACGGTGTCCCCGGGGCCGGCCAGGCGGGCCGCCTCGCGCACCGCCGCGGCCATCGCCCCAGTGTCGGTCCGTTCGAGGTCCACGACCGGCACATCCGGCGCGTGTCGCGCCAACGCCTCGGCGATCAGCGCCCGGTCACGGCCGATCAGCACCACCCCGCGCAGCCGGTCGGCGGCCCGCGCGACCAGCTCGTCGAACGTCGCGCCCTTGGCCAGCCCGCCGGCCAGCCAGACCACCGAGGGATAGGCGCCGAGCGAGGCGGCGGCGGCATGGGTGTTGGTGGCCTTGGAGTCGTCCACGTACTCCACGTCCGCCACCCGCGCCACGGTGGAGATGCGGTGCGGGTCGGGCGTGAAGGCGCGCAGCCCGGCGCGGACCGCGTCCGGGCGCACGCCGTAGGCACGGGCCAGCGCGGCGGCGGCCAGGGCGTTGGCGACGTTGTGCGGGGCCGGCGGGTTCACGTCGGCGACCTGGCCCAGCTCCTCGGCCACCTCCCGGCTCTCCACGAAGGCGCGGTCCACCAACAGGCCCTCGACGACGCCGAGTTGGCCGGGGGCCGGCGGGCCGACGGTGAAGCCGACGGCCCGGCAGCCCTCCACCACGTCGGCGGCCCGCACCAGCTCCTCGGTGGCCGGGTCGGCCACGTTGTAGACGCAGGCGACCTCGTTGCCCTCGTAGATCCGACCCTTGTCGGCGGCGTAGGCGGCCATCGAGCCGTGCCAGTCCAGGTGGTCGGGCGCCAGGTTGAGCACGGCGGCCGAGTGGGCCCGCACGGAGGGCGCCCAGTGCAGCTGGTAGCTGGAGAGTTCGACGGCGAGCACGTCGAGCGGGGGCTCGCCGAGGACCACGTCGAGCAGGGGGGTGCCGATGTTGCCGACGGCGGCGGTGCGCAGCCCGGCGGCGGTCAGGATCGACGCCAGCATCCCGGTCGTCGTCGTCTTGCCGTTGGTGCCGGTGACGGCGAGCCAGGGCGCGGCGTCCGGGCCGCGCAGCCGCCAGGCCAGCTCCACGTCGCCCCACACCTCGACGCCGGCCTCGGCCGCCGCCGCGAACAGCGGGTGGTCGGGCCGCCAGCCGGGCGAGGTGACGACCAGCTCGGTGCCCTTCGGCAACACGTCGGCCTCGCCGAGGCGCACCTCGACGCCGGCGGCGGTCAACCGTTCCGCCTGCTCCCGCTGCCGCTCACCGCTGCCGGCGTCCACCAGCGTCACCTCGGCGCCCAGGCCCAGCAGCGCCCGGGCGGCGCTGCCGCCGCTGACGCCCAGGCCGGCGACGGTGACCCGGCGGCCGGCGAACCCGTTCCCGCTCACCAGTCAGCCACCCACGTTCCATAGAAGATGCCGATGCCGACGATCACGCACATGCCCTGGATGATCCAGAACCTGACGACCACCAGCACCTCGCTCCAGCCCTTCAGCTCGAAGTGGTGCTGGAGCGGCGCCATCTTGAAGACCCGTTTGCCGGTGAGCTTGAACGAGCCGACCTGGATGACCACGGACATGGTGATCAGCACGAACAGGCCGCCGAGGACGGCCAGCAGCAGCTCGGTGCGGGAGACGATGGCCAGGCCGGCCAGGGCGCCGCCCAGGGCCAGGGAGCCGGTGTCGCCCATGAAGATCTTGGCGGGTGAGGTGTTCCACCACAGGAAGCCGAAGAGCGCGCCCATCAGGGCCGCAGCGACCACCGCGCCGTCCAGGGGGTCGCGCACCTCGTAACAGGTGACGCTGGCGGTCTCGAACTCCGCGCAGGTCTGCCCGTACTGCCAGACGCCGATGAAGACGTAGGCGCCGAAGACCATGACGGCGGCGCCGGTGGCCAGGCCGTCCAGGCCGTCGGTGAGGTTCACGCCGTTGGACATGGCCAGGATCATGAACAGCGCCCACAGCACGAAGAGCACCGGGCCGATCGACCAGCCGAAGTCCTGGGTGAACGAGATGTGGGTGGAGGCCGGCGTCAGCTCGCGGGCGTCCTCGAAGTTCAGCGAGAGGATCGCGAAGGTGACGCCGACGATGAACTGGCCCAGCATCTTGGCGCCGGCCCGCAGGCCCAGGCTGCGCCGGCGAACGATCTTGATGTAGTCGTCCAGGAAGCCGACCAGGCCCATGCCGGCCATCAGGAAGAGCACCAACACGCCGGAGTAGCTCGGCGGTTGGCCGGTGACCAGCTTGGTCGCGCCGTAGGCGATCAGGGTGGCCAGGATGAACGCGATGCCGCCCATGGTCGGCGTGCCGCGCTTGCTGTGGTGGTCGCGCGGCCCGTCGTCCCTGATGTACTGCCCGTAGCCCCGGCGGGCGAGGAGCTTGATCAGCAGCGGGGTGCCGATCAGGGTCAGGAAGAGCCCGATGGCTCCGGAGAAGAGGATCTGCCTCATCGGGCGGCGACCTCACCATCACCGTCGGCCGCGAGCGACAGGGCCACCTGCTCCAGGCCCACCGCCCTGGACGCCTTCACCAGGACCACGTCCCCCGGTCGCAACTGACCGCGCAGCAGCTCGACCGCTGCCTGTGCGTCGGACACACGCACCGACTCCTCACCCCACGAACCCTCGTTCTTCGCGCCCATGTCCAGCCAGGCGGCCTCCTGACCGCCCACGGACACAAGCCTGTTGACGTTGAGCCGGACGGCGAGCCGCCCGACCGCGTCGTGCTCGGCCAACGCGTCGTCGCCCAGCTCGGCCATCTCGCCGAGCACCGCCCATGTGCGGCCGCCCTCGGCGGCGCCCATGTGCACCAGCGTGCGCAGCGCGGCGCGCATGGAGTCGGGGTTGGCGTTGTAGGCGTCGTTGACGATCACCACGCCGTCCGCCCGCTTGGTGACCTCCATCCGCCACTTCGAGAGCGGTTCCGCTCCGGCCAGGGTTTCCGCGATGGCCGGGGTGGACATGCCTACCTCATGCGCCACGGCCGCCGCGGCAAGCGCGTTCGACACATGGTGCTCACCGTACAGCCGCATCGTCACATCGGCGCACCCGGCCGGGGTTACGAGCGTGAACGCCGGGCGGCCCTCGGGGGTCAGGCGCGCCTTCTCGGCGCGGACGTGGGCCTCGGCTGACTCGCCGAAGAGCAGCACCCGGGCCCTGGTGCGTTCGCTCATCGCGCGCACCAGCGGGTCGTCGGCGTTGAGCACGGCGACGCCGCCCTCGTCGGCCGGCGGCAGCGCCTCCACCAACTCGCCCTTGGCCAGGGCGATCGTCTCCCGGCTGCCGAACTCGCCGAGGTGCGCGGTGCCGACGTTGAGGACCGCGCCGATCCGGGGCGGGGTCAGCTCGGTCAGCGCGCGGATGTGGCCGACGCCCCGCGCGCCCATCTCCAGCACCAGGTGACGGGTCGTCTCGTCCGCGCCGAGCACGGTCAGCGGCAGGCCGATCTCGTTGTTGTAGGAGCCCGGCGTCCAGACCGTGGGCCCGGTGGTGCGCAGCAGCTGGGCGATCAGGTCCTTGGTGCTGGTCTTGCCGGCGGAGCCGGTGAGCGCGACGACGTTGGGGCCGAGCGCGCGCACCGCGTGCGCGGCGAGCGCGCTGAGCGCGGCGACCACGTCGTCCACGACGACGGCGGGCACGCCGACGGGCCGGGCGGCGAGCACCAGCGCCGCGCCGTCGGCGACGGCGCGGGCGGCGAAGTCGTGCCCGTCCACGCGCTCGCCCGGCAGCGCGACGAAGAGCGATCCCGACGCGACCTGCCGGGAGTCGATGACCACGGGTCCCGTGACGCGCGGCGGCTCGGGAGGTATGTCGTGCGGCACTCCCCGCACGACCGTGGTGAGCTGGTCAACGGATAGGGGGATCACTTCAGCGGGCCTCGCCTGGCGTCGGTTGGTCGGTCGGGGGGTGGGCTCGGTCGTCGGGGCGCGCGCCGGCGCGGGCGGCGCGCTCGATGGCGGCGCGCAGCTCCACGCGGTCGTCGAACGGGCGGATCACGCCGGCGATGTCCTGCCCCTGCTCGTGTCCCTTGCCGGCGATCAGCACCGTGTCGCCGGGCTCGGCGCGGGCCACGGCGGCGGCGATGGCGGCGGCGCGGTCCTCCTCGACGAGGACGGTGCCGCGCTCGTGGACGGGGACTTCGGCGGCGCCGGAGAGCATCGCGGCCAGGATCGACAGCGGGTCCTCGGAGCGCGGGTTGTCGGAGGTGAGCACGGCGGTGTCGGCCAGCCGGGCCAGCGCCGCGCCCATCGCGGTGCGTTTGTGCGGGTCGCGGTCGCCGCCGCAGCCGAGCACCGCGTGCAGCCGGCCCTCGGTGACCTTGCGCAGCGCCTGGAGCACGGACTCGACGGCGGCCGGCTTGTGGGCGTAGTCCACGACGGCGAGATAGGGCTGGCCGGCGCGCACCCGCTCCAGCCGGCCCGGCACGCCGGGCACCGCGCCGACGCCGCGCGCGGCGGTCGCCGGGTCGACGCCGGCGACGTCCAGGGCGACGATGGCGGCCAGCGCGTTGGAGACGTTGAACGGGCCCGGCAGCGGGGCCTCGGCGCGCAGGCTGAGGCCGCCGGGGCCGAGCACGGTGAACGTGGAGCCCAGCGGCCCCAGTTCGACGTCGTCGGCGCGCCAGTGGGCGTCGGGGTGGCCCTCGGCCGAGTAGGTGGTCACCGGCACGCCGGCCTCGGCGACCAGCCGGCGGCCCCACTCGTCGTCGATGTTGACGACGGCGGCCCTGGACCTGGCCTTGGTGAACAGCTGCGCCTTGGCCCGGAAGTAGTCCTCCATGTCGAGGTGGAAGTCCAGGTGTTCGGGGCTGAGGTTGGTGAAGACCGCGACGTCGAAGACGCAGCCGTCGACCCGGCCCATGGTCAGCGCGTGGCTGGAGACCTCCATGGCCACCGAGCTGACCCCGCGTTCCCGCATCACGGCGAAGAGCGCCTGGAGGTCGGTGGCCTCCGGGGTGGTGTGCGTCGACTTCACCCGCTCGTCGCCGATGCGGGTCTCGACGGTGCCGATCAGGCCGGTGGCCTCGCCGTCCTTGGCGGCCTCGCGCAGCCCGCCCTCGATGAGGTAGGCCGTGGTGGTCTTGCCGGCCGTTCCGGTGACGCCGATCTGGAGCAGGTCGGCGCCCGGCTCGTGGTAGATCGCGGCCGCCAGCGCGCCGATGCGGGTGCGCGGGTCGGGCACGGTGATCACCGGCAGCCCAGTGGCCGCCGCGCGCTCGGCGCCGCCGGGGTCGGTGAGCACGGCGACCGCGCCCAGGCTCGCGGCCTGGGCGGCGAAGTCCGCGCCGTGGAAGCGCGCCCCCGGCAGCGCCGCGTAGAGGTCGCCGGGGAGCACCGCGCGCGAGTCGTGGGTGATGCCGGTGACCGGTGGGCCTTCGGGAACCTCGGCACCCAGCGGCCCGGCCAGGGCGGCCAGCGGCACCGGCCGCAGCTGCCGGGGACGGGGGGCCGCCGGGGAGTGATCAGCTTGTGCCACGGCGGTGAGCGTACCGGGCGGGCCGGGGGTGGAGCGAAACGAGGTGGACCGGTCGGTGGTGGTTCTCACGTGCCTGTGCTCCGCATTCTTCGGGGCGCTGTTCCTGGGACTTTCCTGGGGCTCTGCTGGGACTTCCTGGGGGGCGTGCTGCTTCTGCCGGGGCGCTGCGCTTCTGCTGGGGGAGCGCCGCCGCGCCGGTCCGCCGTGGCGGCTGGCGCGGGCCGGCGGCTCGCGGGCCCCGGCGCGGGGCGCCTCGGCGCTCCTCGTCCGCTACTCGTCCGGGTCGAAGGAGACGGGCAGCCCGCCGAACTCGGTTCCGGTGGGCGGCACCTGGAGCGCCCCCAGGGCGAACGCCATCACCTCGTTGAAGACCGGGCCGCACACCTCGCTGCCGGTGTAGTCGCCCTCGGTCGGGTTCTGCACCGCGCAGTAGACCGTGACCCGGGGCTGGTCGGCGGGGGCGAAGCCGGCGAACGAGGAGGTGTAGCCGGAGTAGGCGCCGGTCTCCGGGTCCACCCGGTTGGAGGTGCCGGTCTTGCCGGCGACCCGGTAGCCGGGGATGCGGGCCGCCGAGCCGGTGCCGTCCTCGCTGGCGACCACGGTCTCCAGCATCTCGCCGAGCTGTTCCGCGGTGTCCTCGCTGATCACCCGGCTCCGCTCCGGCTCGGGCGCCGGCGCGAACTGGCCGTCCGGGCCGCGCCAGCCGCGCACCAGGCTCGGGGCGATCCGCTCGCCGCCGTTGGCGACCGTGGAGTAGACCGAGGCGGCCTGCACCGCGTTGATCGACAGGCCCTGGCCGAACGGGATCGTGTACTGCTGGGACGCGTTCCACTCGCCGGCCGGGGCGAGGATGCCGGCGGTCTCGCCGGGGAAGCCGAGGCCGGTGGGGTGGCCGAAGCCGAACGCGTCGAGGTAGGAGTGCAGCACCTCGTTGGCCTCGGGCTGGGTCTCGCCGAGCTGCTCGGCGGCCAGGATGGTGCCGATGTTGCTGGAGTGGGCGAGCACGCCGGCCAGCGTGAGGTAGAGCGTCTCGTGCTCCTCGTGGTCGGCGAAGCTGCGGTCCGCCCTGGGGAGGCGGTTGGGCACGGTGACATGGGTGTCGGGGGTGGCGGCCTCCTCCTCCAGCACGGCGGCCATGGTCACGAGCTTGCTGGTGGAGCCGGGCTCGAAGGCGTCCTGGAGGGCAGGGTTGCCGAGCACGTCGGGGTCGGCCGATGCGATGGCGTTGGGGTCGTAGCCGGGGGCGTTGGCCAGCGCCAGGATCTCACCGGTGGTGGTGTCCTGGACCACCACATAGCCGCCGTCCGCGTCGGACGCCTCGACCTGCTCGCTGATGGCGTCCTGGGCGGCCCACTGGATGTCGCGGTCCAGGGTCAGCTCCACGTCCGAGCCGGGAACGGCGGGTTGCTCGCTCTCGCCGGCCGTCGGGACCCGGCGGCCGCCGGACTGGGCGTAGGTGATGGTGCCGTCCTCGCCGGCGAGCCGCGCGTCGAGCTGGGCCTCCAGGCCGCCGGCGCCCTGGCCCTCGCCGTTGACGAAGCCGAGCACGGCGGCGGCGAGGTCGCCGTTGGGGTAGACCCGCTTCTCGGTCTCGGTGGCGAAGACGCCGGAGAGCACCTGGTCGCCGGTGCCCTTGCTGGCCTGCTCGGCGAGGGTGCCGCGCAGGTCGCGGATCTGCCGCCAGGTCTGGGGGGTCTGCGCCCTGGCCAGCACCACGTAGCGGGTCTCGGGGTCGTCCAACAGGTCGACCAGCTCCGCCTCGTCCCGGCCCAGGATCGGGGCGAGCAGCGCGGCGGCCTGCTCGGGGGCGTCGGCGACGCCGGACTCCTCCTCGCTGAAGAGCAGCGGGTCGGCGGTGATGTCGTAGGCGTCGACGGTGGTGGCCAGCGCGGTGCCGGAGCGGTCGGTGATGTCGCCGCGCTCGGCGGTCAGCGGCACCTGGACATAGCGGTTGAGCGCGGCCTGCTCGGCGTAGGAGGCGGCGCCCACGGCCTGCACCTGGACGAGGCGGACCGCGAACACCAGCATCACCAGCGTCAGGCCGAGGCCGACCAGGCGCAGTCGGGGGCGCGGGGTGGCCAGCCGCAGCGCGCCGGCGCGGTCGCGCTCCGGGCGCGCGCCGCGCGGGCGCGGGGGCCGGGGGGAACTCATGGCGTCTCCGCTCCGCCGGGCGCCGCCCCGCCCGGCGCGCAGCCCGGCGCCGGGGTCGGGGCGGGGCCGGCCGGTCGGTGGTCGGTCATGGGGTGTTCGCTCCCTGGGCGGGCGGGAGCGCGGGGGCCGCTTCGCCGGGGGCGGCGTCGGGAACGGCCGGCTGGACGGGCGGTGCCGGCTGGACGGGCGGCGTCGGCTCGGCGGTCGGCGTCGGGGCCACGGGGGTGGGGACGGCGGTCGGCGTCGGCGTCGCCGGGGGCGTCGGGTCCGTGGTGCCGCCCTGGGGAATGACCTCCGTCGGCAGCTCCTGGGGCTCCTCCTCCGACCCGGCCGCGTCACCGTCGCCGTTCTCGCCTTCGCCGTTCTCGTTCTCCGCCTCGGGCTCGGCCGGCGGGGGCGGCTCGGGCGCCGGGGTCGGCGAGGCCCCGCCGAGCAGCTCGCCGTCGGAGCCGAGGAACGCCGGCGGTCCCGCGGGCACCAGGCCCAGCTCCTCGGCGCGTTCGGCGAGCGCGCCCGGCGCCGAGTAGCCGTCCACCTCGGCCTGGAGCCGCTGCTGCTCGTCGGTCAGCTCCTGGGTCTGCCGGCGCAGTTCGCTCAGCTCGAACGAGCCCTGGTTGAGCGAGGCGTTGAGGATCAGCAGCGCGACCATGCCGGCGCCGAGCAGCACGACCACCAGCAGCACGAAGGGCGTTCGGGCGGCGGTCGAGCCGCGCGCGGGAACGAGGCCGGACAGCCGGTTCAGCCGGGTCAGCTGGCCGAGCCCGGCGAGGGTGGTGAAACGGTCGCGCTGGCTCATGCGTCCTCCCGGACGCGTTCGGCGGCGCGCAGCCGGGCCGGGGCCGCCCTGCGGTTGGCGGCGACCTCCGCCTCGGACGGCTGCTCGGCGCCCCGGGTCAGCAGCCGCAGCCGGGGCTGGTACCGCTCGGGAACGACGGGGAGTTCGGGCGGCGCCGTGTGGCTGGCGCCCTTCGTCAGCACCCGCTTGACCAGGCGGTCCTCCAGCGAGTGGTAGGAGAGCACCACGATCCGCCCGCCGAGCGCCAGGGCGTCGACGGCCGCCGGCAGCGCCCGTTCCAGCACGGCGAGTTCGCCGTTGACCTCGATCCGCAGGGCCTGGAAGGTGCGCTTGGCCGGGTTGCCCCCGGTGCGCTTGGCGGCCTGCGGGAGCGCGTCCCTGATGAGGGTGACGAGTTGGGCGCTGCTGGTCAGCGGGGCTGCGGCGCGCTGGCGGACCACCGCCTCGACGATCCGGCGGGCGTTCCGTTCCTCGCCGTAGGTCCGCAGGACGCGCACGAGTTCGCCGGGCGGGTAGGTGTTGAGGACGTCGGCGGCGCTGAGGCCCGAGTCCTGGTCCATCCGCATGTCGAGCGGGGCGTCCCTGGCGTAGGCGAAGCCGCGCTCCTCCTCGTCGAGCTGCATCGAGGAGACGCCGAGGTCGAACAGGATGCCGGCCACCCTCGGCAGGCCGAGTCGGGCCAGCACGGCGGGGAGTTCGTCGTAGACGGCGGGCACCAGGGTGGCGCGGTCCCCGAAGCGCTCCAGGCGTTCGCCGGCCAGCCGCAGCGCGGCCCGGTCGCGGTCCAGCGCGACCAGCCGGACGTCAGGGAAGGTGGTCAACAGGGCCTCGCTGTGCCCGCCGAGGCCGAGCGTGCAGTCGACGACCACGGCGCCCGGGGCGTCCAGCGCCGGACCCAGCAGCTCCACGCAGCGCTGGAGCATCACGGGGCGGTGCCGGACTTCCGGCGGACGGTCGTTGCTGGTCGTCATGCGCCTTCCGGGGAACCTTCGAGGACCTTCGGCGGAGAGCGGAGAGCGTCGAAGGGGGCCGAGCCGCTGGCGGGCGGGAACGGCGGCGCCGCCGGGGCGCGCCTCTCCGTGCGCGTCACACTAGCCCACCTGCGTTCGCGGTCAATCACTGAGGTTGGTCGGGCCCGGCGTTTCGGCGCAACCGGGGAACGGGGCGGGCGAACACCGCGCGGGGGCGTCGGTTGTGAGCCGCGTCACCCGCCCTTCGGCCGTGCCGGCGGCCGGCTCGTACTACCGTCACGGCTATGTCGAATACGGTCACGGATCAGCTGGTCAGCGCCAACGAACGGTACGCCGAGGGCTTCACCGACCCGGGGATGAACGCCCGCCCGGTGCGCGGGGTGGCCATCGTGGCGTGCATGGACGCGCGGCTCGACCTGCACGCCGCCCTCGGGCTCGAACTGGGTGACTGCCACACGATCCGCAACGCCGGCGGGGTGGTCACGGACGACATCATCCGCTCCCTGACGATCAGTCAGCGGGCGCTTGGCACCCGTTCCGTGGTGCTGATCCACCACACCAACTGCGGTCTCGAGCAGCTCACCGAGGACTTCCGGCAGGAGTTGGAGCGCGAGGTCGGCCAGAAGCCCAGCTGGGCGGTGGAGTCGTTCACCGATGTGGACCAGGACGTGCGGCAGTCGATGGCCCGCGTGCGCACTTCGCCCTTTCTCCTCCACACTGATGATGTACGCGGCTTCGTGTTCGATGTGACAACCGGTCTGCTCCGGGAGATCGACCCGTCCGACGACCAGGACTGAGTGGCGGCGCGCGCCCCGCGAACCGTGGGAGCGCGTCCGCAACCGTGAGGGGTCTTCCGGGTGTCCGGGATGGGCGAGGGCCTTGGCCCGGTCGGGGCGTCGGGCCGGGGCGAGGCATGGACAAGGGTGGAGGATGGCCGGTTGACGACCTATGAGGAGCACGCGAGGGTCACCGACCTGAGCGCCACGGCGGAGCGGGTGCGGCGCTCGGTGGAGAGCGTGATCGAGGGCAAGCCGGAGGTCGTTCAGCTGTCCCTGACGGTCCTGCTCGCCGGCGGTCACCTGCTGTTGGAGGACGTGCCCGGCGTCGGCAAGACGATGCTGGCCAAGGCGCTGGCGAAGTCGGTCGACTGCTCGGTGCAGCGCATCCAGTTCACGCCCGACCTGCTGCCCTCGGACATCACCGGGGTCAGCGTCTTCGACCAGCGGCGGGGCGAGTTCGAGTTCAAGCCGGGCGCGATCTTCGCGCAGATCGTCATCGGCGACGAGATCAACCGCGCTTCGCCCAAGACCCAGTCGGCGCTCCTGGAGTCGATGGAGGAACGCCAGGTCACCGCCGACGGGCACAGCTACGAACTGCCCGAGCCGTTCATGGTGATCGCCACCCAGAACCCGGTCGAGATGGAGGGCACCTACCCGCTGCCCGAGGCGCAGCGGGACCGCTTCATGGCGCGGGTCTCGGTGGGCTACCCCAGCCCCGAGGCGGAGCTGCGGATGCTGGAGCACCACACGGCGGCCTCGCCGGTGGACTCGCTGCGGCCCGCGGCGCACGCCGACGAGATCGTCAAGCTGATCGCGGCCGTGCGCGAGGTGCACGTCTCCGAGCCGGTGCGGCGGTACGCCGTGGACCTGGCCGTGGCCACCCGCGTCCACCCGGAGCTGCGGCTCGGCGCCTCGCCCCGGGCGACGCTCCATCTGCTCCAGGCCGCCAAGGCCGCCGCCGCCCTGGCCGGACGGGGCTTCGTGCTGCCCGACGACCTCCAGCGGCTGGCCGTGCCGGTGCTGGCGCACCGGCTGCTGCCCAACGCGCAGGCGCAGTTCAACCAGCGCACCACCGAGCAGTTCGTGGCCGACATCCTGCGCCGCACCCCGGTGCCCGACGTCTACGGCGCGCAGCGGACCCGGGGCTACTGATGGCGATGCCCCGGCCCGGCGTCGGCGCCGGGCACCCGTCGCACGACGGCCACCTCGGCGGCCCGGGACCGCTGCGGGCCGCGTTCAGCGGGCTGACCACCCGGGGGCGTTCGTTCCTGGCCGCCGGGGCCGCCGCCGTCGGGTGCGCGTATCTGCTGGGCCAGCCCGACCTGTTGCGGGTGGGCGCGCTGCTGATGGTGTTGCCGGTCGTCGCGGTGCTGGTGCTGCACCGCACCAGGACCCGGGTGACGGCGGCCAGGCGGCTGAACCCGGAACGGATGCCGGCCGGCGAGCAGGGGCGGGTGCACCTGCTGCTGTCCAACGACGCCCGGCTGCCCAGCGGGGTGCTGATGCTCCAGGACCACGTGCCGTATGTGCTGGGCCCCAAGCCCCGGTTCGTGCTGGACCGGATCGAGCCGGGCGGGCGGCGGGAGGTCACCTACCGCATCCGTTCCGACCTGCGCGGGCGGTACCCGCTGGGGCCGCTCCAGCTGCGGCTGGCCGACCCGTTCGGGATGGTGGAGCTGACCCGTTCCTACGGCGCGCACGACACGCTGACCGTGCTGCCCGGGATCGAGCCGCTGCCGCCGGTGCGGTTCGGCGGGCTGGCGCGCGGCGACGGCGTGGGGATGCGCAGGTCGATGGCGTCGGCCGGCGAGGACGACCTGATCCCGCGCGAGTACCGGCACGGCGACGACCTGCGGCGGGTGCACTGGCGCTCCACCGCGCACCGGGGCTCGCTGATGGTGCGCCGGGAGGAGCAGCCCCGGCGGGCGCGCTGCACCGTGCTGTTGGACACCCGGCGCGCCGGCTATGTGATGGGCGGGGTCGCGGCGCCGTTCGAACGGGCGGTCTCGGCGGCCGCCTCCGCGGTCTCGCAGCTGACGCGACAGGGCTTCGAGGTGAGGCTGTTGACCGACGACGGCACCCAGCTTCCCGGGCCCGGCACGGAGGTCGCCGACCCCTACGAGCTGACCGGCCGGCTGATGGACTTCCTGGCCGTGGTGGACCACTCGGCCTCCCTCGGCTTCGAGCCGGCGCTGGCCGCGCAGCGCGCCGGATCGGGCGAGCTGCTGCTGGCCTTCCTCGGCTCGGTCGACCCGGCGCAGGCCGGGGTGCTGGGCCGGATGGCGGCCAGGGCGGGGGGCGCGGCCGCGTTCGTCGTCGCGGGGCAGCTCGACCAGCGGATCGAGGGCGACCGGCTGGCCGCGCTGCGGAACAACGGCTGGACCGCGCTGGCCCACCACCCCGGCGTCCCGTTGGGCACGCTGTGGCAGCAGGCCGCTCTTGAGGTGTCGGCGCGGGGCGGTGGTCGGTCGTGAACGCGGTGCAGACGGGCGACATCAGGACCGGGCTCGCGGCCTGGCTGGCCACCGTGCTGGCCGCCAGCTCGCTGCTGCCGCTGATCGACGGCACGGACTGGCTGGCGCAGGCGGCGTTGCTGCTGCTGGCGCAGTCGGGGGCGGCGGCGCTGCTGCGGCACACGCCGCTGCCCTCCGGGGTGGTCGCGCTCTGCCAACTGGGCGTTGGGCTGCTGCTGTTGACCATGGCCTCGGCCGGGGAGTACGCGCTGGCCGGGGTGGTGCCGACGCCGGAGGTCTTCGAACGGTTCGGGCAGCTGCTGACGGCCGGCGGCGACGACATAGGGCGGTACACCACGCCGGCGCCGGCCACCGACGGCATCCGGCTGATGGTCTGGGGCGGCGTGCTGCTGGTGGGGCTGCTGGTCGACCTGCTCGCCGTGCCGCTGCGCAACGCGGCCGCCGCCGGGCTGCCGCTGCTGGCGCTCTTCTCGGTGGCGGCCGGCGTCGGCCAGGAAGCCACCGGCTGGCCCTACTTCGCGGCGGCCGGCCTGGGGTACCTGGTGCTGCTGCTCAGCGAGGGCGGGGAACGGCTCAGCCACTGGGGGCTGTTCTACGGCGGCCCCGGCGGCGGGCGGTGGATGACGGCGCGGGACCTGAGCTACGCCGCGCGCCCCCGGGCGCGCGCCGGCCGGCGGATAGGGGCGCTGACGCTGGGCGTGGCGCTGCTGACGCCGCTGCTGCTGCCGGGGCTCGGCGACGGGCTGCTGGACATGGACGAGCCCGAGCGGGCGGGCGCCGGCACCGGCGGGCTGGTCTCCGTCGATCCCGTGGTGGCGTTGAAGGACCAGCTCAACCAGCCGGAGAACATCCGGCTGTTGACCTACCGCACCGACGGCGCGCCGCCGCGCGAGATGTATCTGCGGCTGACGGCGCTGGACGAGTTCAACGGCGCGGAGTGGAGTTCGTCCAACTGGCGCCAGGCCGAGGTGCCGCAGCCGCCGTGGCCGGTGACCGGGCTCGGCGGGGACGTGGAGTTCACCAGCGCGGTGACCGAGATCCGCGCCTCCGACGCCTACGCGCAGCGCTCGCTGCCGGTGCCCTACCCGGCGACCTCGGTGACCGCGAACGGCCCGTGGTCCTTCGACCGGGGCTCGCAGACGCTGGTCTCCGAGAACTCGTCGCTGACCAGCAGCGGCCAGACCTACCAGGTCGAGCACCTGGTGGTGCGCCCCACCAGGGAGCAGCTCGCCGGGGCGCCCGAGGCGGAGGGCAGCTTCCAGGAGTACTACACCCGGGTCCCCGAGGAGCTGCCGCGCGAGGTCCGCGAGACGGCCCTGGAGGTGACGGCGGGGAGCGCCAACGCCTACGAGGAGGCGGTCGCGCTCCAGGAGTGGTTCACCCAGAGTGGCGGCTTCCGGTACGACACCCGGGTCGAGTCGGGCACGGGGACGGAGGCGATCGTCAACTTCCTTGAGCAGAAGGAAGGTTTCTGTGTCCACTTCGCCTTCACCATGGCGGCGATGGCGCGCAGCCTGGGCATCCCGGCGCAGGTCGCGGTGGGCTTCACCCCCGGATCGCGGACGGCCAGCGGCGAGTACGAGGTGGGGGCGCACAACGCGCACGCCTGGCCCGAGCTGTACTTCGAGGGCGTGGGCTGGGTCAGGTTCGAGCCGACGCCGGGGCAGGGCAACGCGCCCGAGTACACCCAGCCCGAACGGCCGGACAACGAGCGGCCGGCCGAGCCCGAGCCGACCGAGCCGACGGAGAGCCGCGAGCCGACGCCCTCCGCGTCCTCGTCCGTGCCGGAGCGCTGCGACCCGGCGGTCGACGGGGCCTGCCGGCAGGAGCCGACGACGCCGGAACAGGACCGGGACGAGTCCGGCTTCCCGCTCTGGCCGACGCTCTGGGGCGGCGGGGGGCTGCTGCTGCTCCTGCTGCTGGCAACGCCGCTGCTGTGGCGCGCCCGGATGCGCGCGAGGCGGCTGGCGCCGGAGGCCGGACCGCTGGGCGCGTGGCGGGAGTTGACCGACAGCGCCTGGGACTACGGCATCGTGCCGCAGGCCAGCGAGACGCCTCGGCAGGCGGCCGAGCGGATCATCCGGGTGGCCCAACTGGACGAGGCGGCCGCCGCCGCGGTGCGGGAACTGGCGACGGCGGTGGAGGCGGAGCTGTTCGCGCCGGAGCCATCGCCTGCGCCTGCGGCTCCGGCGGGGGCGGGGGTTGGGGCTGCGGCTGCTGCTTCGGCTTCGGCGGGGGGTGGGGCTGCGGCTGCTGCTTCGGCTTCGGCGGGGGGTGGGGAACCGGAGAGCCGCTCCGGCTGGCGCCGTCAGATCTCCCTCGCGCGGGCCGGCCTGGCCGCCGGCCTTCCCCGCCTGGCACGGCTCCGCGCCCTCCTCCTCCCCCGCTCAGCCGGCCGAGTGATCCCCCGCCGCGCGTAGCCCCGGCAGGGCGCGGCCCTGCCGGGGCGGGGGGGGGTGCGCTGGCGCGCGGCAGCGGGAGCGCGCGGAGCACTGCCGCGCGGCGCCGGGCTGGCCCTGCCGGGTGGCGGGGAGGGCGTAGCCCTGCCGGAGGCGCTGGCGCGCGGCGCCGGGAGCGATGGCGGGGCGCCAGGCCGGGGCGCGCGGGGCCCGGGCCGGACCGGGCGCGCTCGCGCGGTGCGGGATGCGGCACCGGGACGAACACGCTGCGCGTGCGGGAGCGGCGGCGCGGTGTGCCAAGGGCGCGGCGCAGCGCCGGGCGCGGCCGGCGCACTGCGGGGGGACGCCAGACGCGGCCGGGCGCTGCCTCGTGGGCCGCGTGGCGCCGGACGCCGGCACGGGACCTGCTGGCGCGGACAGCACGCCGGCGGCAGACCGTGCGCGGCAGGGCACGGTCAGGACAAGGCCGGGCACCGGCGCAGGCCCTTCCGCACAAGGCGCGCCAGGCGTGCGTCAGCGGGGAGCCGGCGGGTGGCGGTCGTGGTCGGCGGATGGCCGAGCGTGCCAGCGCGGCGAGGGCGCGGAATGCTGCCCGGTAGGTACCGACCATGTTCGGGGTCCCCGGCCCGGCGAGCGCGGAACAGCATCGCGCCTCCAGGGCAAACCCGGCCGCGCCAGCGCGGCCGGCACCCGGAACGCGCGACGCCCGGCGGGCGTGCTCCCCCGGGCTCACGCCCGGCAGAACAGCGACCGCGCCCCACGGGGACCGACACGGGATGCGACGGGCCCTCGCCGCGTCTGGAAAGATCGTCCGCCCGGGGTGGCTGCGCCGTTCCGGAGTTGACGGGCGGCTCGCTCGCGGTGGCGGGTTCGCGCCGGCGAACGGAACAGCGCCCGATGACACACCCCGGAAGCGGCGTTCCGGCGACCGACCACACCGCCCACGAACGCCCCGCCGTCCCCCGAGGCCGCGCGCCAGCGCGCGGCGCGCGCCGCGCGGCGGGGCACCGAAAAAGGTGAACGGCGTCGGAGGTGGCGGCGCGCCCCCGATGGGAGGAAAGGGCAGGGGCCGCCCGGTGAGGGCGGCCCCTGCCGCTGTGTGGAGCGCTGGAAAAAAACCTGGGTGACCCCGGGGTCACTCGCCGCGCGCGTCCCGGCGGCGCTGCCAGCGGTCCTCGATCCTCGTCATCATCGACCGCCGCTTCGGGGCTCGCTGCCGCCGACCACCGGCGACCTGAGGCCCGCCCTGGCCCCCCTGCTGCACGGGGGCCCTGCGCCAGCCGGTCACCGCGACGACCGCGCAGCCGAGCATGATCAAGAAGCCCACCACGCTCAGCCAGATGAGCTGCGCGACCATGCCTCCCATGAGGAGGCCGATGCCCAGCACAAACCCTGCGATCGCCTGGTAGACCCGCTTGCGCGTGACGGTGCGCAGCTCGGAGCCCTGGAGCGTTGTCGCGAACTTGGGATCTTCGGCGTGTAGCGCGCGCTCCATCTCTTCGAGCACGCGCTGCTCGCGGTCCGAGAGCGGCACGGAGTCCTCCTACTCGTCGGTCGCGGTGGCGACCGTTTCCGACCCTTCAAGGATAGGCAGGTAAGTGTTCCTGTGAAACCCACCCCTGTACGCCAATTTCGCCCACCACACCGGCTCACCGGACACCCTGGGGATGGTCCTCTTCTTCCCCTGGTTGCCTCTGGTCATGCCGGAGGGCTCATCCCGATGATACGAGGAGTTGGACTACGATTCGCCCGGAAGCTCGGCCAACACGTGAAGCTGTCCCGCCACGGCCTGGAACGCGGGGCGCACGGCGGCCTCCGCCTCCAGTCGCGCCAGGGCCGCGCCCGCGTCCGGCTCGGTGTCCAGCAGGGTGCCGGGCAGCAGGTCGGCGAAGATCCGCACCCCGTGCACCTGCCCCGGAAGCAGCCCCGCCTCGGTCAGCAGGGCGGTCAACCGCTCCACGGTGAACCGGTGCGGCACCGGGTCCTGCGCACCCCATCGGCCCGACGGGTCGGCCAGCGCCGTTCGCGCCTCGGTGAACCGGCCGGCGAGCGCGCGGGAGAGGACCGCCCCGCCGGCGCCGGCGGCCAGCACACTGAGCGTGCCGCCCGAGGGCCGCAGCGCGGCCGCGACCGCCCGCAGCCCGGCGCCGGGATCGTCGACGTACTCCAGGACCCCGTGGCAGAGCACCAGGTCGAACGCGCCGCGCCCGGCCACGTCCAGCACGTCCTGGGTGTCGCCCTGGACGCCGCGCACCGCGTCGGCGACGCCCTCCTCGGCGGCCCTCCGCTCCAGCGCGAAGAGCGCGTCGGGGCTGGGGTCGACCACGGTGACCCGGTGGCCGAGGCCGGCCACCGGAACCGCGAAGCTGCCGCTGCCGCCGCCCATGTCGAGCACGTCGAGCGTCGGGCGGCCGGCGCGGGCGGAGCGTTCCGACAGTGCCCGCCGCAGCACGTCCCACACCACCCCCGCGCGCGACGCGGCGTGCGACCCGGACAGCTGGTCGCCCGTGGGACGGGCGCGCGACGGTGAGGTCATGGCGCGGGGCTCCTCGTGGTGACGGGGGCGGGGCGCCACCACCCTACTTCGCGGCCCGGCCCCCGGCGTCGTGGTCGGCCCGCAGCACCGGCTGGCGCAGCAGCATCTCCTCCACCAGCCGCAGGAAGAACCCGGCGGCGCGGCGGAGTTCGTCGGCGTCGGCCCGGGTGGCCACGCCGCGTATGCCGGCCTCTATCCTGGCCCTGCGGTCGGCGGTGCCGGCGAAGAGGACGCTCCACTCGGCGAACTCGGGGGCCACCTCGGGCAGCACCTCCCACACGCTGCGGATGCGGCGGCGTCCCCGGGGCGTCAGCTCGGGACGCCCCCGGACCGCGAGCACGGCCGCGGCGGCCCGCAGCGCCGCCAGGTGGGCGGCGACGAACGCCTCGCCCGGGTCGGGCAGGACGGCCGCCTCGTCGAGGCCGCGCTCGGCCTGGGTCAGCAGGTCCAGTGCGGCGGGCGGCGCGGGCGCCCGGCGCGGCACGGGGTGCACATCAGTCGGGAGTCCGGTCATGACGAGCCTCCAGTCAGTCGCCATTCAGCGGTCCAACTTCTCCGATGGTCCTGCGCGGTATGCGCAGTTGTGCACATGGTGAACCATGGCACTGACAATCCCCGTCGCGATCCGTCTGGCCAGGGGCGAGACAATCGGCGCATGACAGTTTCGAGCCCTCGGCGCAGCGCGACCCGGCAGCGGCTCTACCAGGCCGCCGTCACCCTCTTCGCCGAACAGGGCGTCTCCGCCACGTCGGTTGAGCAGATCGCCGAGCGGGCCGGCGTGGCCAAGGGCACGGTCTACTACAACTTCTCCAGCAAGACCGAACTCTTCGAGGCGCTGCTGCGGGACGGGATCGAGCCCTTGACGGCCGCGCTGCGCCGGTCGGTCGGCACGGCGCCAGGCGGCGCGCTGGCCGCGTTGGAGGGGATGACGGACGCGGGGCTGGCGTTCGTCGCCGAACACCCGGATCTCGTGCGGCTGTTGGTGGCCGAGCAGTGGCGGAGCAGCCGGCCGTGGCATCCGACGCTGGTGGCGGTGCGCCGGCAGGTGGCCGGCGTCGTGCGGGGGGTGCTGGAGGACGGGGTGAAGTCCGGTGAGCTGCGGGCCGATCTGGATGTCGAGCTGACCTCGGGCGCGCTGGTGGGCATGGTGGTGCTGGGGGCGCTGGACTGGCAGACGTTCCATCCCGAGCGGCGGCCGGCCGAGGTGCGGCGGGCGCTGTCGGTCGTGCTGCGGGGGCAGTTGGCGGCAGCCCCTGGGAGGCACGAGGACGGCCGGCACGAGGACGGGCGGAACGAGGGTGGCCGGGACGAGGACGGGCGGCGGTGAGCGGGGCGCGGGAGCCGGGCCGGGTCGTGGTGGTCGGCGCCGGTATGGGCGCCATGGCGGCGGCGGCGCGGCTGGCGACGGCGGGCCGGGCGGTCACCGTGCTGGAGCGGGGCGCGACGCACGGCGGGGCGCTGGGGCTGCTCAGACGGGACGGGTTCGGGTTCGACACGGGCCCGGGGCTGCTGTTCCTGCCGGCGGTCTGGCGGGACCTGTTCCTGAAGACGGCGCCCCGGGGGCGGGGCCGGCCACCGGGAGAGCTGGCCGACCGTGTCGACCTGCGGCGGGTGGTCGATCCCGCCGTGGAACACCGGTTCGCCGACGGGCGGTCGCTGCGGCTGCCGGGTCTCTCGCCCGGCGGGGTGCGGCGCGCGTTGGACGCCACGCTGGGCGCGGGCGCCGGCGCGCGGTGGGGCGCGCTGCTGGGCCGGGCGCGGGAGACCTGGGAGGCGACCCGAAGGCCGCTGCTGGAGGAGCCGTTGACGTCGGCGGAGCAGCGGGCCGGGCTGGTCGAGGGGCGCTATCCCGCACGCCGGCGCGGGCTGCTGCGCCGGCGTGCGCCGAGCCTGGCGGAGCTGGCACTGGCCGAGTTGGGCGATCCGGCGCTCGCGGCCGTGTTGACCGGCACCGTCCAGGACTACGGCCTCGATCCCGCGCGGGCCCCGGCCGACGCGGCGGTGTTGGCGTATGTGGAGCAGACGTTCGGGGCCTGGTATCCGGTGGGCGGGATGCGGGCGTTGGCCGACGCGCTGTGGCAGCGCTGCCGGGAGCGCGGAGTGGCGTTCCGGTTCGGGGCCGAGGTGGTGGAGGTGCTGGGCTCGGGCGGCCGGGTCGCCGGAGTGCGGCTGGCCGAGGGAGAGACCGTTCCGGCCGACGCGGTGGTGTGGGGCGCGCCGCGCGCCGGTGAACGCGCCGGCGGGAGCGGCAGGTTCACGCTCTTTCTGGCGCTGGACGGCGAGCGGCCGCCCGGGACGGCGCACCGCACGCTGCTGCACCCGTCGGGCGCCGGGGACGACCCGGTGACGCGGGTGCTGCGGCCCGACGACCCGACGCTGCGGCCGGCCCCCGACCGGGAGACGGCGGTGGTCTCCGTTTCGGCGCCGCCGCACGGCGACGGCGGGCTGGACTGGTCGGACCGCTCCCTCGTCGAACGGTGGCGGGAACGGTTGCTCGACGCCACCGAGGCGGCCGAACTCGGCCTGCGGGAAAGGGTGTTGTGGTCGGAGTGCCGCACCCCGCTGGATGTGGAGCGGGAGACGGGGGCGCCCGGCGGGGTCGTGGCACCGCCGGCGCTGGCCGGCGCTGGCGGCGCGTTCCTCGCCGCCGCCAACACGGGCCGGCTGACCGGCCTCTACCGGGTGGGCGCCGCCGCCCATCCCGGCGGCGGGCTGGCGCACGTGGGGATGTCGGGGGCGCTGGCGGCCGGGCTGATCGTGGAGGGCCCGGACTGGCGCGGCTCCTACTGAACGACGCGCGCCGGCGCGGCCGGGGCGCGACGGAACGGTCAACGGCCGTCCGGCTAGCGTCCGTCGTAGTAGTAGCCCTGCCCGGTCGCGTCGTAGCCGGGCTGCTGTCCGTAGGGGTCGGCGGGCTGCTGCGGGTAGCCGTAGCCCAGCGGGTCGTCGGCGACGCCCTCGCGCTGCTGCGGGACCCAGACGCCGCCCGGCGGGGTCTCCTGGTAGTAGGGGGTCTCCCCCGGGCCGCCGGCCGTCCAGCCGCCGCCGGCCGGGTCGCCGTACCCGTTCGCCTCGGGCGCCTGCGGGGTGGCGGCCTGCTCGGCCCAGCCGGTCTGGTAGCCGTAGCCGTCGGTGCCGCCGGCCAGGTACTGGCCGCCCTCGGCATAGCCGGCGGCGGCGCCGTAGCTGTCCTGGTAGGCGCCCGGGTAGGGCTCGGTGTAGGCGCTCTCGACGGCCGGGTCCCGGTAGCCGTCGGCATAGCCGGCGTCGTAGCCGACGCCGGCGTGTATCTCGCCGCCCACGTCCTCGCGCTGCGGGAAGCCGTTCTGCCCGTAGCCGTCGTGTCCGGCGGCCGCCGGCGCGAAGTCGCCCTGGCCGAAGTCGCCCTGCGTGTAGTCCTGTTGGGGGTACTCGCCGGAGCCGTACTCGCCGTGCCCCGGGCGCTCGCGCCCGAACTCCCCTTCGCCGAAGCCCTGTTCGTCACCGAAGCCCTGTCGGGGGAACTCCTCGGTCGCGAAGCCGGCGTCCGGCGGGCCGGCCGGGGCGGGCGGCGGGGGCGGCGCGGATCGCTGCGGCCCGTCGAACTCCGCCTCGTCGCCGGCCTCCTCGGGGCGCGGCTCGCGGCGCCGCCGGCTGGTGCCCGGCTTGCCGCCGAGCGCCCAGCCGGTGGAGAAGCCGCGCCGGAAGGAGAGCGTGACAAAGGTCTGACCGGTGGCGAACGCCACGGCGCCCAGGGCGATCACGGGAACCGAGGGCAGCAACACCCCGATGACCACGCCGAGAAAGCCGAAGAAGGCGACCAACCGCCAGCGCAGCCGCGCCTTGTACTGGAGCAGTACCTCACCGAGCAGCCAGAGGGCCACAAAGCCGAAAGCGATGTAGAGGACCGTCCAGCCCATGAGGCCCCTCTCCGCACTGAGTCAGGACCGCTGGTGCAGCCCCAGGTTCTTGTAGACGTCCAGCGTTGCCGTGGAGTGACTCGACGTGTTCAGCGTGATGAAGTGCAGGCCAGGAATGTCCTCGTCCATCAGCCGCGCACACAACTCGGTGGCGAACTCGATCCCGACCGAGCGTACAGCCATCGGGTCGTCCTTGACCGCGAGGATGCGGCTTTTCAGCTCGGGGGGCACGCTCGTGTTGCTGAGCTGCTGGAACCTGTCGATCTGCCGGGCGTTGGTGATCGGCATGATCTCGGGGATGATCGGGGTGGCACAGCCGGCGGCGGACACCCGGTCCCGGAGCCTGAGGTAGTCCTCGGGGTAGAAGAACATCTGGGTGATCGCGAAGTCGGCGCCGGCGCGGCACTTCTCCACGAAGTACCGGATGTCCGTCTCCCAGTCGGTGGAGCGCGGGTGCATCTCGGGGAACGCGGCCACGCCGACGCAGAAGTCGCCCGACTCCTTGATCAGCCGCACGAGTTCGGCGGCGTAGCTGACGCCCTCGGGGTGGCGGACCCACTCGGCCATCGGGTCGCCTGGCGGGTCGCCGCGCAGCGCCAGCATGTTGCGGATGCCGGCGTCGGCGTACTGGCCGACAATGTTCCGCAGCTCGGCCACCGAGTGCTGGACGGCGGTGAGGTGGGCGACGGGCGTGAGGGTGGTCTCGGTGGCGATCCGCTCGGTGGCGCGCACGGTGCGCTCCCGGGAACTGCCGCCGGCGCCGTAGGTGACGGAGACGAACGTCGGCGCGACGGCCTCGACCCGGCGGATGGCGTTCCACAGCGTCTTCTCGCCGCGCTCGGTCTTCGGCGGTGAGAACTCGAAGGAGAACGATCGCTTGCCGGCCGCCAGTAGATCACGAACGGTCGCGGCGCGACCTGACATGGTGCTGGGATTCCCAAGGGCCATGGCAGGCAGGCTACCGATCTCCGCCGCTCCCTGGCGCCCGTTGTCCGGTGTCCGGACGTTCCCTGAGCCTGCGGGCCAGCTCGGCCGCCGCCGCTCCGGGGTCGTCGGCCTCCGTGATCGCGCGCACCACCACCACGCGCCGTGCTCCCGCGTCCAGTACCTGGTCCAGATTCTCAGCGTCGATGCCGCCAATGGCAAACCAGGGCAGCCTCGGGGAACGGGACGAGGCATAGCGCACCAGGGAAAGGCCGGGCGCCGTGCGTCCGGGCTTGGTGGGGGTGGGCCAGCACGGGCCGACGCAGAAGTACCCGACCTCGGGGTCGGCCAGCGCCGCGTCCACCTGCTCGGGCGCGTGGGTGGAGCGGCCGATCACCGTTCCCTGGCCGAGGATGGCGCGGGCGGCGGGCACCGGCAGGTCGCCCTGGCCCAGGTGCAGCACGTCCGACCCGGCGGCGTGGGCGACGTCCGCCCGGTCGTTCACCGCCAGCAGCCGGCCGTGCCGCCGGCAGGCGTCGGCGAAGACCCGCAGGTACGCCAACTCCTCGGCCGCCTCAAGCCCCTTGTCCCGCAGCTGGACGATGTCCACGCCGCCGGCCAGCACCGCGTCCAGGAACTCGGGCAGGTCGCCCTGGCGCCGGCGGGCGTCCACGCACAGATAGAGCCGGGCGTCGGCGAGCATCGTCCATCCCCCTCGGGGTGAGGCCGGTGGCGGGCAGGCCCCGCCACCGGCCGGTGTGGGCTACACGGCGAGCGCCTGGGCGCGGCGCTTCACCTCCGTCCCGCGATTCTCCCGCAGGGCCTGCGCCGGCGTGCCGGGGAGGCTGTCGTCCGGCGTGAAGAGCCATTCCAGCATCTCCTCGTCGGTGAAGCCGTCGTCCCGCAGCAGCGTGAGCGTGCCCGTCAGGCCACGGACGATCCTGCCGTCGCCGACGAAGTCGGCCGGCACCTGGAGGACGCGGTTTTCGCCCCGGCGCACCGCGATCAGCTGGCCCTCCTTGACCAGCTGGCGGACCCGGGTGACTTCCAGGCCCAGCGCTTCCGCGACATCGGGAAGGGTGAGCCAGGCGGGGACGAGAGCGTCGGTCTTCGCATCAATCTCGGTCACACCTCAAGCCTGCCATCTCCCACCGACAGCCGTCAGCGCACGGCCGACTTGAGGGGGACGTCCGGGTCGGCGAGCAGCGCCGGATCGACGGCGGCGCCCCGGTCCACCAGGCGCCGGCCCTGGAGCAGGTCGCGCGGCCGGTCCACGGCCAGCACGGCGGTCAGCGTCTCGCCGCGCAGCCAGCAGGCGGTCCAGGCACGCTCGGCGCCGGCCGGGTCGCCGCGCGGGACCAGCCGGTCCTCGGGGCCGTGGTGCCCGACGTACTGGAGGTAGCGGCCGAACTGCGCCGACCAGAAGTACGGCACCGGATCGTGGGTCGCGGGCTCGCCCAGCAGAGTGGCCGCCACGGTGCGGGGCCCGACCAGCGCGTTGTCCCAGTGGTGGGTCAGCAGACGGCGCCCGTAACGCGCGGAGGGGTAGGAGGCGCAGTCGCCGACCGCGTACACGCCGGGCGCCTCGGTGGCGAGCCGGGCGTCCGCCAGAACCGAGCCGTCCGTGCCCAGCGGCACGCCCGAGCCGGCCAGCCAGGCGGTGTCCGGGCGGGAGCCGATCCCGACGAGCACGGCGTCGGCGCCCAGCACGGTGCCGTCGGCCAGCTCCACCTCGCGCTCGTGGACGGCGGTCACCGGCGAGCCGGTGCGCAGCTCGGCCCCGGCCTCCGCGTACCAGGCGGCCATCGGCGCCGCGACCTCGGCCGGCAGCGTGCCGGCCAGCGGGTGCGGGCCGGCCTCGACCACGGTGACCGCGCAGCCGGCGGCGCGGGCGGCGGTGGCGACCTCGGCCCCGATCCAGCCGGCGCCGACGATCACCAGGCTGCCGCCGGCGGCGAGCACGGGGCGCAGCCGTTCGGCGTCGTCCCGCGTGCGCAGTGTCTGAACATGCGGCAGGCCCGCCGTGCCCGGCAGGTCCAGCGCGACGGCCCCACAGGCCAACACCACGGCCTCGTAGTCCAGTGGGCCGCCGTCGGTCTCCAAGTGGCGTGCCTCGACGTTCAGTTGGGTGGCGGTGCGGCCCAGCAGAAGGTCGATGTCGTGCTCGGCGAAGTCGACGGCCAGCTCCAGCTCCGCCGGCTGGCCCAGCAGCAGTTCCTTGGAGAGCGGCGGCCGGTCGTAGGGGCGGTGCCGCTCGGCGCCGAGCAGGGTCACCGAGCCGCGCCAGCCGGCCTCGCGGAGCGCCTGGGCGGTGGTGGCGCCGGCCAGGCCGGCGCCGACGATCACGATGCGTCCGAGTCCCGGTCCCGGTCCCAGTCCCTGTGTCACGGCGCCAGCCTACGAGTTCCCCGGGGTGGTGGGGCCCGCCGGCCGGGCCACGTTCCGTTCGTCCGTTCGTTCCCGGTTCGGCCCGTGGGCGTCCCGGTTCGGTCCCTGGGCGTTCCGGGTTCGGTCCCGGGCTTCGAGAGGACTGGACCACAGAGGTATAAAGGCACGGTGACCACGGACCCCGCACCGAGATCCCGGCCCGTGACGCTGGAACACGTCGCGCGCGCCGCCGGGGTCTCCAGGGCCACGGTCTCCCGGGTGATCAACGGTGAGGCCACCGTCGACCCGCGCCTGCGCAAGCTGGTCGAGGAGGCCATCGCCCGCACCAGCTACGTGCCCAACCGGGCCGCCCGTTCGCTGGTCACCCGCCGCACCGACTCGGTGGCGTTGGTCGTCTCCGAGCAGGAACGACGGGATGTGACCGGCCCGTTCGTCGGTCGGATCTTCACCGACCCCTATTTCGGCCGGGTGTTGACCGGTCTGTTGGAGGTGCTGCGGCCCCGGGGCATCCAGGTGATGCTGACGCTCGCCGACGACGAGGCGTCCCGCGCCCAACTCCTCGGCTATCTCCAACAGGGCCACGTCGACGGCGTGGTGCTGATCTCCTCGCACGCGCAGGACCCGCTGCCGGGGCTGCTGTCGCGCACCGCGCTGCCCGCCGTGCTGGCGGCCCGCCCGGCCGCGCCGACGCCGTTGACCTATGTGGACGTCGACCAGCGGGCCGGCGCGCTGCTGGCCGCCGAGCGGCTGCTGGCGGAGGGCCGGCGGCGGATCGCGACCATCGCCGGGCCGCAGGACATGCCGCTGGCCCAGGAGAGGCTCTCCGGTTTCCGCGCGGCGCTCGCCGAGCGCGGGCACGCCGACGTGCCGTGGACCGAGGGCGACTTCACCCAGGCCAGCGGCGGCGCGGCGATGAAGTGGCTGCTGGCCGAACACCCGGACGTGGACGGGGTGTTCGTGGCCAACGACCTGATGGCGCTGGGCGCGGTGACCACGCTGCACCGCGCGGGGCGCCGGGTGCCGGAGGACGTGGCGGTCGTCGGGTTCGACGACAGCGTCTCGGCGTTGGCCTGCGACCCGCCGCTGACCACGGTGCGCCAGCCGGTGGAGGAGATGGCCGCCGAGATGGCGCGGCTGCTGCTGCGGCAGATCGAGTCACGCGAACGCCCGCTGCCCTCCGTGGTCTTCCACCCCTCGCTGGTCGTGCGTCAGTCCGGCTGACGCCGGGCCGGGAGAACGACACGGGCCCGGCCCGGCGGGTGTGGAAAGACACCCACCGGGCCGGGCCCTGCCGTCACGCGGGGGAACGGTCAGTCGGCGCGGATCACCGGCTCACTGGTAGACCCGCACGTAGTCGATCTTCATCTGCTGCGGGAAGACCGTCGAACCGTCCGGCGGGCCGGGCCAGTCACCGCCGACCGCCGTGTTGAGGATCAGGAAGAAGTTGTCGTCGTAGACCCACGGGCCCACCGTGGTCTCCAACTCCTCCCGGTCCACGGTGTGCACGACCTGGTCGTCGACGGTGAACACCATGCCCTGGCTGTCCCAGTCCAGCGCGAACACGTGGAAGTTGGCGTTCGCCGGCTCGCCCAGGTCGAACGAGTTGCCGTAGCCGCCGGCGCCGAAGTACGCCGGGGCGTGCAGCGTCGAGTGGACCACGTTGGGCTCCAGGCCCACGTGCTCCATGATGTCGATCTCACCGCTGTACGGCCACGGGCGCCCGTCGTCGTAGAACGACGAGCCCAACATCCAGAACGCCGGCCACAGCCCCTGCCCGCTGGGCAGTTGGATGCGCGCCTCGACCCGCCCGTAGGTGAAGTCGAACTTGCCGTAGGTGTTGATCCGGCCCGAGGTGTACTGGCAGGTGGTGGAGCCGCTCAGCGGGTCGACCGGGCAGGTGGTCCCCGGCGTCTCCTCGCGGCGCGCCTCGATCACCAGGTTGCCGTCCCCGTCCATCCGGGTGTTGGCGTCCTCGGTGTACACCTGGAGTTCGTTGTTCTGCGCGGTGCCCGGGTCCGAGGTCCACTTGCTCGGGTCGGGCGTGCTACCGGCCGCGCCGTCGAACTCGTCGCTGAAGACCAGCTCCAGCGGCTCGGTCGGGTCCGGCGAAACGGGCGGGGCCTCCGGATCGCCGCCGGTGCCGTAGACCTGGAACTCCCAGAGCGAGTAGCCGTAGGGGCCGGACCGCTCGGTGCCGTACATCCGGACATACTGTCCGCTGCCGGTGACCTCGATGTTCTCCTTGAAGCCGGCCCCCTCGGTGGTCTCGTAGATGGTCTCCCAGTTCTGGTTGTCGTCCGAGACCTGGATCTCGTAGGACGTGGCGTTGGCCGGGTCCCACTGGAGGACGACCCGGCTGATCTCGGCGGGAGCGCCCAGGTCGACGGAGATCCAGCCCGGGTCGACCCAGCCGTTGTCAGGCGAGGTGGCCCAGCGGCTGGCCGGGTCGAAGTCGAAGGCGCGCTCGGGCACGCACTCCCAACAGTTGCCGTCGTGCTGCGAGGTGGAGGCCTCGGCGGGCTTGTTGTACGACAGCAGGACCTCGTCCTCGGGGGCCGCGGTGGCCGGCGAGGTCAGCGTGCCCAGGCCCAGGGCGGCGGCCAGGGTGGCGACGGCCGCGGCGACAAGCGCCGATCTGCGCCGCCGCGGTTTTCTCAGGTGCATGATCTCGTCCTGATCCTTTCGGTGGTGGGGGGTGGCGACCCGGAAGCCGCCGGTCGTTCCGGTGGTGGGGGAAACCACCGAGTCGTGGGGCCGGGCGGTCAACCGGTGAGCCGGTCCAGCTCGGCGCTCTGGGTGGAACGGGCCCGGTCCAGGTCGGCGGCGAGCGCCACCGTGGCCGGGTCGGTGCCGGCCTCGGTCTCCGCGCGGGAGACCTCGGCCGTCTCGGTCAGGTGCTCGTCGAGGTGGGCCAGGGCCTCCTCGTCGAACGCCGGCCCGTCGAGGGCGGCCAGCTCGGCCAGTTCCTCCCCGGTGACCATGCCGGGCATGTTGTGGCCCTCGTGGATGTTCACGTACTCGACGCCGGCCTCCGCCAACAGCGCGTGCAGCGCCTCTAGTTCGGCCTGGCGGCCGGGCACGAGGTCGGCGGCGAAGGCGCGGAGCGCCGGGTCCTCGGCCCGCTCGGCCACGGTGTCGAGGAACGGGAGCAGCTGTTCGTTGACCGGGATCATCAGCTGCGCCCAGGCCAGGTCGGTGGCGCTGAGCCCGCCGGCGCCGGCGTTGTCGCTCGGGCTCGCCGAGGGGGACGGCGGCGGCGAGGCCGCGCCGGGCTCCTCGCCCGACGTCTCGTTCGCCGAAGTCCCCTCCGTCGAGGAGGCGTTGGGCTCGTCGCTCCCGGAGGAGCCGCCGCAGCCGGTCGCCAGCAGCGCGACGCCGAGGGCGAGGCCCAGTGCGGTGCCGAGGCTGGCGCCCGGTGCGGCGAACGGTGTCCGGCCCATGGCCGAGCGTGCTGTCCCGGTCATGAGCCGGTCATCCGATCTCCCGTGATCCGGCATCGGCCCGTCTCGCCCGGGCCGATGCGCGTACCTGTCACTTCGCCGTCGCCGCCTCGCCGTGGTCCCGCCGTCGGGTCAGCCCCGACGGCGGGCACAGGCGGCGTCGCCCGCTCAGCCGGGGATGCCGTCAGGGCCGCACTTGATGACGGCCCTGATGCAGTCCGTCACCCGGCGCTCCATCTCCGGCTCCGGCCAGGCGTTGAAGAAGTCGCCGTGCATCGTGTATCCGGCTCCGGACGCCAACTCGAAGCGCGAGGGATCGCCCGTCACCGGGTACCGCAGCACCTGCCGGAGCTTGGGCACCGACACGGGGTGGGTGGACGGGCAGGTGCCCGCCACCGGGTAGGACATGTGGCTCTTGTGGTCCGGCGAGTCCAGGTTCACCCCGTCCCAGCACTGCGGGAAGTCCAGGTAGGACTCCAACGCGGTGCCCTCGGGGCAGTTGACGAAGTCCTTGGACGGGTCCACGTGCCCGGCGTGCAGGCAGGACCAACGGGAGGTCACCCCGGCGTCGTCGGGACCGGTCGCGACGGCGTTGCCGGCCACGATCTTGAGGCCCTGGGGCAGCGGCTGGGTCTGCGCGAGCGTCTGCTCGTTGACGCCCTCGCCCAGGTAGTAGAAGGTCGCGCTCTGCGGCTCGACGGGCTCGCCGTCCACGAAGAGCGTCGGCACCCAGTACGACGAGAGGTCGATCGCCGGGTCACAGGTGCTGTCGGATTCCAGCAGGTCCCCGAGGTTGGTGTGCGCGTCGGTCACCGTGCTCCCGAAGAAGCTGTGGCTGTGCGAGGCGCCCGGAAGCCCGGGGAAGACGATCGGGTCGTCGGGCCGCCGGTGGCTGAACTCGCACTCGGCGACGAACTCCGCCACCCGCACCGCCTCGGCACCGACCCGTTCCTCGGCCGGGGCTGGCGACTCGGCGGCCCCGGCCGTGCCGGCCACGACCAGCGAGGCCAGCAGGCCGGTGAGGGCGAGAACCGCCATCATCAGGCGCCGGGGGGTGCTCCACAGCGCGGTCAGGACACGAGATCGGCCGACGGGTTGTCTCACGGGTTGGTTCACGGCTCTCCCTATGGGGTTGTGGGGGCTGCCCCGCCCGGTCCGGTTGCCGGGCGGAGTCACCAGAGAGCGCTCTCTGAGCCCGGAACATAGGAGCGGCGGGAGGCAGCGTCAAGGAGTGCGACACATTCCCGGAACCGAGGCCAGGAGCGGGTGAACTCGGCCGTCGGGTCGCCGGGTTGCCTCCCGACCAAGATCAGAGAGCGTTTTCTGATCTTGGTCGGGAGGGCGGCGGTGCGGGGGCGTGCGGCGCGCGGGGCGGAGGCGTCGAGGCGAAACCCTCCCAAACGCCGCTCCCCGCCGGGTACTACGCTGGCCGACGGAACGAACCCACGGGAGCCCGGACGCACCGGGCTGAGAGGGAGGCTGGGCGGCCTCCGACCGTACGCACCTGATCCGGGTCATGCCGGCGAAGGGAGGAGGCGAGGCTTCATGGGAAGCGGCGAGAACCGGGAGACCGGCGCGGGCGCGGCCGCGGGGGCAAGCGCGGGCGCGGGCGAGAGGTCGCGCGCGGGCGCGCGTGCCGGCGCGGGTGCGGGTGCCGGCACGGACGCGGGGGTGCGCGCCGGGGCAACGGGGCTGCCGGGCGCGGGAGTACGCGCCGGCGTGGCGGGCACCGGACGGCCGCCACGGCCCGACGTGACGGTGGTCGGCGGCGGGCTGATCGGGCTGGTCACGGCGTGGCGGGCGGCCGGGGCCGGCCTCTCGGTGGCGGTGGTGGACCCGGCGCCGGGCGGCGGGGCCGCCTCGGTCGCGGCGGGGATGCTGGCCCCGGTCACCGAACTGCACCACGGCGAGGAGGCATTGCTCGACCTGAACCTGGCCTCAGCGCGCCGCTACCCGGACTTCGTCGCCGAACTGGCCGAGCACGCCGAGGGCGACGTCGGCTACCGCGCCTGCGGCACGCTGGCCGTGGCGCTCGACGCCGACGACCGGGCGCTGCTGCGCGAGTCACACCTGTTGCAGCGTCAGTGCGGCCTGGCGGCCGAGTGGTTGACCGGCCGCGAGTGCCGCCGCCTTGAGCCGATGCTGGCGCCCGGGGTGCGCGGCGGGCTGCGCGTCGACGGCGACCACCAGGTCGACCCCAGGCGGCTGACGGCGGCGCTGCTGGCGGCCTGCGAGCGTGCCGGGGTGGCCCTGGTGCGGCGGGAGGCGAGCGCGCTGCTGGTGAACGGCGACCGGGCGGTCGGGGTGCGACTCGCGGACGGGGACCAACTGCACGCGGCGCACACGGTGTTGGCCGGCGGCAGCCGGAGCGGGCGACTGGCGGGGCTGCCGCCCGAGGTGTCGGTGCCGGTGCGGCCGGTGAAGGGCCAGATCCTGCGGCTGCGCGATCTGCCGGGCCTGCCGCCGCTGTTGGGCCGCACGGTGCGTGCCGTGGTGCGCGGCGAGCAGGTGTACCTGGTGCCGAGGGCCAACGGCGAGCTGGTGCTGGGCGCCACCTCGGAGGAGCGCGGCTGGGACACCTCGGTCACCGCCGGCGGGGTCTACCAACTGCTGCGGGACGCACACGAGTTGCTGCCGGGGATCACCGAGCTGCCGCTGGTCGAGACCCGCGCGGGGCTGCGCCCGACCACGCCGGACAACGGGCCGCTGCTGGGTCCGACGGCGCTGCCCGGGCTCCAGCTGGCGACGGGCCACCACCGCAACGGGGTGCTGCTGGCCCCCATCACCGGCGAGACGCTGGCCGCGACGCTCACCGGGGCCGAACCCCCGGACCAGGCCCGCCCGTTCCACGCCGGCCGGTTCACCGGCGCGGGCGCGGGCGCGGCGACGGGCGCTGGCGGGCCCGCCGGCGCGGACCGACCCGCGAACGCCGGCGCGGGCACCGGCGCGAGCCCGCTGGCGCGCGCCGGCCGGTCGTCGGAGGTGTCGGCATGACGACGCCTCCCGACGGTCGGATGACCGTCTCCGTGAACGGCGAGGCCCGCGAGCTGCCGGCCGGCACCACCCTGGCGGCGCTGGTTGGCGAGTTGAGCGGCGCGCCCACCGGGTCGGCGGCCCCCGGCTCGGCGCCCCCCGGGACCGCGCCGTCCGGGATCGCGGCGGCCGTCAACGAGACGGTGGTGCCGCGCGGCCAGTGGTCGGGGTTCCGGCTCGCCGAGGGCGACCGGGTCGAGGTACTGACGGCGGTACAGGGAGGCTGAAGACGGATGACCGAGACAACCGAGACGAGCGATGCCACCGCCCACCGATCCGCGCCGCCCGCCGCCGTCGACGCGGACGAACCGCTGACGCTCGGCGCGCTGCGGCTCAACTCCCGGTTGATCATGGGCACCGGGGGCGCCCCCAGCCTCGCGGTGCTCCGCGACGCCCTGCGCGCCTCCGGCACCGAGCTGACCACCGTGGCGATGCGCCGTCTCGACCCGACGACCAGCGGCTCGGTGCTCTCGGTCCTCGCCGAGCTGGACATCGCGGTGCTGCCCAACACCGCCGGCTGCCACACGGCGGGCGAGGCCGTGCTGACCGCCCGGCTGGCGCGCGAGGCGCTGGGCACCGATCTGGTGAAGCTGGAGGTCATCGCCGACGAGCGCACCCTGCTCCCCGACCCGGTGGCCACCCTGGAAGCGGCCGAGACCCTGGTCGACGACGGCTTCACCGTGCTGCCCTACACGGGCGACGACCCGGTGGTGGCGCGGCGGTTGGAGGACGTGGGCTGCGCCGCGGTGATGCCGCTGGGCTCGCCGATCGGCTCCGGCCTGGGCATCCGCAACCCGCACAACTTCGCGTTGATCACCGAGCGGGCCGGCGTTCCGGTAATCCTGGACGCCGGGGCCGGCACCGCCTCCGACGTGGCGCTCGCGATGGAGTTGGGCTGCGCCGGGGTGATGCTGGCCTCCGCCGTGACCAGGGCGCGGCGGCCGGTGCTGATGGCGCGGGCGATGCGCGAGGCGGTGTCGGCCGGCCGGCTGGCGGCGCTGGCGGGCCGAATTCCCCGGCGGCACTTCGCCGAGGCGTCCTCGCCGACGGACGGTCTGGCGGCGCTCGACCCCGAACGCCCCGCTTTCGCACGCTGATATACGCTTCCGCCACTCCCCGAGGTTTCCCGGCGGGGTCCGCGCCCGATCTCTCGTTCTGGGAGCCCAGTTGAGTACTCCGACCACGCCCGGGTGGCCGGCCGGCGGCCCGGAGCCGCCGGGCGCGCAGCCCGCGCCCTCGGTGCCGCCGCCCCCGGCCCGGTTCGAGCCGCTGGCGGTCTGGGCGTTCGTGCTCTCGCTGGTCGCGCTCTTCCCGGTGGCGCTGGTGTTGGGCGTGCTCGCGCTGGGCCGGCTGGCCAGCGGCCGGGCGCGCGGCCGGGGCCTGGCCGTCGCGGCGATGGCGCTGGCCGGCGTCCAGATCGTGGCGTTGGCGGTGCTGGTGCCGATGGCGCTCAACGACTCCGACGACGGCTCGGGCGGCACCGCCGAGTCCGGGGAGCGGGCGCCGGGCGACGACGGGGAGAACGGCGACAAGGGCTCGGACGGCGGGACCGGCGGGGACGACGGGAGCAACGGGGACGACGGCGGCGACGCGGCGGGCCCGGACGGCGAGAAGCGGACGGTCCTGGACATCGGGATCGGCGACTGCTTCGACTCCTCCGGCGGCATCGACCAGTACGAGGACGAGGGCGCCATGGAGCGGTTCGTCACCGTGCTGCCCTGCGAGGCCCCGCACGAGGGCGAGGTGTTCGGCTCGGTCGAGGTGACCGGCTACGACGCCTTCCCCGGCGTCGAGGAGCTGGCCGCCTTCGCGGAGCGGGAGTGCCCCCGGCTGGCGCCCTCGTTCGTCCTGGACATGTGGGCGCTGCCGGCCGAGGTGGTGCCGTACTACTACCATCCCGAGTCCGGCGGCTGGGAGCTGGGCGACCGGGAGATCCTCTGCTTCTTCGCCCATGCCGAGGGCGAGGCGCTCGACGCCTCGCTGCGCGGCGACCCGGCGGACTTCGACGAGGAGTCGCTGGCCTATCTGGAGCTGACCAACCCGCTTGAGATCACCGTCTGGTACGAGCCGTTGCCCGGCGAGGACGACCTGGCGACCGGCCGGGAGTGGGCCGCGGAGATGGTCTCCGCGATCGAGGACGAGATGGCCTCGCTCTCCGACGCCGAGTGGCCCCGGATGGCCGAGCCGGTGGACCGGCTGCTGATCGCGCGGGAGGAGAGCCTCCCCGTTTGGGCGGAGGCGGCCTCGGCCTCCGACGAGGACGCGTTCTGGAGCGCGGTGGAGGAGGGGTACACCACGATGGGCATCGACATCGAGGTGGAGATCCGGCAGGCGCTGGGGCTGGCGTCCGGCTGAGAGGTTCTCCGGTTTCGTCACCGTTCCGCTTCGGTCTCGCCGCATTCCTGCCGCAACGGCCCGTCGACCGGCCGGCGGGCCGCGAGGGGCTGACGGGTCGCCGTAAAATCGGGCGCTGTGGACACCACCCTGCACGACCCGCTGATCGGACGCGTGCTCGACGGCCGGTACCAGGTCGTCGAGCGGATCGCCGTGGGTGGCATGGCCACGGTCTACCGGGCCGTCGACACCCGGCTCGACCGGGTGCTGGCGCTGAAGGTGATGCACCCGCCGCTGGTCTCCGACGCGGGGTTCGTGGCCCGGTTCATCCGCGAGGCCAAGGCGGTGGCCCGGCTCGACCACCCCAACATCGTGGGGGTGTTGGACCAGGGCGCCGACGGTGGCTACGTCTATCTGGCGATGGAGTACGTCGACGGCTGCACGCTGCGGGACGTGCTGCGCGAGCGCGGGGCGCTGGCGGTCCGGCCGGTGCTGGACATCCTGGAGCCGATGCTGGCCGGCCTCGCCGCCGCGCACCGGGCGGGCCTGGTGCACCGCGACGTCAAGCCGGAGAACGTGCTGATCGGCTCGGACGGCCGGGTCAAGGTCGCGGACTTCGGGCTGGTGCGCGGCGTGGACGGCCCGACCTCGGCGGACACGGGGTCGCTGCTGGGCACCGTCTCCTATTTGGCCCCCGAGCAGATCGAGAGCGGCGCGGTGGACGCCCGCACCGATGTCTACGCCTGCGGGGTGCTGCTCTACGAGATGCTCACCGGCGGCAAGCCGCACACCGGTGACTCCCCCGCCCAGGTCCTCTACGCCCATGTGCACCACGACGTGCCGCCGCCGTCCGAGGTGGTGCCGGGCCTGGCGCCGCCGCTCGACCAGTTGGTGGCCGCCGCCACGGCGCGCGCCCCTGAGGGTCGGCTGGCCGACGCGGCGGCGATGCTGGCCAGCGCCCGGCGGGCGCGGGCGGCGCTGAGCGACGCGCAGTTGGACGCGCCGCCGCCCGTCGTCGAGCGGCCCGAGGGGCCCGAAGGGGCCGGGGGCGCGGGGCCGCTGGGGCCCGAGGACGAGACGCGGCGGGTGGCGCGGCTGCCCGGCGCGGTGCGCCCGGAGCCGGCGGGCGTGGACCACACGGCCAGGATCGAGCTGCCCTCGGGCGCGCCGCTCCCGCCGGAGGCCCCGCCGCGCGGGCGGCGCCGGCTGTCCCGGCGCGGGGTGCTGTCGCTGGTGCTGGCCGGGGTGCTGCTGCTGGCCGGCGGGATCGGCGTCTGGTACATCAACTCCGGCCAGTTCCAACGCACTCCCGGGGTCTACGACCTGCCGGTCGACGAGGCGGAGCAGGAGCTGCGGTCGGCCGGCCTGAAGGTGCGGATCGTCGAGGACTACTCGGAGACCGTCGAGCCCGGCCATGTCATCTCCACCGACCCCGAACGCGGGGAGCGGGTGCGCCGGAACGCGACGGTGACCCTGGTGGTCTCGCGGGGGCCGGAGATCGCCGAGGTGCCCAACCTGCGGGGCGTGCCCGTGGAGGAGGCGAGGGAGCAGCTGGCCGAGGCGGGGCTGGCCGTCGGCGAGGAAACGGAGCGGTTCTCCGACGAGGTGCCCCGGGGCGCGGTGATCGAGAGCGATCCCGAGCCGGGTGCCGAGCGGCGCCCCGAGACCGCCGTGAACCTGGTGGTCAGCCGTGGCCAGGAGCTGTCGGTGCCCAACGTGGTGGGCGAGCCCGAGGGTTCGGCGATGCAGCGGCTGCGGGAGGCCGGCTTCGACGTGGAGGTCGCCGAGGAGCGGGTGCACTCCGAGGAGGAGGCGGGCACCGTCGCCGAGCAGTCCCCGGTGGGCGGCGAGAGCGCGGGCGAGGGGGACACCGTGGAGCTGACCATCTCCCAGGGCCCCGAGATGATCATGGTTCCCGACGTGCGGGGCGAGGACGAGGACGAGGCCCGCCGCATCCTGGAGGACCTGGGCTTCCGGGTCGACGTCAACCAGCTGTTCTTCACCGGGACCGTCTTCAACCAGTCGGTCAGGGGCGAAGAGGCGCCGCGCGGCTCGACGATCACCCTCTGGGTCCGCTGAACGAGCCCCCGAACGCCGCCAATCGGCGGTGTCTTCGACGCATTCACACGGTCGGATGCTTTGCCCTCGTGAAGCGTCCGCTACTGTGACGCGCGTCATAGGACTTAGGTCACATACGAAAGCCGGTAGTGCTCTCTTCGAGTTCTCGACGCCAGTCATAACGCGCCCAAACGGGTTTTTGCCGAGCGCGCCACACTACGCCATCTAGTACGTAGGGTTATTGCATTTCGTTTTTAAGGGCTGTTAACAAGGGCCATCGCGATCCGCGAGCACCACGCGAGAACAAGAGGACCCCTGAAATGCCCGCTCACCGCAGTCCCGGAAGTCCCGGCAGGACCGGCATCATTCGCTGGCGGCGCACCGCGACCGCCGCCCTGGCCACCACGGGCCTCGCCGCCGCAGCCCTCGCCATCGCCCCCACCTCGGCCGACTCGGCCGAACGCCTCTCCGATGTCGCCGACGAAGTGGCCTGGCAGGTCAGGGCCGTTGACGTGCCCGGGCAGGGCCGCGCGGCCCTGGAGGCGCCCGGCGACGCCACGCCCGAGGCGCAGGCCGTGCTCGCCGAGGCCGCGGCCAAGCAGCGCGAGAACGCCCTGCTGGTGTCCGATCCGAGCGCCATCCAGGCCGAAATAGAGCGCCAGGCGGCCGAGTCCAGGGCGGCCGAGCGCGCCGCCGACCGCAGCGCCGAGCGCGCGGCGCTGGAGGCCGAGGCCGAAGCGGAGGCGGAGGCTGAGGCCGAGGCGGCCGAGGTCGACGCCAAGCCGGCGGCCGAGCCGGCGCCGACCGCCGAACCCGCCGCCGAGCCGGAGCCCGAGCCGGCCCCGGCCCCCGAGCCCGCCGCGCCGGTGTACCCGGACAACCTCGACGGGTGGATCAGGGAGGCGCTGGACATCATGGCCCAGCACGGAATTCCCGGAACCTACGAGGGACTTCACCGGAACATCATGCGGGAGTCCAGCGGCGATCCCAATGCGATCAATCTCTGGGATATCAACGCGATCAACGGAACCCCGTCCATCGGTCTGCTCCAGGTGATCCAGCCGACCTTTGACGCCTACCACGTTCCCGGCACCCCGTACGACCTTTACGACCCGGTCGCCAATATCGTTGCTGCCGCCAACTACGCCTGGGACAGGTACGGTTCGATCGACAATGTGAACGGACCCTACTGAGATTCCGGCCAGGCTCTGCTGGCAGGCTGGGCCCGTGCAGCACGATGCGTCGACGCGCCGTCCGATCGGCGGCCATGTCCCCGTCGCGGGGGGACTGGCCGCCGTCGGCCTGCGCTATGCCCGCTCCATCGGCGCCGAGGCGGTCCAGGTCTTCGTCGCCAACCCGCGCGGCTGGGCCACCCCGCCGGGCAACCCCGCGCAGGACGAGGCGTTCGCCGCCGCCTGCGCGGCCGAGGGGCTGCCGTCCTATGTGCACGCGCCCTATCTGATCAACCTCGGCTCGCACAGCGCCGAGACGGCCGAGCGCTCGGTGCTCTCGCTGCGCCACTCGCTGCTGCGGGCCCGGGCGATCGGCGCGCTGGGCGTGGTCGTGCACACCGGCTCGGCCACCGGGGGCCGCCCACGCGAGGTCGCCCTTGAACAGGCCGGCCGGCTGCTGCGCCCGCTGCTGGCCGAACTCGACCGACTCGAAACGGCGGGCGGCGCCGTTCCCCGGCTGCTGCTGGAGCCGACGGCCGGTCAGGGCTCCTCGCTCTGCTCGGTGATCGCCGACCTGGGCCCCTATCTGGCCGCGCTGGAGCACCACCCGAGGGTCGGCGTCTGCCTGGACACCTGCCATGTCTTCGCCGCCGGCCACGACCTGGCCGCGCCCGGCGGCGCCACGGCGGTGCTGGACGAGCTGGAACGGGTCGCCGGCCCGGGACGGTTGGGCCTGGTCCATGCCAACGACTCGAAGGCGGGCGTCGGCAGCCACCTGGACCGACACCAGAACGTCGGCGCCGGCGCCATCGGCGAGGCCGCCTTCGCCGAGCTGCTGCGCCACCCGGCGACGGCAGGGGTGCCGCTGGTCATCGAGACCCCCGGCGGCGCCGAGGGCCACGCCGCCGACGTCGCCCGGCTCAAGGCCCTGCACCCCTGAGCCTCCGGACTCAGGGCTCGGGCCCCTCGCCCGGCTCCTCCTGGTAGGAGTAGCGCTGCTCGCGCCACGGGTCGCCGATGTTGTGGTAGCCGCGCTCCTCCCAGAAGCCCCGGCGGTCGGTCGTCATGTACTCGACGCCGCGCACCCACTTGGGGCCCTTCCACGCGTAGAGCTGCGGCACCACGAGCCGCAGCGGGAAGCCGTGCTCGGCGGTGAGCAGCTCGCCGTCCCGGTGCGTCGCGAAGAGCGTGGTGTCGGCCGCGAAGTCGGAGAGCCTGATGTTGGCGCTGTAGCCGTACTCGGCCCAGACCATCACATGGCTCACCTCGGCCGCCGGCGGCGCCAGCTCCAGGATCGTGGCCGCCGGCACCCCGCCCCACTCCACGTCCCGCATCGAGAACTTGGTGACGCAGTGCAGGTCGGCGACCACCGTGTGGTAGGGCAGCGCGGAGAACTCCTCGTGGGTCCAGCAGTGCTTGTCGCCGTCGGCGGTGGCGCCGAAGACCCGGAACTCCCAGCGCTCGGCGCGGAATCGGGGCACGGGCCCGTAGTGCGTCACCGGCCAGCCGCGCTGCGGCCGCTGCCCCGGCGGAAGCTCCTCGGCACGCCTCTCGCCACGGTGCTCCGGCTGACCCATGGCTCCATGGTGACAGACCGCCCCGAACGGTCCGCACCGCCACCGCCTTCCGGGAGCACCGACCGCTGCCAATCGGGTCAATTCGGTAAGCCTTCGCTTACTGGACGAACTGTCGTACCAGTGCCACGATGCGCGGACGGCGCCGTCGGCCATCGGCTTCGCGACGCGGTGATCGCGTCACCGCCATGCGCTTTGCCGCCAACCCGACCGTACAAACACGAGGAAGGAGATTTCCCCGCCATGCAGGGTGATCCCGAGGTCATCGAGTTGCTCAACGAGCAGCTCACCGCCGAACTCACCGCGATCAACCAGTACTTCCTGCACGCCAAGATGCAGGAGAACTTCGGCTGGACCAGGCTCGCCGCGTACACCAGGGCCGAGTCGTTCGACGAGATGCGCCACGCCGAGGTGCTGACCGACCGCATCCTCTTCCTGGAGGGGCTGCCCAACTACCAGCGCCTCTTCCACGTTCGGGTCGGGCAGACCGTCACCGAGATGTTCCAGGCCGACCGGCAGATCGAGGTCGAGGCCATCGACCGGCTGCGCCGGGGCGTGGAGATCATGCGGGCCAAGGGGGACATCACCTCGGCCAAGATCTTCGAGTCGATCCTCAAGGACGAGGAACACCACATCGACTATCTGGACACCCAGCTGGAGCTGGTGGAGAAGCTGGGCGAGGCGCTGTACATCGCGCAGCAGATCGAGCAGCCCAAGGAGGCCTGAGGCCGGCGCGGCCCCGTCAGACGGGCAGCGGCGCCGGCGCGGCGAAGGACGGCGCCGGCACGGCGGGCGCGGGAGCGGGCAGGGCCGGCGGTGTCGCGGGCTCGGGAACGGCCGGCGCGACCGCCGTCACCGCCGCCTCCTCGGGGCGCGGGCAGGCCCGGCCCAGCAGCCCCTGGATGCGCCGGACGCAGGAGCCGCAGTCGGTGCCGGCGCGGCACTCGGCGGCCAGCCGCCGGGGGGTGCAGGCGCCGGCGGCGGCGTGGCTGCGCACCTGTTCCTCGGTGACGCCGAAGCACGAGCAGACGTACACGCGTTACTCCCTGGCGGAGACGGCCCGACGGTGGTCAGTGAGGCCCTCAGCGAGCGACTTGGTGAGGTAAACCTAACCTTACTATCGACGGTCCGGCGCGGAAAAGCGCCCCGGGATGTGGCCAGCGCCACGTCCCGGGGCGTTTCTCCTCGTCCGCCGCTCCCTCAGGAGCGGTACATCTCCGCGACCAGGAAGGCCAGGTCGAGCGACTGGCTGCGGTTGAGCCGGGGGTCGCAGGCCGTCTCGTAGCGCTGGTGCAGGTCGTCGACGAAGATCTCGTCGCCGCCGCCCACACATTCGGTGACGTCGTCGCCGGTCAGCTCGACATGGATGCCGCCCGGGTGGGTGCCGAGGCCCTTGTGCACCTCGAAGAAGCCCTTGACCTCGTCCAGCACGTCGTCGAAGCGCCGGGTCTTGTGCCCGGAGGCCGCCTCGAAGGTGTTGCCGTGCATCGGGTCACAGACCCACGCGACCGGGGCGCCCGAAGCGGTGACCTTCTCCACCAGGGTGGGCAGCCGGTCGCGGATGCGGTCCGCGCCCATCCGCGTGATGAACGTCAGCCGGCCGGGGCGCCGCTCCGGGTCCAGCCGGTCGATCAGCGCGAGGGCCTCCTCGGGCGTGGTGGTCGGGCCGAGCTTGACGCCGATCGGGTTCTGGATGCGGGAGGCGAACTCGATGTGCGCGCCGTCCAGCTGGCGGGTGCGCTCGCCGATCCACACCATGTGGCCCGAGACGTCGTACAGCCGACCACTGCGCGAGTCGGTCCTGGTGAGGGCCGCCTCGTAGTCCAGCAGCAGCGCCTCGTGGGAGGCGTAGAACTCCACGGACTGGAACTCGGCCGGCTCGGCGCCACACGCCCGCATGAAGCGCAGCGCGTTGTCGATCTCCCTGGCCAGGGCCTCGTAGCGCTGCCCGGCCGCCGAGTTGCGCACGAAGTCCTGGTTCCACGAGTGGACCTGGTGCAGGTCGGCGTAGCCGCCGGTGGTGAAGCCCCGGACCAGGTTCAGCGTCGCGGCGGAGCTGTTGTACATCCGCAGCAGCCGGCCCGGGTCGGGGACCCGCGCCTCCTCGGTGAACTCGGCCCCGTTGACCGAGTCGCCCCGGTAGGTGGGCAGGGTCACGCCGTCCCTGGTCTCGGTCGGCTTGGAGCGGGGCTTGGAGTACTGGCCGGCGATCCGCCCGACCTTGACCACCGGGACCGCCGCCGCGTAGGTGAGCACCGCGCTCATCTGGAGCAGGGTCTTGAGCTTCGCGCGGATCTGGTCGGCGCCGACCTGGTCGAACGCCTCGGCGCAGTCCCCGCCCTGGAGCAGAAAGGCCCGGCCCTGGGCAACTTCGGCTATCCGGTCCCCGAGCTGGTCGCACTCGCCGGCGAAGACCAGCGGCGGATAGCCGGACAGCTCCTCGGTGACGGCGCGCAGCGCGGCGGGGTCCGGATACTCCGGCTGTTGTGCTGCGGGCAGGTCTCGCCAGGAGTCGAAGGAGATGCTGCTGTCAGCGTTCACGGTCACGCCCCCAGGTTACGGGGTGCGGTCCGGGGCGTTTCCACCCGCTCGTTCCGTGAGACGGGCGCCGGCGAACGGTGGCGCACGCCGGCGCGCGTGCCCTACAGTGCCGCCATGAACGTGCGACAGCTCACCTCCTGGTGGTGGCCCGCTCCCGAGGCGGCCCACCTCAGCGCGCGTTCCCACTGAACGAAGCGAAGGCCGCCCCCCGGGGCGGCCTTCGGCGTTCCCGCGACCCGCGCGGACCTCGACCCCACGGCCTCCCGGAGCGGCGGACCCCGTGTCCGACCCGACCCGACGGGCCCCTCTTCCGGGGCTCGTCCAGGAACTCCAGAACCTCCTGGCAGAGGACTGGCAGAGGAAGAGGCATCCCATGAAGCGTGTGGAGCACCCGGCACCACCGGCCACGCCCGCCACCGGGAACGCGGCGGAGACGCTGGCCCGGCTGCTGGCCGAGGAGCGGCCGTTCGCCCTGCTGCGGCGCCGCACCCCCGGGCACGACCCGAACGTGGTGGAGGTGCTCTCCGGTTCGGTCGAGGATGTGGAGCGCCTCTCCGACATCCCGCTCCCCCGGGGCGCGGCCGGCCCGGCCGCGCTGGCGCTGGTCCCGTTCCGGCAGCTGGCCGAGCGCGGCTTCGAGGTCACCGACGACGGGACGCCGCTGACGGTGCTGCGCGCCGAGCACGCGGTCGGGCTGCCGCTGGACGAGGCCCTGGCCGCGCTGCCCGACCACCGGGTCGCGGTGGCCGACGGAGCGTTCGACGTCTCCGACGAACGGTACGCGGAGATCGTGACCCGGGTGCTGGAGACGGAGATCGGCGCGGGCGAGGGCGCCAACTTCGTGATCCGCCGCACCTTCACCGGGACCGTGGAGGGCTTCACCAGGGCCGACGCGCTCGCGCTCTTCCGGCGGCTGCTGGTGGCCGAGCGCGGGGCGTACTGGACCTTTGTGGTGCACACCGGGGAGCGCGTGCTGGTCGGCGCGAGCCCCGAGGTGCATGTGCGGATGTCCGGCTCGACGGTGGTGATGAACCCGATCAGCGGCACCTACCGCTATCCGCCCGAAGGGCCGTCCCTGGACGGCCTGTTGACGTTCCTCGACGACGCCAAGGAGATCGAGGAGCTGTCGATGGTGGTGGACGAGGAGCTGAAGATGATGTGCGCGGTGGGCGACCGGGGCGGGGTGGTGGTCGGGCCCAGGCTGCGCGAGATGGCGCATCTGGCGCACACCGAGTACGAGTTGCGGGGGCGCAGCACCTGGGACGTGCGGGAGGTGCTGCGGGAGACGATGTTCGCGGCGACGGTCACCGGCAGCCCGGTGGAGAACGCCTGCCGGGTGATCGCCCGGCACGAGCCTGGCGGGCGCGGCTACTACGCGGGCGCGTTGGCGCTGCTGGGCCACGACGCCTCGGGCGGGCAGACCTTGGACTCGCCGATCCTGATCCGCACCGCCGAGGTGCGGGCCGCCGACGGGCGGCTTCGGGTGCCGGTCGGGGCGACCCTGGTGCGGGGCTCGGACCCGGCGAGCGAGGTCGCCGAGACGCACGCCAAGGCGGCAGGGGTGCTCGCCGCGTTGGGTGTGCGCCCCGAGGCGCCCGCGCCGGCGCGCGACACGGTCGAGCGCCCCCGGCTGGCCGAACACCCCGAGGTGGTGGCGGCGTTGGCGGCCCGGCGGGCCCATCTCTCGCCGTTTTGGCTGCGGATGCGCGAGCCGGCGCCGGAGGCCGTGCGGGCGGCCGCCGAACGGGCGCCCGCCGCGCGGGTGTTGGTGCTGGACGCCGAGGACAGCTTCACCTCGATGCTGGCCCATCTGCTGCGGGTGGTCGGGGCCGAGGTGGAGGTGGTGCGGTGGAACGCGCCGGGCGCGCGGGAGCGCGCGCTGGCGCACCCAGGGCCCGTGGTGCTGGGTCCCGGCCCCGGCGACCCGAACGACGGGGACGACCCCCGGATGCGGCGCCTGCGTCCGTTGGCCGCCGAGCTGTTGGCCGGCCACCGGCACGGCCTGGTCGGGGTCTGCCTGGGCCACGAGCTGCTCGCCGCCGAGCTGGGCCTGCCGGTGGTCCGCAAGCGCCGCCCCTACCAGGGCGCCCAGGAGCGGATCGACCTCTTCGGCACCGAGCGCACCGTCGGCTTCTACAACTCGTTCACCGCGCGCTGCACCGAGGAGACGGCCGGGGAGCTGGCGGGGCGGGGCGTGACCGTGAGCCGGGACGCGGCGGGCGAGGTGCACGCGCTGCGCGGCCCGGGCTTCGTGGGGGTGCAGTTCCACCCGGAGTCGGTGCTGACCATCGAAGGACCGGCGATCGTCGCCGAGCTGCTGAGCCCGGCCGGCGCCCCCGCGCTCTGAGCGCGGCGGGAGCGGCGGGAGCGGCGGGAGCGGCGGGAGGCGAGAACAGCGAGAACGGCGGGAGCGGCGCGGGGGAGGCTCACTCCTCCTCCGCGTCGCCCCGCCCCTTGGCCGCCTCGGCCAACTGCCGCTTGGCGACGGTCGCATAGATGTCGACATACTCCTGGCCCGAGAGGCGCATGATCGCGTACATCACCTCGTCGGTGAGCGACCGCAGGATGAAGCGGTCGCCCTCCATCCCCTCGTAGCGGCTGAAGTCCAGGGGCGCGCCGATCCGGATGCCGGGGCGCATCAGCTTGGGGACGACCTTCCCCGGCGGCTGGATCTTCTCGGTGTCGATCATCGCCACCGGCAGCACCGGCGCGCCCGTGGCCAGCGCCACCCGGGCCAGCCCGCCGGGCTTGCCCCGGTAGAGCCGCCCGTCGGGCGAGCGGGTGCCCTCCGGGTAGATCCCGAACAGCTCGCCCCGCTCCAACACAGCTATCGCGCTGGCGATCGCCGCCTCGCCCGCGCCCCGGCCGCCGGAGCGGTCCACCGGGAGCTGGCCGACGCCCTTGAAGAACGCCGCCGTCAACCGCCCCTTGACTCCGGGCGAGTTGAAGTACTCGGCCTTGGCGATGAAGGTGACCCGGCGGTCCAGGACCGCCGGCAGGAAGAACGAGTCGGAGAACGACAGGTGGTTGCTGGCCAGGATCGCCGGGCCCTCGGCGGGGACGTGTTCCTTCCCCTCCACCCAGGGCCGGAACGCGGCCTTCAGCCCCGCCCCCACGGACACCTTCATCGCTCCGTACAGCACAACGCACCTCCCGTGTTCGCCGATGCGGACCCTACCGGGGTTTCGCGTGCGTGGCGCGTCCTCGGGCGCCCCACGTAGGCTGGCAGGCGCCGTCGCACCCACCCGGGTCACCGTCCCGCGAAGGGAGCCCCCGTCGATGCGCCTTCTGCCCGGTGCCGAGCCGTTCCACCACATCTCCCAGGACGCCTCGCGGCGCGGGGCCGAGGTCGGGGTGCTGCTCTGCCACGGCTTCACCGGCAGCCCGCAGTCGTTGCGCCCCTGGGCCGAGGCGCTGGCCGCGCGCGGGCACACGGTCTCGCTGCCGCTGCTGCCCGGGCACGGCACCCGCTGGCAGGACATGGCCGTCACCGGCTGGCCCGACTGGTACGCGACCGTCCACCGCGAACTGCTGCGGCTGGCCGAGCGCTGCGAGCGGGTGGTGGTCTGCGGCCTGTCGATGGGCGGGGCGTTGGCGCTGCGGCTGGCGGCGCGGCAGCCGGGGAATGTCAGCGCGCTGGCGCTGGTTAACCCGGCGCTCACCTTTCCCGCCGCCAAGGGGGCGGCCCTCGCCGTGCTGCGCCATCTGGTGCCCAGCACCCCGGGGTTGGTGGGCGACATCGCCAGGCCGGGGGTGCGCGAGGTGGGGTACGACCGGGTGCCGTCGCGGGCGGCGCACTCGCTGCGCGAGCTGCTGTCCCTGGTCCGCGACGAGCTGCCGCAGGTGACCCAGCCGCTGCTGCTGATGCACAGCGCCGTCGACCACGTGGTGCCCCCGACGGACTCGGCGCTGCTGCTGGCGCGGGTCTCCTCCCTAAACGTGCGGGAGGTGGTGCTGACGGAGAGCTTCCATGTGGCCACCCTGGACCATGACGCGGAGCGTATCTTGCAAGAGACGGACGCCTTCATCACTCGCCTCGTGACCTCGCCTCGTGACAAGGAAGTCAGCCCGTGACGGAACGTGACCAGGAGCGCGGTGACGGCCGCGACCCGATCGACGAGGAAGCCGCCTGGGCGGAGATCGTCGCCGGCTACGGCGAGGAGCCCGCCGATCCGCCGGGCCTGTGGCCGCGTGCGGAGGACGTCGAGCCGGTGCGTCGCGTCGAGGCCGCCGAGGGGCTGAACGACGCGTTGAACGACGGGCCCGGCGTCCTGAACGAGGGGCCGCCCGGCGAGCGGCCGGCCGGCGACGGCGGGCCGCGCGACTGGGTCGCCGAGGAGGAGGACGAGGGCCACTTCGAGCCGCCGGAACCGCCGCCGCTGCCCCCGACCGACCTGACCACCAAGCTGTCCTGGCTGGCGGTGCTGGGCGGGCCGCTGCTGCTGGTCTTCACGGTGCTGTTCCAGCAGCAGATGACGTGGTGGGTGGTGACGCTGGGCGTGGGGGGCTTCCTGGGCGGGTTCGCCAGCCTGGTGAGCCGGATGCGCGATGGGGACGACGACTGGCAGGACCCGGGCAACGGCGCGGTGGTCTGAGGAACCGGCGCGGTGGTCCGAGGCAACGGCGCGGTGGTCCGAGGAACCGGAGACGTTCTCCGCGTCGCCGTCCGGCTCAGAGCGCGAGGACGGCCAGGACCGGCAGGTGGTCGGAGGCGGCCGCCAGGTCGTCCGGGTCGGGCGCGGTCGGCACCCCGCAGGAGAGCGGGGTGACGCCCTCGCCGCACAGCACGGCGTCGATCCGCCGCCGAGGCGCGGCGGCCGGGAAGGTGAACTCCCCGCCGACGGGCGCCCGTTCGCGCGCGTCGGTGAGCGCGCCGGCCAGCCGGCGGAAGGTGGCGCCGGTCGGCGGCTCGTTGATGTCGCCGGCCACCACGGCCGGCGTCCCGAACGCGGCGGCTCGGCGCAGCAACTCCTCGCCCTGGGCTCGGCGTTCACCGTCCCGCAGGCTGAGGTGGGCGCTGACCACGGTGAGCCTGGCGTCCCGTCCGAAGCGCAGCCCGGCCACCGCGAGTCCGCGCCGGTGCTCGCCACGGACCAGGGGGAACGTGGTCTCCTCCGTGTGCTCGACGGCCGCCCGCAGGCTGGAGAGGATCATCGTTCCGCAGCTGGGCGCGCCGCCGGTGACCGTCACCAGGCCGCTGTGCCGGGCCAGTTCGGCGGCGCGCTTGCGCCAGCGGAAGAAGCGCGGGGCCTCCTGGAGGCAGACCACGTCCGGGGCGCAGGCCCGGATCACCCGGGCCAGCGCGCGCTGGTCGTCCCGCAGGGACCTGACGTTGTAGCTGAGCAGCCTGACCTTGACCGACACCGCTGGTCCGCGCCCTCCTCAGCCCTGCCGGGCGAGGTCGGCCGCGCCCACCAGCCCGGCGCGGCCGCCGAGTTGGGCGGCGAGCACCTGGGCGTGCGGGCGGTGGCGGCCGCCCACCAGCCAGCGGCGGAACGACTTGCGGATGGGCTCCAGCACCAAGTCGCCCTCGTCGGAGACGCCGCCGCCGACGATGAAGGCCGAGGGGTCGAAGAGCGAGGCCAGGTCGGCCAGCCCGGCGCCGGCCCAGCGGGCCAGCTCGCGGAAGGAGTCGATGGCGACCGGGTCGCCGGCCCGGGCCGCGTCGCTGACGTGCCGGCCCTCGATGCCCTCGGGGGTGCCGTCGCCCAGGCCGAGCAGCAGCTCGGCGTTCTCCGGGGTGGCCGAGGCGCGCTGCCTGGCGTAGCGGACCAGGGCGCGGCCCGAGGCGTACTGCTCCCAGCAGCCCTGGCTGCCGCAGCCGCACAGCAGGCCGTCCGGCACCACCCGCAGGTGGCCGAACTCGCCGGCGACGCCGAACCGCCCACGGTGCAGCCGGCCGCCGATGATGATGCCGCCGCCGAGGCCGGTGCCCAGGGTGATGCAGACCACGTCGTCGTGGCCGGCGCCGGCGCCGAAGCGGTACTCGCCCCAGGCGGCGGCGTTGGCGTCGTTCTCCACCACGACGGACATCCCGACGCGCTGCTCGATCTTGTCCTTGAGGGTCTCGTGGCGCCAGCGGATGTTGGGCGCGAAGAGCACGGTGGCGCGCTTGTCGTCGACGTACCCGGCGGCGCCGATCCCGACGGCGTCGGCCGAACTCCCCTCGCCCACGGACTTGATGGCGTCGGCGATGGCCTCGATCACGCCCTCGGGGGTGGGCGGGGTCGGAACCTGAGAAGTGTCGAGGATCGTGCCACCCTCATCGACCACACCGGCCGCGATCTTCGTACCGCCGATGTCGACGCCGATCGTCAGTCCCATTTGTCCCTCAAGTGATGTCGGTGAAACCCGCCTCCGACCCACGTTACCGGAGGCCGCCCTGGCTGGGCTCCCCGATGTCAGTCCAGGTCGATACGGTGGGCGCCGCCCGGGCCGACCGAATCATCCCCCTCGTCACGATTGCCCCGCCGCTGCCCCGCGTCGTCGGCCGAGGCGCCGCCGGAGGCGTCCCCCGGGCCCTCGCCCGGGCCCCGGTTTCCGGAACTTCCCGCGCCCCGTGACCGGTTGGCGCCCTCGTTCTCGCGCCCGCCCTCGGCCCCGCGCGCGGCGTCGGTCCCCTCACCGCCGCCGGGCTCCTCCCCGCCGCCGGGCTCCTCCCCGCCGCCGGGCTCCTCCCCGCCGTCGGGCCTGGACCAGCGCCCCTCCTGGCCGAGCACGGCGGACCGGTAGGCGGCGAGCAACTCCTGGCCGGCGGAGGCGAGATGCTGGATCGCGTCGGCGTTGCGCTCGATCATCGGGTCGATGGCGGCCCTGGCCTGGTTCGCCAACGGCTTGGCCAGCAGGCCGACCTGGGGCAGCCGGGAGCCCAACTCGCCCAGCCGGCCGGTCAACGCGTCCGCCAGCCGGCGCAACTCCTCGGTGGGGTCCGACCGTTCGGGGCCGTAGGCCGCGCGGCGGCGCTCCCGCTCGGCGGCCAGGTCCTCGGCGCAGGCGGCGGCCCAGGGGTCGGCGTCGTCGGCCGGCCCGGCCGCGCCGGGCGCGGGCTCGTTCATCTGCGCCGGCTCGTTCTCCTGCGGCTCGGATGCGTCGCCCATCGCGACCTCCTGGTGCTGGGCGCCCGGGGCCGGGCGCGCGGGTGAGCGTCCCCTTCGACGTTACCCGACCGGCTCGGCCCCCCGGTCGTCCCCGGCCGACCGCTGGCGCGGCCAGCGCTCGGGGTCGGGGGCGAACCGCACCGCCAGCTCGCCGTGGGCGAAGGCGGCGCCGGCCACCACACAGCGGCGCGGCGCCGAGGGCAGCGCCAGCACCCGGCGGAACGGGCCGGTGGTGACGACGAGTTCGTCCCCGCGCCGCACCAGGTCGAGGCGCTGCTTGACGGCGCCGGGCAGCGGTATCCGCCAGACCAGCAGGCCCTCATCGGCCAGCCGGTCCTCCAACACCGGTATCGGGCGGGCGACTTCACCGCCGGCCGGCGGGGGCGTGAGCCGGGCCAGGGTCGCGGCGTCCGGGTCGGGGCCCAGGTGCGGCAGCCGCCTGGGCGGCTCGGCCCGCCCCACGGCCTCGGCGAACTCCGCTATCAGCGCGTCCTGTCGGGCGGCCAGCGCGATCACCAGGCGGTCGGGGGAACGGCGCGGCACCAGCCGGTTGGCCAGCACCTCCTCCACGCCGACGCCGTGCAGCGCGAGCCCGGCGTGCGCGGCGCGCAGCAGCGCGAGGGAGCGCGCGGTGGGCTCGAAGACCAGCCGGACCGCGACCCCGGGGTCGGCCAGCAGCCCCTCGACCTCGGCGAGCGTCGCGTCCCAGTCGGCCGCCGCGTCCAACAGCGCCTCGGCCGGCAGCGGAACGTTCGCCAGCTGCGCGATCAGCGGGCGCAGCGCCCGCGCCGCCCGCCGCTCCTGCGGCAGCAGCCGCCGCAGATAGCGGCGCAGCTGCCCGGGCAGGGCCAGCAGCCGCACCGCGTCGGCGGCCGGCGGCAGGTCGACGACCACCAGCGGCCAGCGCTCCTCGGCGTGCGCGGCGCGCAGCGCGGCCAGCGTCGCCAGCTGCTCGGCGCCCGGCAGCTCGGTCAGCTCGTCCTCCTCCAGGGTGGCCGAGCCCAGCGTGGCCAGCGCCGAACGGGCCCGGCGCTGCGCGCCCAGCACGGCGGCCCGGAACGGCGCCCCCTGGTCGATCCGCCGCACCCACAGCCCGGGCGCGACCTCGACGGGCGCCTCGCCGGCCAGGGCCTCGGGGTCGACGCCCAGCAGCGCGCCGAGCCGGTCGGCCGGCTCGGCGCTCAGCAGCAGCGTCAGCCGCCCCGAGCGGGCGGCGGCCCAGGCCGTCGCGGCGGCCGCCGTGCTGACCCCGTCCCCGCCGGGGCCGGTGACCAGCAGCGTGCGCGGGGCGGCGCTCACCCGTCGGATGCCTGGTCGGCGCCGCTCTCCACCCGGCTCTTGAGGCCGGCCAGGGCGCGGTCGATGATGACCTTCTCCGCCTTGCGCTTGATGCTGCCGAGCATCGGGATCTTCACGTCCACGGTCAGCTGGTAGGTGACCTCGGTCCGCCGGCCGGCGGCCACCGGCACCAGCCGGTAGGAGCCGTCCAGCGCCCGCAGCATCCGGGACTTCACCAGCGACCAGCTCACCTCGTTCGCGTCCGGCCACTGGTAGGCCAGGGTGTGCTCGTCCTTGATCGCCCCGGCGTCCAACAACAGCCGCACCTGCTCGGCTCTGCCGCGCTCGTCCCTGGCCAGCACCTCGGCCTCCTTGACCTCCCCGGTCCACTCCGGGTAACGGTCGAAGTCCGTGATCACCGCCATGACCTCGGCCGGAGTGGCCTCGATGGTGATGCTCGACCTGGTGTGTTCGGCCATCGGTCTGGCTCCTCGCGCTTATCTCCCGGTGCCGTCCCGGGGAAGGCTACCGCGCGCCACCCCCGCCCCACGGCCCGGTGGACCGTCCCCCCTCATCCGCCGCCGGCTACCGGGGAGTACGCTGCGCAGGGGGCGGGGCGAACACTCCCAAAGAGGAGTGCAAGCGAGGTAATCCGCCGCAGGGCGGACGTACCGGACCGCCGGGCCGCCGCCGGGCGGCCCGGCGCGGTGAACCAGCGGAAGCGAAGAGGAGTAACGGTGCGCGAGTTCAGCCTGCCGGCGCGGTACACCGTGCCGACCGAGGGCGGACTGCCGAAGCTGCTGGCGGCCAACGCGGCCCGCCACCCCCACACGGCGGTGATCGCCCGCCAGCGGGGCGGCACCTGGGAGGACCTGACCGCCACCGAGTTCCTCGCCGACGTCGAGTCCGTGGCCAGGGGCCTGCTGCGCTCGGGCGTCCAGCCCGGCGACCGGGTCGGGCTGCTCTCCCGCACCCGCTACGAGTGGACGCTGTTCGACTTCGCCATCTGGACCGTGGGCGCGGTGACCGTTCCCGTCTACGAGAGCAGCTCGCCCGAGCAGATCGCCTGGAACCTGGGCGACTCCGGCGCCATCGCCGTCGTCGTCGAGACCTCGGCGCAGCTGGCGGTCGTGGAGTCGCTGCGGGAACGCCTGCCGCGGCTCACCCGGCGCTGGTGCGTCGAACCGGACTCGGGCCCGGGGGCCGTCGCCCTGCTGACGGCGGCCGGCGCGCCCATCAGCGACCAGCGGCTCGCGGCGGCCACCGCCACCGTCACCCCGGACTCCCCCGCCACCATCGTCTACACCTCGGGCACCACCGGCCGGCCCAGGGGCTGTGTGCTCAGCCACCGCGCGTTCCTCGCGACCTGCGGCAACGTGGTCGCCGCGCTCGGGCCGCTGTTCCGCACCGGGGAGTCGTCGGTGCTGCTGTTCCTGCCGCTGGCCCATGTCTTCGCCAGGATGGTGCAGGTAGCGGCGCTGCTGGCGCCGATCAGGCTGGGCCTGGTGCCCAGCGTCGCCCAACTCACCGACGACCTGGCCTCGTTCCGCCCCACCATCGTGCTGGGCGTGCCCCGCGTCTTCGAGAAGGTGTACAACTCGGCCCGCGCCACCGCCGCTTCGGGCGGCCGGGGCAAGATCTTCGACCGGGCCGCCGAGACCGCCGCCGCCTACAGCCGCGCCCAGGACACCCCGGGCGGGCCCGGGCTCGGCCTGCGGCTGCGACACCGCGTCTTCGACCGGCTAGTCTACCGGAAGCTGCGCGCCGTGCTCGGCGGCCGGGCCACCCACGCGATCTCCGGCGGCGCGCCGCTGGGCGAACGCCTCGGGCACTTCTACCGGGGCATCGGCTTCACCGTGCTGGAGGGCTACGGGCTGACCGAGTCCTGCGCGCCGACCTCGTTCAACCCCTGGGACGCGCCCCGGATCGGCACCGTCGGCCGGCCGCTGCCCGGCACCACGATCCGGATCGCCGAGGACGACGAGATCCTGCTGCGCGGCGAGCACCTGTTCACCGAGTACTGGAACGACCCGGCCGCCACGGCCGAGGTGCTGCGGGACGGCTGGTTCCACACCGGCGACCTGGGCCGGCTGGACGAGGCCGGCTATCTGACGGTCACCGGGCGCTCCAAGGAGATCCTGGTGACCGCCGGCGGCAAGAACGTCGCCCCCGCCGTGCTGGAGGACCGGATCAGGGCGCACGCGCTGGTCGCCGAGTGCATGGTGGTCGGCGAGGGCCGCCCGTTCGTCGGGGCGCTGCTCACCGTGGACGACGACTTCCTGCCGCGCTGGGCCGAGGAACAGAGCCTGACCGGCCTGGACCGCGCCGAACTCCTCGACCACCCGGCCCTGTTGGCGGCCCTGGACGAGGCGGTGCGGCAGGCCAACGAGGCCGTCTCCCGCGCCGAGTCGGTCCGCGCGTTCCGCGTGCTGCCCGGGCACTTCACGGAGGAGTCGGGCCATCTGACCCCGTCGCTGAAGCTGAAGCGGCACGTGGTGGCGAAGGACTTCGCCACCGAGATCGACGCGCTCTACGGGACCTGACCGCTCAGGCAGGGCCTGTTCGGGGCAGGGCCGGCCGGCAGCGGGCGAGTTCGGCGACGGGCCGGTCGCCCGTCAACTCCTCGGCCAGCAGGCGCGCCACGGTCGGCGCCAGAGTCACGCCCGGGTGCAGCACCGCCACCCACAGGGCGCGGTCCGGCGTCACCGGCCCCACGATCGGCCCGTTCGCCGGCAGGGGCCGGTTCCCTACCCGGTCGTCCAGGACGACGGCCTCCCCGGCGCCCCGGAACAGCCCACGCAGCGCCTCCCGCGCGTCCCGCCCCGGCGGCAACGTCAGCCGCAGCGTGCCGTCGCCCGCCTCCCGCACCTCGCAGCCGGGCGCCGCGACGACCGTCCTGACCAGCCCGGCCGGCGCCGCCATCCGCACCCCACGGGCCGGCGAGCCGACGACCGGCAACGCGACGCCCAACGGCCGGCACAGCCGCACGACCTCCGTGCCGGCCGCGAGCACGACCCGCGCCGCGCGGTGCGCACCGGCCGACGACCGCACGCCGACGACGCGCCCGTTCGCCGTCTCAAGTCCCGTGACCCGCACCCCCGTTCGCACCTCGGCGCCCCGCGCGCTGGCCGCCGCCACCAGCGCCTCCGCCACGGCCGTCGGGTCGACGCCCGCGTCGCTCGGGGTGTGCACGGCCCGCTCGGGCGGCTCCCGAAGCGCGGGCTCCATGGCGGCGATCTCGCCCCGCCCGACCAGGAACCGCCCCTCCCCCAGCGCCCCGTCCAGCCCCGACGCCTCGTCCCACGCCAGCGAGCCGCACCAGCGCACGTCAACGCCGGCCACCTCGCCGGCCAGCCGCCGGTAGTCCGCCAGCACGAACTCCCGCAACTCCCGCGCCCCGCCCGGCCAGTGCCCGCCCGAGCCGCCGATCCATCCGAACGAGGCGCCGGTCACCCCGCGCCCCGGCGACGCCTCCACGTCCAGCACCGTCACCTCGACCCCGCGCGCCGCCAGCTCCCACGCCACCGCGGCGCCGACGATCCCCGCACCCACGACCACGACAGCCGCCACGTTGCCTCCTCGCGTCCGGACGCCGGGCGCCCGGACGGTGACGGTACCTCCGAACGGTTCAGGACGTGGTCTCGGGACCGTAGGCGCCGAAGCTCGGCTCGCCGGTCACCTCGTAGACCTGGGCGGTGACCCCGCTCGGCGTCGTCTCGCTGCTCACCAGCCGCAGCCCGGCCGGGACTCCGCTCTCCGGGAAGAGCCGCCGGCCGGCGCCCACCACCACCGGTGCGATCATCAGCCGCACCTCGTCGACCAGCCCGGCGGCCAGCAGCGAGGCGCCCAGCCGGGCACTCCCGTGAATCTGCAACTCCCGCCCGGGCCGCGCCCGCACCTCGGCGACCCGGGCGGCCACATCGCCCGAGAGGATCGTGGTCGGCTCCCAGCCGGCGCCGGTCAGGGTGTTGGTGGCGACATACTTCGGCAGGTGGTTGAGCCTGCTGGCCACCGGGTCGTCGGGATCGTCCATCGCCGGCCAGTCCCGCGCGAAGTTCTCGTAGGTGCGCCGCCCGAACAGGAATGCGTCCACCTCGTCGAGCCAGCCGGTCACGATCCGCAGGAACGCGTCGTCCAGATGCGGAACGAGCCACCCTCCCCGCGTGAACCCACCGCTGGTGTCCTCGTCCGGCGCCCCCGGCCCCTGCGCGACCCCGTCCAGCGAAAGAAACTCCTGAAGAACCACCCTCACGACGATGCTCCCTACCTCACCCCCGGAGCGCCCACCGCCCCGGCGAAGGATGTCGACTCCCCCACCGTCCCCAACTCATCGCCGGCCCCCACCGGCTCGCAAGCCATCCCGCCGAAGGCAACCCTGCCGGCCCGGCGACCAGTTGGCCCCAAAGCCCCCGCCAAAGACGAACCCCGCGCGACGAACGCAACACCCCCACCACAGAGGCCCACGCCCCACCCCCGCCGGAAGCGAAACGCCGCCAAGGAACGCCCCCAACGCCGGCCGCAGGCCAACCCCGCCGAAGGCGAACCCCGCGCGCCCAGCGCAGCACCCCACCCGGGCCGAACGCGAACCCCGCCGCACCTCACCGGCCCGCCGGAAGCGAACTCCGCGCGACGACGCAACGCCTCACCCACGGAGGACACACCCCCACCCCGCCAAGGAACGCCCCCAACGCCGGCCGCAGGCCAACCCCGCCGAAGGCGAACCCCGCGCGCCCAGCGCAACACCCCCACCACCGTGGGCGCACCCCCACCCCGCCGGAGGCGAGCCCCGCCGGAGGCGACCCCCGCCGGAGGCGGCCCGGCGGCCGGCCCCCAGGGCCGGCCGCCGTCCGGTCACGTCAACAGCGTCTTGAGCCGTTCCGACAACATGTCCCAGCCCCACTTCTCCTCGACCCACTCCCGCCCCCGCGTGCCCATCCTGCGGCGCAGTTCCGGGTCGCGGAGCAGCGTGACGATGCGTTCGGCGGTCTCCCGGGGGGCGGTGGGCCCCCCGCCGCGCACCACCCAGCCCGTCTCGCCGTCGAGCACCGCGTCCGGCGCGCCGCCGGAGTCGCCGGCGATCACGGGGAGTCCGGTGGCCGAGGCCTCCAGGTACACCATCCCCAGGCCCTCGACGTCCAGCCCCCGGTGCCGGGTGCGGCACGGCATCGCGAAGACGTCGCCGATGCCGAAGTGCGCGGGCAGTTGTGCCCATGACACCTCACCAAGAAAGCGCACCGACCGCTGGAGCCCCATGCGTTGCACCAGCCGCTCCAGATCCGAGCGGTACGCCCCGCCGCCCACGATCGCCAGCACGGCGTCGGGCTCGGCGGCCAACACCGCCGGCATGGCGCGGATCAGCGTGTCCTGCCCCTTGCGGGCGACCAGTCGGGAGACGCAGACCACCACCGGCCGGTCGGCCAGGCCCAGGCTGGCGCGCAGCCGCCGCCCGCCGGAGTCGGGGTGGAAGAGCTTGTGGTCGACGCCCGGGGTGAGTTGGGTCATCCGGGAGGCGGCCGACGGCGTCAGCGCGGCCGCGATCCGGCTCCTGGTGTACTCGCCGAGGTAGGTGATCACATCGGTGTTCTCGCCGATGCGGCGCACCACCTGGCGCGTGACCGGCATCCCCGCCCAACCGGCCTCGTGTCCGTGGCTGGTGGCCACCAGCCGCTCGGCGCCCGCGGCGCGCAGCGTCGGGGCCATCAGCCCGAGCGGCGCGGCGGCGCCGAACCACACGGCCGTGCATCCGTGTTCCCGCAGCAGCTCGGCGGCCTTGCGGGTGGTGGCTCTGGTGGGCAGCAGCGACGCCGTCCTGTCCCGGAAGACCGGGTAGGGCTGCTCGGCGTCGAACTCGGTGGTGGCCTCGACGGCTTCGGCGTCCCGCCGCCAGCTGGAGGCGTACACCACCACCTGGCCCGGGTCCATCCGCAGCGCCATGCTGTGCAGGAACGCCTGGATACCGCCCGGGCGGGGCGGGAAGTCGTTGGTCACGATCAACGTCTTTCGCATCACCCGAACATTACCGACCTCAGGTCAGGGTCGTACCACCGAGGAGACCGGCATCATCCCGACCGGGTCATACCGCACGGAAGCTCCGGTATAGGGGGCGTGCACCACTTGTCCGTCTCCGGCGTAGAGGCCCACATGGCTGGCGTCCGCCCGGTAGACCACGATGTCGCCGGGCTGTGCCTGGTCGAGCGGGACCCGCCGCCCGGCGCCCGCCTGCGCCTGGGAGGTGCGGGGCAGGGAGACGCCGGCCTTGGCGTAGGCCCACTGCACGAGGCCCGAGCAGTCGAACGCGTCGGGCCCGGCCTGCCCCCAGCCGTAGGGCCGCCCCAACGCGCCCTGGGCGGCGGCCAGCGCGACGCCGGCCCGGCCGGAGGCCGCGACCGGCGCCGGCGGTTCGGGGGCGGCCTGGCCCTCGGCCCCGGAGCCGGACCCGGCGGCCCCGCCGGCGTCGGCGCGTTCGGCGCGCTCCGCGTCGCGCGCGGCCCGGCGGTCCTCGCGCCGCTCCCGCTCGGTGAGTTCGTCGAGCCGTTCCCTCGCCTCGGCCAGCCGCTCCTCGGCGGCCTCCTTGCGGCGGGCCAACTCGGCGCGTTCCTCGGTCAGTTCGTCGAGCCGGGCGTCGGCCTCGTCGCGGCGCTGGGTCAGGTCGCGCTGGGCGCTGAGCAGTTCGCGCAGTTCGCCGCTGCGGCGGTCGCTCATCCGCTCGTAGGACGCGGCCCGGTCAAGGTAGGCGTCCGGGCTGTCGGAGAGCAGCAGGGACAGCGAGGGGGACAGGCCGCCGGCGCGGTAGTGCGCGGCGGCGGCCGCGCCGAGGGTGCGGCGCTTCTCGTCGACCTCGCGCTCCGTGCGGTCCACCTGCTCGCGCCGGCGGTCGAGTTCGGCCTCCAGCGTGGCGACCCGTTCCACGGAGCCGTTGTAGGCGTCCACGGCGCGGTCTGCCTCGGCGAAGAGCCGGTCGACCTGCCGGGTGGCCTCGGCGGTCTCGTCGCCCCGCCCCGCCGGGTCGGCGCAGACGGGAACGGCGGAGATCACCGCCACGGCCGTCGCCGCCGCCGACCAGGCGGACAGCCGCAACACCAGACCGCCGCGCCGCGACGGAAGGAAAGCATCATGAACGATCACTGCGAGCCGCGCTCCTTCGGTGGGGACCCGAGCGCAGCAGAATGTAGCCGCGTGGCGACCGAAGTCATGGCAGGGCAACACCGCGCGGCCCGGCCCCGGATGCCGGGTTCGCAGGTCACGCGGGGCGCGCGGGAAAACGGTTCGCCCAGCGAATCACCTGGTTGGTCCAGTTGGCGCGGCGCCCGTTCAGTGGGCGTGCGGGGCCCCGGAGTTAGGCCCGGGGAGCGCCGGCGGAGGTGGCGCGGCAGGCGGCCGGTCAGGCCACCCTGGTGCCGAACTGGAAGGGCATGATGTCGAGGCTGGCGTACTCCACGACGCCGCCGGGTCTGGGCGCGTGCACCATCTGGCCGTTGCCCACGTAGATGCCCACATGGGTCAGCTCGGGATAGAAGAACACCAGGTCGCCGGGGGCGAGTTCGCTGCGGGCGACGCGGGTGCCGGCGTTGGCCTGGGCCTGGGAGACGCGCGGCAGGGAGACGCCGGCCTGGTTGTAGGCCCAGGAGGTCAGCCCGGAGCAGTCGAAGGAGTTGGGTCCCGTGGCGGCCCAGACGTAGGGCGAGCCCAGCTTGGAGGTCGCTGCGTTGACGGCGGTCTGGGCGTAGGAGGAGGACGAACCGTCGGAGTAGTCGCGGTCGTCGGAGCGGCTGGCGCGGGCGGCCTCCTCGGCCTCGGCGGCCTCGGCCGCCGCGATCTCCTGCCGCTCCTCCTCGGTGAGCTGGTTGAGCAGGGCCTGGGCCTCGCTCAACTTGCCCTGGATGGTCTCCTTCTGCTCGCCGAGGGTGCTGCGGACCTCCTCCAGCTCGGCCAGCCGCTCGCCGGCCTCCTCGCGCTGCTGGTCGAGGGTGCGCTGCTGCTCCTGGATGAGGCGCAGCGCCTCGGCCTGCTTGGAGGAGAGCTGGTCCAGCGCGGACGCCTGGTCCAGGAAGTCGTCGGGGTCAGACGAGAGGAAAAGCTGCATGGACGGGTCGAGCCCGCCGTTGCGGTACTGCGCCGTCGCCATCGAACCCATGCTGTTGCGCAGCTCGTTGAGGCGCTCCTGGCCCCGGGCGGTGGAGTCCTGGAGCTCGGCGATCTCGTCCTGGAGCTCCTGCTCGCGCTCCTGGGCCCCGTTGTACTCCTCGGTGATCTCCTCGGCCTCGTGGTGCAGCTCGTCGACCTCCTCGCGGACGTCGTCGATGCTCTGGCCGGGGTCGGCCGAGGCGGAGGTGGCGGTGACGCCGACGGTGGCGGCGGCGGAGGCGGCCGCGCCGAGGATGGTCAGTCGAGCACGGCTTGGCTGCTTGGGACGACGGTGGGACGCCACTGGGGCGAGCTCCTTCTTCCTCAGCCGCCTGCCGGGTGGGCTGGTTTCACCCCGGCTCCGCGAGACTGCCGCGGACTAGGCGGTACCTCCACGGTCACCCGGGCTGGGTGATCTACCGCGCGAAGGTTCGAGGTGACCCTAGCGAGGTCTCTTTGTCCGGTTCAAATCCTGCCGGCCATATTTTACTTACCTCACACCGACCGCTGTCGGTCCCCCACATTCCGTGGCCCACAAACACGCGGCAACGCCCACCAAGGGGACGAACCGGCGCAACGGCACTTCCGCCCCGCAGCGCCACGAAACGTCCGGGCGGCACAGAACGCCCGACGCCGCCGGAACGGTCAACTCGCCGTCGTTCTCCGTCTCCTGGGGTACCCGTTCGGGCGCCGCCGCAACCAGCCCGTTCGGCCGGGCGGTCAACCTCAGGTGCGGGCCAGGCGGTTGAGCAGCAGCCGGGAGGCCACCGGCCAGGCGCCGGAGCGCGCGATGCCGTCGGCCACCTCGCGGTCGCTGGAGACCACCACCACCGGACGGCCTGCCGGCTCGGCCCGCACCAGCTGGCGGATCAGCTCGTCGGCCGTCTCGCCCGGCGGGCTGAACAGCACCCGCACCCCGCGCGGCGGCGTCAGCAGCACCGGCGCCGCCAGCTCGGCGCCGTCGAAGACGCAGGTCATCTCGGCGCCGGTCTGCGCCGCCAACACCGCGAGCCCGCGCATCAGTCGGGCCCGCTGCCGCTCCAACGGCATCGTCGGATAGCCGGTCTTGGTCACGTTGTAGCCGTCCACCACCAGATGGGCCTGCGGCAGGGCCAACAGCTGGTCGAGCACCGCCGGGTCGTCGCCGTCCAGCGCGCGCCGCGCGATGTCGGCAGGACCCGGCTCGCCGGGCCGCACCGCCGCCACCGTCTGCGCGGGCAGCTGGCCCTGCCGCGCCGGCGGCAGGGCCAACTCCCGGCGCAGCCCCTGGGCCGCGTCCAACACCGTGTCCAACAGCAGCCGCAGCCGGGTGTCCTCGATGCCCCGGTCCTCACGGACCGAGCGGCGGCTGGCCTCAAGCGCCGCCTCGGCCCGCTCCAGCCGGCCGCGCAGCCGCCGCGCCTCGCTCTCCCCCGCCGCCCTGACGGCGTCCGCCGCCGCCCGCGCCTCGTCCAGCTCGGCGCGCAGCTTGCGCACCGCCGCCTCGCCGCGCCGCACGTCGGCCAGCGCGCTGCGCAGCTTGCGGTGCTGCGCGTCGCTCTCCTTGCGGCTGGCCTCCAACTCCGCGCGCAGCCGCTCCTGCTCGTCCCGCGACGCCTCCCGCAGCCGCGCCAACTCCTCGCGCAGCTCCCGCAGTTCGCGTTCCCGCTCCTGGCCGGCGCGCTCCTCCTGGGCGCGCTGCGCCTCCTCGCCGGCCGCGGCGACCAGCTTGGCCCAGCCCGGCGGGCGCAGCAGGAACGCGGCGGCCGCCACCTCGACGGGGTCGGCCGCCGGGGGCGGGGTGCCGCGTTCCACCGCCTCGGCCAGCTCGGGCGACGCGGCGCGCAGCACGGAGCCCACCCGGTGCCGGAAGAAGGTGTCGGACTCCAGCGCGGCGGCCATCGCGGAGCCGCCGAACTTCACCCGACGGGGTGGGGTGAACCGGGCATACTGCCGCAACGTGCTCGGCAACTCGGCCAGCGTCAGCCCGTCGAACGCCTCCCCGGCGAGCTGGATCACGCGGCCTCTGACCCGTTCGGGCAGCGGGCGGTCCAGGGCCTCGGCCGGCTCCGTCGCCTCAGGCTCGGCCCGCCCCGTCGCCTCCTCACCGTCCGTGGGTTCCACAGCTGCACACCATCCGTCGGTCCGAGCGGCGGCCGGTCGGCCGGCACTCCCCGTCACTGCGTATCTCCGTCACACTCGGCTTCACCCTACGGCCTGGTACGCGCCACGTCTGCTGGCCCAGGCCGGCGGGGCCGCCGATGTCGGCCGGCCCGCGACCGGCCCGGCCCGTTGCCCGGAGGCTATGGTGTGGCCTGTGTAGGCGACCACCGATTCCGGAAATGAGGCGCAGCCGTGATCACTTCGATCGTGCTCATCAAGACCAGCGTGGACCGCGTCCCGGAGGTCGCGGAGCAGATCGCGGCCCTGGACGGGGTGAGCGAGGTGTACTCGGTGACCGGGCCGCACGACCTGATCGCCCTGGTCCGGGTGCGCGAGCACGACCAGCTCGCCGAGGTCATCCCGGCGCGGCTGAGCAAGATCCCCGGCGTGGAGTCCACCGAGACGCACATCGCCTTCCGCACTTACTCGCAGCACGACCTGGAGGCCGCGTTCGCCATCGGCCTGGACTCCTAGGCCGGCGCCCCGGCACCCCGGCCCCGGGCCGCCGCGCGGTGGCGGCCCGGGGCAACGCCACGCTCAGCGACGGGTGGTGGCGATCCAGCGCTCCAGCGCCGCCCGCGCCGCGCCCGAGTCGATGGACTCGGCGGCGCGCGCCATGCCGGCCGCGATCCGCTGCGGCAGCGGCGCGTCGTCCGGCTCGATGGCGGCCAGCCCGGCCGCCGCGTTGAGCAGCACCGCGTCCCGCACCGGCCCCTGCTCGCCGTCCAACAGCCGCCGCGCCACCGCCGCGTTGGCGGCCGCGTCGCCGCCGCGCAGCGACTCGACGGGGGCCAGCTCGACGCCCACCGAGCGCGGGTCGAAGGACTCCTCGGCCACCTTCCCGTTCCGCACCACCCACACCGTGGAGGTGCCGGTGACGGTCAGCTCGTCCAGCCCGTCGTCGCCCCGGAACACCAGCGCCGAGCTGCCCCGTTCAGCCAGCACCCCGGCGAGGATCGGCGCCATCCTGGCATCGGCGACGCCGGTCGCCTGCGCCCGCACCCGGGCCGGATTGGTCAGCGGGCCGAGGAAGTTGAAGAACGTCGCGACGCCCAACTCCTTGCGCGCCGCACCCGCGTGGCGCAGCGCCGGGTGGAAGAGGACGGCCGGACAGTAGGTGATCCCGGCCTCCACCGCGACCTCGGCCACCCGCTGCGGGGTGAGGTCGAGGTTGACGCCCAGCTGCTCCAGCACGTCGGTGGCGCCGCTGGCGCTGGAGGCGGCCCGGTTGCCGTGCTTGACGACCCGCACCCCGGTGCCGGCCACCACGATCGCGGACATGGTGGAGATGTTGACGGTCCGCGCCCGGTCGCCGCCGGTGCCGACGATGTCCACGGCGGGGCCCGGCACCTCGATCACGTTGGCGTGCCGGTACATCGTCTCGACCAGCCCCGCGACCTCCTCGACGGTCTCGCCCTTGGCGCGCAGCGCCACCGCGAAGCCCGCGATCCGCACGTCGCTGGCCTCGCCCGACATGATCCGCTCCATGGCCCAGGCGGTGTCCTCGCCGGACAGGTCCCGGCCGGCCAGCAGGGTGCTCAGCACCTCCGGCCAGTCGCGCGCCGCCCCGGTGTCGCCTCCGGCGGGGGTCACAACGCTCATGGGAATCACTCCTGGCGAATCAGCGGTACGGACTTCGGTCCCGCGGCCGGCCGGGCGTCGCCGTCTCACGGAACGGGCACGGCCGCGTGGCACCGAAGCCTAGCGGCGGCCGGCGCGGGCCGGGGCGCGGTGTTCGGTCTCCGGACGGCCGTTCCCAGCGGACGGCGGCGCGCGAACGGGCCGTGGCCCCACCGTCCCGCTGGAACGGTGGGGCCACGGCCCGTTGATCCGGCTTCCCGCCGGCCCGACGTCAGTGGTGCTCGTCGTGGCTCTCGGCGATGGCCCGGTACTCCTCGCGGGTCGGCTTGGGGATCTGCGCCTGCTCGCCGAAGTACGCCTTGCTCATCCGCGCCCGCACCCGCTCCACCGGGCTGACCGGACGCCGCACACCGTTCTCGTCGGTGGCCGGGCCCAGTTCGAGCGGCTGGCGCTGCTCGTGCGCGGTGAGCGTGTAGAGCCGGTCCTGCGGCAGCGGCTCGTGCACCTCGATGAACTCGCCGTGCGGCAGCCGCTTGATGATCCCGGACTCCCGCCCGTGCAGCACCTTGTCCGCGTCCCTGCGCTGGAGTCCCAGACACACCCGGCGGGTCGCGAAGAAGACGAGCACCGGCAGGACGAAGAACGCGATCCGGCAGAACCAGGTGATGGCGTTGATGGAGAGGTGGAAGTTCACCGCCCACACGTCGTTGCCGCCGGCCAGCATCGCGACCGCGAACGCGGTCAGCCAGGCCATGCCGAACGCGGTCCTGGTCGGGTTGTTCCGTGGCCGCTCCGCGATGTGGTGCTCGCGCGGGTCCTTGGTGACCCAGGCCTCGAAGAACGGGTAGACCGCGATGGCCACCAGCAGCGTCGGGAAGATCGCCAGCGGCACCAACAGCCCGAAGTTGAGCGTGTATCCGCCGGGGATCACCCATTCGAAGCCCGGCATCATCCGGACCAGTCCCTCGGAGAAGCCCAGATACCAGTCGGGTTGCGCGTTGGTGGAGATCTGGTCCGGTCGATAGGGGCCGAGCACCCAGACCGGGTTGATCGTCACCGTCGCCGCGATCAGGGTGATCACGCCGAAGATCAGGAAGAAGAAGCCGCCCGCCTTCGCCATGTACACCGGCATGAACGGCATCCCGACCACGTTGTTGTTGGTCCGGCCGGGACCCGCGTAGTGGGTGTGCTTGTGGTACACGATCAGGATCAGGTGCGCCACCACGAGGCCCACCATGATGCCCGGCAGCAGCAGCACGTGCACCACGAAGAACCTGGGGATGATGTCGTGCCCGGGGAACTCGCCGCCGAAGATGGACATCTGGAGGTAGGTGCCGAGCACCGGCACCGCCAGGATCGCGCCCTCCATGAACCGGATGCCGGTGCCGGAGAGCAGGTCGTCGGGGAGCGAGTAGCCGGTCAGACCGGTGAACAGCGCCAGCACCAGCAGCAGGAAGCCGAAGATCCAGTTGACCTCGCGCGGCTTGCGGAAGGCGCCGGTGAAGAACACCCGCATCATGTGCATGAAGATGCCGACCACGAACAGCAGCGCCGCCCAGTGGTGGATCTGACGGACCAGCAGGCCGCCGCGCACGTCGAAGCTGATGTCCAGCGTCGAGGCGTACGCCTCGGACATCATCACGCCCTGCATCGGCCCGAACGAGCCGGTGTACTCCACCTCGCCCATGCTGGGCACGAAGAACAGCGTCAGATAGACGCCGGTCAGGATGACGATGATGAAGCTGAACAGGCAGATCTCGCCGAGCAGGAACGACCAGTGGTCGGGGAAGATCTTCCGCATGTTGGCCTTGGCCAGGCCGTAGATGCCCAGCCGGCCGTCGGCCCAGTCGGCGACCTTCTCGCCGGCCGGGGCCTTGCCCTTCGCGGTGCTCTTCCGGGGTTCCGTTGCCGTACTCATCCGCGCTCCCAGAAGCTCGGGCCGGGGGGCTCCTCGAAGTCGCCGAGCGCCGTGAGGAAGCCTTCGTCGTTCACCGTGATCTTCAGCTGCGGCAGGGGGTGCCCGGCCGGGCCGAAGAGCACCCGCGCGCCGTCCGACAGGTCGAAGGTGGACTGGTGACAGGGGCACAGCGCGTGGTGGGTCTGCTGCTCGTAGAGCGTCGCCGGGCAGCCGACGTGGGTGCAGATCTTGGAGAAGCAGAGGATGCCCTCGTGCCCCCACGCCGCCGAGCGCGGGTCCTTGATGTCCTCCGGCTCCAGCCGGACCAGCATCACGGCGGCCTTGGCGATCTGCGCGTGGAAGTCCTCGTCGTGGTGGTCGAGGTCGCTGGGCATCGCCTGGGTCAGCGAGCCGACCGTGATGTCCTCGGGCCGCAGCGGCTGGCCGGTGTTCTCGTTGACGATCAACGAGCCCTCGCGCCAGGCGGTCTTGCGCAGCTTGTCGCCGGGCATCGGGCCGAGGTCGCGCAGCAGCACCAGGCCGGAGAGCGGCACCAGGGCCAGCGCGCCGATCATCGTGTTCCGCACCAGCTTGCGCCGGCCGATCTGCGACTCCTCGGCGCCCTTGCGGAACTCCGCCAGCACATGGGACTTGACCTCGGGGGTCGCCGCCACCGCGTGCCGTTCCTCGACGCGCTCCTCGTCCGACATCAGGGTGCGGGCCCAGTGGATGGCGCCGGCGCCGATGCAGAAGAGGGCGACGCCCAGCGTCGTGCCCAACGCGAAGTTCAGCGCGCTGATGTGGCCGATCGGGAAGATGTAGACGATCTCGTCGATCGGGATGGCCAGATAGGCGACGATGAAGCCGATGGTCGCCAGCATGGAGACGGTGAACAGGAGGGCGACCGTGCGCTCGGAGCGCTTGGCGGCACGCTCGTCGATGTCCTGCCGCCGATGTTCGTGCGGGGGCAGCCCCGGGTCGGCGAACGGGTCGTCCAACACGGCCAGTTCACCCGAGCGCCGCTCACCGGGGAGGTGATCGTCGGACACGTCTTTTCGCGGTTCCGTTTCTTGGGATGCGGAGGAGTTGTGGTGGTCGCTCATGACTTCCTGGCCTTAGCGCTCCTGGCCCCGATCCACACGGTCAGCGCGACCAGGGCGCCGATGCCGAAGGTCCAGGCGAACAGGCCCTCGCTCACCGGGCCGAAGCCGCCGAGCGTGAAGCCGCCGGGGTTGGCCGACTCCGAGGTGTTGACCTCGTTGAGCCACGCGATGATGTCCCGCTTCTCCTGCTCCGGCAGCACCGTGTCGGGGAAGGAGGGCATGTTCTGCGGGCCCGTCAGCATCGCCTCGTAGATGTAGATCGGCTCCACGTTGTCCAGCCCGGGCGCGTACTTCCCGTTCGTCAGGGCGCCGCCCTGGCCGGTGAAGTTGTGGCACTGGGAGCAGTTCATGCGGAACAGCTCGCCACCCCGGGCCGCGTTGCCCTCGGCGGGGTCGTAGGCCGACGCCTCGGGAACGGCCGGGCCGGGGCCCAACGAGCCGATGTAGGCGGCGAGTTGGTCGATCTCGGCCTGGGTGTACGCCCGGGGCTTCTCCGGCGCCTGGGCGCCGGGGTTCTGGAGGGGCATCCGGCCGGTGCCGACCTGGAAGTGCACGGCCGCCGGCCCCACGCCCACCAGGCTGGGGCCGTCGCTGCCGCCCTCACCTGACCTGCCGTGGCAGCTGGAGCAGCCGACCCGGTAGAGCGCCTCGCCCTCCTCGATGGCGAGGGACTGGGCCGTGGTGTCGGCCTGCGCCTCGTCGGCGGGCGCGAAGGCGGCGTACAGCCCCCCGGTGGCCGCCAGCGCGATGAGGAGGACGACAAACACCGCCAGTGGATGGCGCCGTCGTGCGGAGAGCTTTTTCACGGATTACCCCGGTGTCAGGATCTTCTGCGTCGGTGCTTGGGACAAAGGTCCGGTGCGGCGTGAGCTACTTGATGAGGTAGATGGTGGCGAAGAGGCCGATCCACACGACGTCAACGAAGTGCCAGTAGTACGACACGACGATGGCCGTGGTGGCCTGTTCGTGGGTGAAGCGGCGGGCGGCGTAGGTCCTGGCGAGGACGAACAGGAAGGCGAACAGCCCGCCCAGCACGTGGAGGCCGTGGAAGCCGGTGGTCAGGTAGAACGCCGAGCCGTAGGGGCCGGAGGCGAGGGAGATGCCCTCGTGCGCCACCAACTCGACGTACTCGGTGACCTGACCGCCGATGAAGATCGCGCCCATCGCGAAGGTGACCACGAACCAGCCGCGCAGCCTCTTCACATCACCCCGCTCGGCCGCGAACACGCCGAGCTGGCACGTCACCGAGGAGAGCACCAGGATCGTCGTGTTGGTCAGCGAGAAGGGCAGGTTGAGCGTGTCCGCGTTCTCCTGCCAGTACTCGGGGCCCATCACCGAACGAAGGGTGAAGTACATCGCGAAGAGGGCCGCGAAGAACATCAGCTCGGAACTCAGCCAGATGACCGTCCCCACGGAGGTGACGTTCGGCCGGTTGACCGACGGGATCGCGTGCCCGGTGTCTACTGCTGTTGCTGTCGCCACGCCCGTCATTATGTCGGTCGCTTTTCCGGGGCTTGTCTCGGGGGTGGGGTTCGGTGTGTCCACGACCCTCGCCCGGCGGCCCCACGGGCGCCCGACCCGCGCCCCCTGCCTGCGGCCCGGCCCGACGGAGTAGCATCACCGCGCAACGGACAACCCCCAGCGGGCGGAGGAACGATGCAGCGCAGCGCCACGGTGCTGGTCTACAGCGACGACGTCAACACCCGGGAGCAGGTGCGGCTCGCGGCCGGCACGCGCCCGGCCAGTGACCTGCCCGCCATCGAGTATCTGGAGTGCGCGACCCTGCCGGCCGTGCTGTCCGCGTTGGAGAACGGGGGCGTCGACGTCTGCGTGCTGGACGGGGAGGCGGTGCCCGCCGGCGGGATGGGCGTCTGCCGGCAGATCAAGGACGAGATCTTCGAGTGCCCGCCGGTGCTGCTGCTGATCGGGCGGGCGCAGGACGCCTGGCTGGCCACCTGGAGCCGTGCCGAGGCCGCGGTGCCGCACCCGGTCGACCCGGCCGAGCTGACCGAGGCCCTGACGGGGCTGTTGCGCCAGCGGCTGTCCTCGGCCGCCGCCTGAGCCACCGGCTGGGCGGCCTGGGGCCGGTTGCCCGGGGCCGGCGACGGGCGCCGCGCGCGGGCGTCAGACGCTCGGACGCAGCCGGCCCGCCGTCGGCTGGGCGTGGTCGTCGCCCTGCTGCTGGTGCAGGGCGCTGCCCTCCAGCCACTCCTCCCAGGAGAGGTTCCAGTCGCCGAAGCCGTTGCCGAACGGGGCCATGTCCTCGCCCTCGCCGTTGACGTGCTCCACGATGTCGCCCGGCTTGATCAGGTCGAAGAACCACTGGGCGTTCTCCGTGCTCATGCCGGTGCAGCCGTGGCTGACGTTGGCCGAGCCGTGCGAGGCGGCCGACCAGGGCGCGCCGTGGACGTACTCGCCGCTCCAGGTGAGCCGGGTGGCCCACTGGACGTCCAGGTCGTAGGACTCGGCGCTGCCGGCGGGGATGCCGATGCTGGTGCCGGTCATCCGCACGTTGGGCTCCCGGCCGAGCACCACCTTCTTGCCGTTGCGGGTGCGGAAGCCCTCCTTGCCGGTGGTGATGGGCACCGTGCGCACCGCCTCGCCGTCCTGGTAGACGGTCATGGTGTGGGCCTGGATGTCGGCCACCGCCTCCACCCGCTCCCCGGTGCGCAGTTCCACGGGATCGGCGCCGCCGCCGCGCAGTCCGTCGGCTATGGCGAGGCCCTCCAGCTGGGAGCTGACGGAGATCCTGGTGTCGGACGGCCAGTAGTCGCGCGGCCGGTAGTGCAGCTCCTTGTCGTCGACCCAGTGCCAGGCGCCCTTCACCTCGGGCTCGCTGGAGACCTGCAACGCGGCCTCCACCAGGGCCCGTTCGCGCGCCCCGGTCACCTCCTCGCTCAGCTCGGCGGTGATGGGCTGAGCGACGCCGTAGGTGCCCGGCTCGGGGCCGAACGTCACGTCGACGCGGTCCGCCTCCGACGAGCCGGTGCGGAAGCTGTGCTCGCCCCGGCCCGGCTCGCCGTCGCCGTTCTCCGTGCTCACCCGAACGGTGTACTTGGCGCCGGCGGTCAGCAGGGCGCTGCTGCGCCAGGAGCGGCCGTCGGCGGCGAGTTCACCGTCGAGGCGGCGGCCAGCCGCGTCGGTGGCCACGACGTCGGTGATGCGGGCGCCGGCCGCGCGGGCGGAGATCTTCAGCGGGGCGTCGGGATTGACCTCGGCGCCTTCGGCGGCGCCGCCGAAGGAAAGGTGTTCGAGGGCGTCATAGGGCTGGTCGCTCAGTGACCTGGCGTCACCACCGCACGCGGTGAGGCCGGCCAGCAGCGGGGCGAGTATCAGCGTGCACCGGAGGGTGGTCCGCGTGGGGAGGATCTTCGAGTAGGTCATAGCCACAAAATACGGAGAATGCCCCGAAACAGCCCGGCGGTCGCCGGCAAACGGGTGGGCCCCCGGAGCGCGCGCTCCGGGGGCCCGGTCCGACCGTTCGGACGAGGGTCACTGCGTCTGGTTCTCGCCCCGGTAGTACTCGAAGACCCACAGCCACAGCCCGATGAACATCACCGGGATGGTGAAGATGAGGAACCACCAGCCGAAGACCGGGCCGAGGAAGGCCAGCGCGGCGCCGGCGCCCAGCAGCAGCGGGGCCCAGCTGTGCGGGCTGAAGAAGCCGACCTCGCCCGCGTCGTCGGCGACGTCCGCGTCCTTGTTGTCCTGGGCGCCGACGTCCACCCGGCGGGCCGTGAAGATCAGGTAGAACCCGATCATCGCGGAGAGGGCGAACGACAGGAACAGCGCCGTGGTGCCCACCGGCTCCTGGGACCAGAGGCCGTAGACGGCGGCCACGGCCAGCAGGAAGACGGCGAGCCAGGTGAAGAGGTGTCCCTGAATCCTCATGCGCCGGCCTCCTTGCCGGTGAGCGCCTCGGCCTCGTGGCGGGCCTCGTTCTCCAGCTGGTCGAGCGCGGCGACCTCGGGGTGGTGCAGGTCGAACGCCGGCGACTCGGAGCGGATCTTGGGCAGGGTGACGAAGTTGTGCCTCGGCGGCGGCGAGGAGGTCGCCCACTCCAGCGAACGCCCGTAGCCCCAGGGGTCGTCGGTGTTGACGTACTCGCCGTACTTCCACGTCTTCCAGACGTTGTAGAAGAACGGCAGCATCGACATGCCCAGCAGGAACGAGCTGATGGTGGAGATGGTGTTGAGCGTGGTGAACCCGTCGGCCGCCAGGTAGTCGGCGTACCGCCGGGGCATTCCCTCGGCGCCCAGCCAGTGCTGCACCAGGAAGGTGCCGTGGAAGCCGATGAACAGCGTCCAGAAGGTGATCTTGCCGAGCCGCTCGTCGAGCATCTTCCCGGTCCACTTGGGCCACCAGAAGTGGAAGCCGGCGAACATCGCGAAGACGACGGTGCCGAAGACCACGTAGTGGAAGTGGGCCACCACGAAGTAGGTGTCGGAGACGTGGAAGTCCAGCGGCGGCGAGGCCAGGATGACGCCCGTCAGACCGCCGAAGAGGAAGGTGACGAGGAAGCCGACCGACCACAGCATCGGGGTCTCGAAGCTGAGCGAGCCCTTCCACATGGTGCCGATCCAGTTGAAGAACTTCACGCCCGTCGGCACCGCGATCAGGAACGTCATGAAGGAGAAGAACGGCAGCAGCACCGCTCCTGTGACGTACATGTGGTGCGCCCAGACCGTCACCGACAGGCCGGCGATGGTGATGGTCGCGGCCACCAGGCCGATGTAGCCGAAGATCGGCTTGCGGCTGAAGACCGGGATGATCTCCGAGACGATGCCGAAGAACGGCAGCGCGATGATGTACACCTCGGGGTGGCCGAAGAACCAGAAGAGGTGTTGCCACAGGATGGCGCCGCCGTTGGCCGCGTCGAAGATGTGCGCGTCGAAGAGCCGGTCGGCCGCCAGTCCGAAGAGCGCCGCCGCGAGCACCGGGAAGGCCAGCAGCACCAGCACGCCGGTGAGCAGCACGTTCCAGGTGAAGATCGGCATCCGGAACATGGTCATGCCCGGGGCGCGCATACAGATGATGGTGGTGATGAAGTTGACCGCGCCCAGGATGGTGCCGAAGCCGGAGAGCGCCAGGCCCATCACCCACATGTCGGCGCCGACTCCGGGGCTCCGGATGGCGTCGGAGAGCGGCGAGTAGGCGAACCAGCCGAAGCTGGCGGCGCCGTTGGGCGTGAAGAAGCCGCCGACCGCGATCAGGCCGCCGAACAGGTAGAGCCAGTAGGCCAGCATGTTCAGCCGGGGGAACGCCACGTCGGGCGCGCCGATCTGGAGCGGCATGATCCAGTTGGCGAAGCCGGCGAAGAGCGGGGTCGCGAAGAGCAGCAGCATCACCGTGCCGTGCATGGTGAACAGCTGGTTGAACTGCTCGTTGGAGACGACCTGCGTGCCCGGCCTGGCCAGCTCCGCCCGCATGATGAGGGCCATCACGCCGGCGGCGATGAAGAAGATGAAGGACGTCAGCAGGTACATCGTGCCGATGGTCTTGTGGTCGGTGGTGGTGAGCCACTTCACGACCATGGCACCGCGCTGCGGCTGACGCCGTGGTGGACCAGCGGCCTGGTCCGACGCCTTGCTGAGCGCGCTGGGGGATTCCTCGACGGAAGTCACGATCGGCCCTCGTTGGTCTCGGCGTTCACGGCCGCCTCGGTCTGCTCGATGCCGGCCGGCGCGAAGCCGGTCTGGCCCCTCTCTGCCAGTTCCTGGAGGTAGGCGTCGTACTCCTCGGGCGACACGACCCGGACGTTGAAGAGCATCCGCGAGTGGTCGACGCCGCACATCTCGGCGCACTTGCCCAGGAAGGTGCCCTGGCGGTCCGGGGTCACCTCGAAGGTGTTGACGTGCCCGGGGATCGCGTCCTGCTTCATCAGGAACGGAACCACCCAGAAGGAGTGCACCACGTCCCTGGACGTGATGATGAACTGCACGGTCTCACCCTCGGGGAGGACCAGCGTCGGGCCCGGGTTCCCGGTCTCGGGGTCACGGTCGGCGGGGGTGCCGATCTCGTAGACGCCGTCCGCGTTCTCCGGAACCCGCTCCATCATCCGGTCCGGGATGGAGGCCAACTCCTCGGCGTCGTGGGCGTAGTCGTCCGAGACGCCCACGGGCTCCAGGTAGTTGAACGCCCAACTCCACTGGAAGCCCACCACGTTGATCACGTGGTCCGGCTCGTCGGAGGTCTCCAGCAGCTCGGTCTGGTCCCGCGCGGTGAAGTAGAAGAGCACCGAGACGATGAGCAGCGGCACGAGCGTGTAGAGCGCCTCGATGGGCACGTTGTAGCGGTTCTGCGGGGGAATCTCGACCTTGGTCCGCGACCGCCGGTGGAAGAAGACACTCCACAGGATCAGGCCCCAGACCAGCACCCCGGTTGCCAGTGCGGCGGCCCAGGAACCCTGCCACAGGGCCAGGATGCGGGGCGCCTCCTCCGTGACCGGGGTGGGCATACCGAGTCGGGGGAAGTCCTCGGATGTGCAACCTGTCGCGGTTGCCAGGACCAGGCCCGCGATCAGCGCCTGCGGCAGAACCCGCCGCATCGGGCGCCGCGACGAGCGGTCGGAGCCGTTGGGACTCACGTAGCGCCTTCCCGAGAGTCTCGCCCATGTCCGGGCTGCCATCGCACGGAGCGGGGCCGGCCCTGGCACGGGCAGGGTTTGGATGTTTATGCGGACCAAACCCTACTGGACGTCCCCGGGCGCCACGCGGGGAGGGTGCCCAACGCGCCGCGAGGGGCCACGAAGGGCGTGCTGGGCCGCTGTTCCGGGGTTGTTAGCGTGGCGCTCGTGGCTTACTTCGACGCGGCGTCGGCGCTGCCTCTTCACCCGGTCGCCCAACAGGCCCTGGTGGCCGCCGTCGCGGACGGCTGGGCCGATCCGGCCCGACCGCACCGGGAGGGCCGCCGGGCGCGGCTGTTGCTGGACGCGGCCAGGGAGACGGCGGCGGAGGCGGTCGGGTGTCGCCCGGACGAGTTGGTCTTCACCTCGTCGGGGACGGCGGCGCTGCACCGGGGGGTTGCCGGGGCGTTGGCCGGTCGGGCCAGGGCCGGGCGGCATCTGCTGGTCTCGGCCGTGGAGCACTCGGCGGTGCTGCACGCGGCCGAGGCGCACGGGGCGGCGGGCGGCACCACGGCGGAGATCCCGGTGGACCGCCTCGGGCGGGTGACTCCCGGGGCGGTGGCCGAGGCGCTGGGCGCGGCGCCTGGCCCGACGGCTCTGGTGTGTGTGCAGTCCGCCAACCACGAGGTGGGCACGGCGCAGCCGGTGGCCGAGATCGCGGCGGAGTGCCGGGCCGCCGGCGTGCCGCTGCTGGTGGACGCGGCGCAGTCGTTGGCGTGGGGGCGGGTCGGGGGCGACTGGTCGCTGTTGGCGGCGAGCGCGCACAAGTGGGGCGGCCCTTCGGGGGTCGGCCTGTTGGCGGTGCGGAAGGGCACGCGGTTCGCGCCGGTGGCCCCGGTGGACGAGCGGGAGTCCGGGCGGGTGCCCGGCTTCGAGAACATCCCCGCCGTCGTGGCGGCCGCCGCCTCGCTGCGCGCGGTGCGGGCGGAGGCGGCGGCCGAGGCGACCCGGCTGACGGCGCTGGTGGAACGGGTGCGCACTCGGGTGCCCGAACTGGTGCCCGACGTGGAGGTGGTGGGCGACCCGGTGCGCCGGCTGCCGCACCTGGTGACGTTCTCCTGTCTCCATGTCGACGGTGAGGCGTTGCTGCACGCCCTGGACCGGGCGGGGTTCTCGGTCTCCTCCGGCTCCTCGTGCACGTCGAGCACCCTGACGCCCAGCCATGTGCTGCGGGCGATGGGGGTGTTGTCGGAGGGGAACGTGCGGGTGTCGCTGCCGCCGGGCACCGCGCCGGAGGAGGTGGACCGCTTTCTCGACGTGCTGCCCGGGGTGGTGGCCGGGGTGCGGGCGCAGCTGGCGGCACCGGGCGCGGGCGCTGACCCGACCAGGCCGCCGGCGGAACCGGCGGCCGGGGAGACCTCTGGCGAGGGGCCGGCCGGGGAGCTGGTGATCGACTCGCTGGGGAAGCGCTGCCCGATCCCGGTGATCGAGCTGGCCCGCGCGATCGGGCGGGTCCCGGTGGGCGGGACGATCACGGTGCTGGCCGACGACGTCGCCGCCCGGCTGGACATCCCGGCCTGGTGCGAGATGCGCGGCCAGGAGTATCTGGGCGAGACGGCGCGGGAGGCGGACGGCGGGCCGGGCGGCTCGGCCTACCGGGTGCGGCGGCTGGCCTGAGCCGCGCGGGCCCGGCGGCGTGCCGGCCCAGCGGATGAACGTGCCGGCTCAGCGGATGAAGGGGCGGATCTCCTCGGCGGCGTCGATCCCGTAGGCCTTGGTGAAGCGCTCGACGAAGGCGCCACGGTTGAGGGTGTACTCCTGGGTGCCCACGGTCTCGATGACCAACGTGGCCACCATGCAGCCGAGTTGGGCCGCGCGTTCCAGCGAGGTGCCCCAGCTGAGGCCGGAGAGGAAGCCGGCGCGGAAGGCGTCGCCGACGCCGGTGGGGTCGGCCTTGGCGTTCTCCTCGGGGCAGCCGACCTCGACGGCGGGCTGGCCGGCGCGCTCCACGCGCACGCCCCGCGCGCCCAGGGTGGTGACGCGGGTGCCGACCTTGGCGAGCACCTCCTCGTCGCTCCAGCCGGTCTTGCTCTCGATGAGGGCCTTCTCGTACTCGTTGCTGAAGAGATAGGCCGCGCCCTCGGTCAGCAGCCGGATCTCGTCGCCCTCCATCCGGGCCAGCTGCTGGGAGAAGTCGGCGGCGAACGGGATGTTCCTGGTGCGGCACTCCTCGGTGTGGCGGAGCATCGCCTCGGGATCGTCGGCGCCGATGTGCGCGAGGTCGAGACCGCCGACCCGCTCGGCGACCAGCTGGAGTTCGATCAGCCGCGCCTCGCTCATGGCCCCGGTATAGAAGGAACCGATCTGGTTGTGGTCGGCATCGGTCGTGCAGACGAAGCGGGCGGTGTGCAGCATCTCGGAGATCCGGACGGACTCGCAGTCCACGCCGTGCCGCTCCAGCCAGACGCGGTACTCGTCGAAGTCCTGGCCCGCCGCGCCGACGAGGATCGGCCGGGCGCCCAACTGGCCCATGCCGTAACAGATGTTGGCCGCGACCCCGCCGCGTCGCACCTCCAGGCCGTCCACCAGGAAGGAGAGGGAGACCGTGTGCAGTTGGTCGCCTACCAGCTGGTCGGCGAACCGGCCGGGAAAAGTCATCAGATGGTCGTTGGCGATCGAACCTGAGACAGCGATGCGCACGAGGGCACTCCAGTGCTGGGCGGCGAGAGTCAGCGTCAGGCTACCCCGGGTGGAACCTTCGGTGAGGGGCCGTCGTCACACGGGTGAGACCGCCGACCGAGCCGAGGAGCGCACCCGTGACGGAGACGGACGAGAGCCACGAGGAGACCCGCCGCCGGTGGCCCACCGTGACGGCGGTGGCGGCCGGCATGGTCCTGCTCGCCGGCGCGCTCTACGGCGTCGGCCTCGCGAGGGACGGGGACCAGGCCGACGCGGGGCGCTCGGGGGACGAGCCGCTGGCGCTCGACGCCGGGAGCGGCGCCGGCGAGCTGGCGCGTGACGAGCTGACGGTCTCGCCCGCCGAGCGGAGCGCGCTTCCGGGCCCGCTGGTGCTGGGCGAGGACCCGCCGTCGGCGCCCGATGCGGCCGCCGTCTACCGCTTCGAGGAGGCGGGCGTGGACGCCGAGCGGGTGGCCGGGCTGGCCGCCGACCTCGGCCTGGTCGGCGAACCCGAGGCGGCGGGCGGCAGTTGGTCGGTGGTCGGCACGCCGGAGGGGACGCGGCGGGGCGCGCTGCTGGTCGCCGACGAGGCGCCGGGGCACTGGTTCTACTCCCTGGACGGCGCGGTGCCGGACGGCGGCGAGGTCGCCGAGCGGCCGGCCGACCCCGGCATAGCCCCGGGCGAGCCCGACCCCTCGGGCGGCGGGTTGGACCCGGACTCCTCGGTCTCGTCGGACGAGATGCCGCCGGCCGACCAGCCGCCCGCCGTCTCGGAGGAGGTGGCGCTCCAGGCCGCCGAGCCGCTGCTGAGCGCGCTGGATCTCGGCGACGGCGCGGTCGACGCCGCCACGGTGTCGGGCCCCCACCGCCTGGTGGTGGCCGAGCCGGTGGTGGACGGTTTGCCGGTGGCCGGCATGGACCTGGTGGCGACCGTGGGCCCGGACGGCGAGGTGGTCTCGGCCTCGGGGACGCTCGGGGTGCCGTCGGCCGGCGAGGAGCGGGCGGTGACCGACGCGCTCGCCGCGCTGGAGCGGATCAACGAGGCCGCCGAGACGGCCGCCGCCCGGGACATCGGCCGGCCCTGCCTCCAGCAGCCGGAGCCCGGCGCGCTGCCCGAGGCCGAGGGCGTCGAGCCGGCCCTGCCCGACCTGCCCTGCGACGGGCAGCCCGACGCGGGCGAACCGACGCCGGCCACCGTTGAGTTGGGGCTGTCCCTGGAGCGCTCGGCGGGCGAGCCGCTGCTGGTGCCGGCGTGGATCTTCCGCGCCGAGGGCGCCGACGGGCAGCGCTACGCGGTGGGCGAGCCGGCGGTGGAGCACGTCCTCTCCTCCGCCTCGGCCGACTCCTCGGGCGAGGCCGGGGACGACGCCTCGGGCGACTCCTCGGGCGACGTGGACGAGGACGCCTCCGACGCGCGTCCTGGTGACGCGGGCGCGGGCGAGGACGGCGCCGAGGGCACCGAGGAGGTGGCGCCGACCGAGCCGGTCGAGCAGCCGACCGCCGGCCTGTGGGTGGCCGACCACTCCCCCGAGGCGACCACCCTGACCGTGCACTTCTGGGCCGGGGTCTGCGACACCTACGAGGTGACGGCCACGGAGTCGGCGGACGAGGTCGTGCTCGGCGTCGAGGCGACGAACCCCGACTCCGACGAGGTCTGCATCATGCTGGCCGAGCAGCAGACGGACGAGGTGACCCTCCAGGCCCCGGTCGGCGACCGGCGGCTGGTCGACGCGCAGGGCCGGACGGTGGCGGCGCACTGAGCCAGCGCCCCGCCGGGGCACCCTTACTCCGCATCGCGCACACGAACGAGGGGCGGTGCCCGGAGAGTTCCTGGCACCGCCCCTCGTCACGGTGGCGGTCGACGCCGGCCGCCCGCAGCGGGGCGGGCCGGCGGCCGGCTCAGCTGAAGGAGTCGCCACAGGCGCAGGAGCCGGTGGCGTTGGGGTTGTCGATGGTGAAGCCCTGCTTCTCGATGGTGTCGACGAAGTCGATGGAGGCGCCGCCGAGGTAGGGGGCGCTCATCCGGTCGGTGACGACCTTGACGCCGTCGAAGTCCTTGACCACGTCGCCGTCGAGCGAGCGCTCGTCGAAGAAGAGCTGGTAGCGCAGACCGGAACACCCGCCGGGCTGGACCGCCACGCGCAGCGCCAGATCGTCACGCCCTTCCTGCTCCAGCAGGCCCCTGACCTTGGCCACGGCCGCGTCGGAAACGATGATGCCGTCGCTTACAGCGGCCTCTTCCGTTACGGACATCTGCGTATCTCCCGGGTAGTTCGGAATGCTCTGCCGAGGGCGGGAACGGCCGGCCCGCCGATGTTATTCCCGGCCCGCCGCGCCTTCTTCCCCTGTCGTTCTCCCCTCATGCTCGCACACCGGGCGGCGCGCGCACACGGGCCCGGGGAGAGTGACGCGTTCCGCAGGCGATCGGCATCGTCAAACTGACGCGAAGGAGTTATGCTCCATAACGTCAGTACGACGAAAAGTCAGGGAAAGACCCCCGCACGACCCACTGAAGAAAGGGTGCCTGTCGTGACCAGCGCCCAGCCCCTTGACGTCGAGCCCACCCCGTTGGCGCTGCTGCTGCTCGGCCGGGAGTCCGATCCGGCCAGCGAGCGCGGCGTCGACTGCCCGGGGGACCTGCCGGCCCCCTCCGACCCCGACCTGGTAGCGCGGGCGCGGGCCGCCAAGGAGGCCCTCGGGGACCGCGTCTTCGTCCTCGGGCACCACTACCAGCGCGACGAGGTCATCCAGTTCGCCGACGTCACCGGCGACTCCTTCAAGCTGGCCAGGGACGCCGCCGCCCGCCCCGAGGCGGAGTTCATCGTGTTCTGCGGCGTTCACTTCATGGCCGAGTCCGCCGACATTCTGACCGGCGACGACCAGCGGGTGATCCTGCCCGATCTGGCGGCCGGCTGCTCCATGGCCGACATGGCCACCGCCGAGCAGGTCGCCGAGGCTTGGGACGTCCTCACCGAGGCAGGCGTGGCCGGCGACACGGTGCCGGTCAGCTACATGAACTCCTCGGCCGACATCAAGGCGTTCACCGGCCGCCACGGCGGCACCATCTGCACCTCGTCCAACGCCAGGCGCGCCCTGACCTGGGCGTTCGAGCAGGTCGGCGAGAACGGCAAGGTGCTCTTCCTGCCCGACCAGCACCTGGGCCGCAACACCGCCGTGCGCGACCTGGGCCTCTCGCTCGACGACTGCGTGGTCTACAACCCGCACCGCCCCGGCGGCGGCCTCACCGTCGACCAGCTGCGGCGGGCGAAGATGATCCTGTGGCGCGGCCACTGCTCGGTGCACGGCCGCTTCTCCCTGGACTCGGTCAACGAGGTCCGCGAGCGCATCCCGGGCGTCAACGTCCTGGTGCACCCCGAGTGCCGCTACGAGGTCGTCGCCGCAGCCGACCAGGTGGGCTCGACCGAGCACATCATCGCAACCCTGGACGCCGCGCCCGAGGGCAGCCGGTGGGCGGTGGGCACCGAGCTGAACCTGGTGCGCCGGCTCGCCAACCGCTACGCCGAGCAGGGCAAGGAGATCGTCTTCCTGGACCGCACGGTCTGCTTCTGCTCCACCATGAACCGGATCGATCTGCCGCACCTGGTCTGGTCGTTGGAGTCGCTGGCCGCCGGCAAGGTGATCAACCGCATCGAGGTGGACCGCGCCACCGAACACGACGCCAAGCTGGCCCTGGAGCGGATGCTGGCCCTCCCCTGAGCCACCGTTCGCGTCGAGCGACGCATTCGGGCCCGGACCTCCGCGTGGAGGGTCCGGGCCCGAAGCCTTGATCAGCGCGCGAGCGGCGCGGCGAGCCCTCAGTCGGGAATCAGCCCGTCCTCGGTCAGCATGGCCCGCACCTCGTCGATGGTCGCCTCGGGTGCGGGCAGGATCAGCTCCGAGGGCTCAAGCGAGTCCTCGGGAAGCGGCGCGCCCAGGGTGCGGACGGCCTCCAACAGGGCCGTGAGCGTGCGACGGAAGCCGGCCTCGTCCCCCGACTCCACCTCCGCGAGCAGTTCGTCGTCCAGCTCGTTGAGGGTGGGGAAGTGGCTGTCGTCCAGCTTCACCTGGCCCTCCCCCATGATCCGCACGATCATGTCGTTCTCCCGGCTCTCGCGCTCACACACATCGGTCGAAGGTGGTCAGCCAACGATCTCATCGGTCACTGCTTGTCGAACTTCGGGGACTGCTCCTGCTCCTGCGTCTGGGGGGCAGCCGCGTCGCCGCCCTCGATCGCCTGGCGCTGCGCGGAGCTGCCGCCGGCCAGCTCGGCCTTCATCCGCTCCAGCTCGAACTCGACGTCCGCGTTCCCCGAGATGCGGTCCAGCTCGGCGGTGAGGTCGTCCCTGGAGGTGCCCGTCTGGTCGTCCAGGGCGCCGGACGCCAGCAGCTCGTCGATCGCGCCGGAGCGCGCCTGGAGCTGGGCGGTCTTGTCCTCGGCGCGCTGGATCGCCATGCCGACGTCGCCCATCTCCTCGGAGATGCCGGAGAACGCCTCGCCGATCCTGGTCTGCGCCTGGGCCGCCGTGTAGGTGGCCTTGATGGTCTCCTTGCGGGTGCGGAACGCGTCGACCTTGGCCTGGAGTCGCTGGGCGGCCAGGGTGAGCTTGTTCTCCTCCGTCTGGAGCGTCTCGTGCTGCTGCTGGAGGTCGCTGATCTGCTGCGAGAGCGCGGCCCTGCGGGTCAGCGCCTCGCGGGCCAGATCCTCCCGGCCCAGGGCCAGGGCCTTCTTGCCCTGCTCCTCCAGCTTGCCGGACTGGGTGTTGAGCTGGTTGAGCTGGAGTTCGAGCCGCTTGCGCGAGGTGGCCACGTCGGCCACCCCACGGCGCACCTTCTGCAGGAGCTCCAGCTGCTTCTGGTACGAGTAGTCGAGAGTCTCGCGCGGGTCCTCGGCCCGATCCAGGGCCTTGTTCGCCTTCGCGCGGAAGATCATCCCCATCCGCTTCATGACACCGCTCATGGGCTTCGCGCGCCCCCTTCTCGCCGGGCTCGAACCGATGGCCGTCTGTCCAGCCGCTTGAACTGCTGATCCCCTACTACCCTACGGGGCCCCTATCCATTAGCGCACCGCTCGGCCGCGAATGGGTCCTCCCCAAGGACGATCACGCCGCGCGGCTCTCCCGCCCAGGGACGAGGGGACGCCTACGGGTGGTTCCCACCGGACCGTCCCGGGGTCCGCGACCGGGTGCGTGAACGGGACGTTGCGAGATCGTTCCCGGCAGACCCGGCCGGCAACCCGTCTGGGGGCCGTAGTCTGGGACACGTGTTCCGAAGTCGTGCCAAAGAAGACGCCAAGACCGAGTCCGCGAACGAGGCGGCCGAGACCCGCCCCGAGCGGGACCCTCAGGCGCCCAAGGGTCGCCCCACGCCCAAGCGCAGCGAGGCCGAGGCCCTGCGCAAGGCCGTGGCCAAGCCCGCCACGAGCCGCAAGGAGGCCGCGCAGCGCGCCAAGAAGGCCCGCCGCGCGGCGCTGGACAAGCAGCGCCAGGCGCTGCTGACCGGCGACGAGAAGCACCTCCCGGCGCGCGACCGCGGCCCGGTGCGCCGCTACGCGCGGGACTTCGTGGACAGCGGCTGGCACATCGCCGAGTTCTTCCTGCCGATCGCCGTGCTGATCCTGGTGATGAGCATGATCCCGGCGACCATGGGCTTCGCGCTGATGCTGTGGATGGCCGTGATCGTGGGCATCGTCCTCGACTCGGTCCTGCTCACCCGCCGGCTCAAGAAGCGGCTGCGCGAGCGCTACCCGGACGAGAACCTGCGCGGCTCCAGCGCCTACGCGCTGATGCGGACGCTCCAGATGCGGCGGATGCGGCTGCCCAAGCCGCAGATCAAGCGCGGCGAAGAGCCCCGCTGACCTCGGCGGGGCGGGGCGCTGACCCGCGCGGGGCGGGCCGCGCCTTCTGGCCCGCAACGGCGTAGCGCCCCTCCCCCGCGCCGGCACGGGCAGCGGCCACAATGCCCGTTATGGCCACCCCGCTCCCGTTCCGTCCCGTGCTGGTCCCGCTCTGTGCGGTGGCGCTGCTGGCCGGCGCCGCCGGCTGCACCACCGAGTCCGACGCCTCGGGCCCCGACCACCCGCAGGCCGAGGCGCCCGAGCCCACGGTCACCGGCGAGCTGGAGCAGACCTACCAGGACGTGGTCAACGACGTGCTGCCCTCGGTCGTGCAGATCACCACGGAGAACCAGCAGGGCTCGGGCATCGTCTACGACGACGAGGGCCACATCGTCACCAACGCTCACGTCGTCGCCAGCGAGGAGTCCTTCGACGTGACGCTGGCGACCGGGCAGCGCCCGCTGGAGGCCGAGCTGGTCAGCGCCTACCCCGAGCAGGATCTCGCCGTCCTCGAACTGACCGACCCGCCCGACCAGTTGCGGCCGGCCACCTTCGGCGACTCGTCCAGCGTGCGCGTCGGCCAGATCGTGCTCGCCATGGGCAACCCGCTGGGCCTGTCCTCCAGCGTCACCCAGGGCATCGTCTCGGCCGTGGGCCGGGCCGTCAGCGAGGGCGAGGGCGAGGCCACCCTCGGGAACATGGTGCAGACCTCGGCGGCCATCAACCCGGGGAACAGCGGGGGCGCGCTGGTCAACCTCTCCGGGCAGGTGATCGGCATCCCCACCCTCTCCGCCCGCGACCCCGGCATGGGGGGCGGCACGGCGCCCGGCATCGGCTTCGCCATCCCGGCCTCAACCGTGACGTTCATCGCCGACCAACTCATCGAACACCGCCGGGTCGTGGACTCCGGGCGGGCGGCCCTCGGTGTCTCGGTGCGCACCGTGCTGGGCGACGGGTTCCAGCCGGCCGGCGCCGCCATCGTCGAGGCCACCGAAGGCGGTCCCGCCGAACGCGCCGGGCTGCGGGCCGGGGACGTGCTCGTGGAGCTGGCGGGCGACGAGGTCACCGACGTGGTCTCGCTGGCCGAGGCGCTGGCCACCCACCGCCCCGACCAGACCGTCTCCGTCGCCTACCTGCGCAACGACGAACGACGCACCGCCGACGTCGAGTTGGGCGAGGCCTGAGCCCCGCCCCGGCCGGCGGGGGTCAGTCCTCGACGGCGCTGTGCAGGCTCATCGGCCCGTAGACCTTGGAGCCGTCCTCCAGCAGCGTCACCTGGTCGATGCCGCCGTCGAGCAGCTCCGGCCAGATCTCGCCGATCCAGGACTCGGCGTCGCCCTGCGTCCCGAAGTCCCCCGGGTCCTGCGGCGGTTCGGTCGCCGAGCCGTCCGCCTTCTCGAAGCGCCACTCCCACGCCATGCAAAGCCTCCGCTCACACCGTGACTGACTGCTCGCAGACTAGATCACACCCCGCGCCGGGACGCACCACCGCGCGCCGCGCACCACCCGCGCACGCCGGCGTCATCCGGACGACCCCAGCTCCACCGGGACATGACTCTCGTCCACCACACAGAACCTGTTCCCCTCCGGGTCGGCCAACACCACGAAGTCCGGATCGGGTGGAAAGTGACACCAGTCGACCCGGGTGGCGCCCAGCGCCACGAGCCGCGCCACCTCCGCCTCCTGGGCCTCAGCGCTCTCCGCGAGGAGATCGAGATGGAGCCGGGGCAGCGGCTCCGGCGGACTCCCGCTGGCGGGCAGCGCTATCGGCACCCCCGCCTCGCCGGGGCGCGGCTGAAGGGTCACCACCTCCCCGGGGAAGCGGGGCGGCCGCCTGACGAAGCCAAGCGCCTCCGTCCAGAAGGCGGCGGCCCGTTCGACGTCATCAGCGCCCAGTACCAGAAGTCCCATCCGCAGCATGGTTCGGAGCGTAGCCGCGACCACTGACAGTCAGCTGAAGTCGGCCGCCCGTCGGCAGGCTCCGCCCGCGTGGGACCGGAGGGGCGGCGGTACCCTCGTGCGCATGAGTGAGGGCGGTCTGCGACTCGACGACTTCGGCGAACTGATCGAACGTCCCAGCGCCAGGCTCCGCCGACAGGCGGAGGCGCGGCGGGCCACACTGACCGTGCCGCCCAAGGCGTTGGGCCGGCTCGACGAGATCGCCGCCTGGCTGGCGGCCGCCCAGGGCCAGGTGCCGGTGCGGCCCGTCGAACGCCCCAGGGCGCTGCTGTTCGCCGGCGACCACGGGGTCGCCGAACTGGGCGTCTCCGGCCGACCGGCCGGCTCCACCGTGGAGTTGGTGCGCGCCACGCTCGACGGCACGGGCCCGGCGGCGGTGCTGGCCCGTCAACTCGGCGTTCCACTGCGGGTGATCGACCTCTCCGTGGACTGCCCGGCCGACGAGCTGCCCGCCGAGGTCACCCGGCACCGGGTGCGGCGCGGCTCGGGCCGGCTGGACATCGAGGACACCCTGACCGAGGAGGAGACGGAGGCCGCCTTCCGCGCCGGGATGGCGATCGCGGACGAGGAGGCCGACGCCGGCACCGACCTGCTGGTCCTCGGCGACCTCTCGGTGGGCGGCACCACGGCCGCCGGCGCCCTGGTGGCGGCGATGTGCGGAACGGACGCCTCGGTGGTCACCGGGCGGGGCGCGGTGCGCATCGACGACCTCGCCTGGATGCGCAAGTGCGCGGCGATCAGGGACGGCCTGCGCCGGGCCCGGCCGGTGCTGGGCGACCAACTCCGCCTGCTGGGCACCCTCGCGGGTGCCGACCTGACCGCGATGACGGGCTTCCTCCTCCAGTGCGCGGTGCGCCGCACTCCGGTGATCCTCGACGGGGTGGTCTCGGTGGCCTGCGCGCTGGTCGGCCAGCGGATCGCGTTCCGCGCCCCCGACTGGTGGCTGGCCGGCCAGCGCAGCGGCGAGCCGGCGCAGGCCAAGGCGCTGGAACGGATGACGCTGGACCCGCTGCTCGACCACGGCGTCACCATCGGCGAGGGCAGCGGCGCGCTGCTCGCTCTCCCCCTCGTCCGCGCGGCGGCCGCCCTGGCAGCGGAGCTGCCCCCGGCGCCGGAGCCTCCGGCGGCGCGGGCGGACGGCGCGGAGGCGCAGGCGCCTCCGGCGGGGAGCGGTACGGCGTAGGCGGCGGGTGGTCGGGCGTAGGCGCCTGCGGCGCCGGGGCCGGGGCCCCCGGCGGCGGCCGCGGTTACGGCGGAGAGGGGCTCCGCTTCCGTGTCTTCCGCACCGTTGCGCCGAGCGGCACCGCCCCCGAGCGCCGCGTGCTCCTACCAGGCTTCCGTCCGCCGAGGGCCGTTCCTCATCGGCCCGGCTCCGGCAGCACCGGTGGCGGTGGCGGCGGGCGAGTAACGACCGTTGCAGCATCGGCACTTCGTTCCCTGACGCGGAACACGGACAGCTGGCGCGTCAACGGTCGGTGCCCGGCATGGCACGGACGACCCGCGAGGCGTCGCCCCGCGCACAACCGGAGGACCGTTCCGGATGCGAAGCTCCGCTGCCCAGGCCCGGCACTCCGGGAGGAAGCGGGCCCTCCCGCCGAGGGCGTTCACGAAGCGCGAACTCCCCGGCGCGACGCGAAACGGACACCCGCTCCGCAGGGACGCACCGCGTTCCCTTTCGCGACAGCGATCACCCGGGCCTCAGGCACCGGGCACGATTCGGCGCTGCCCAGGGCCCGTCCGTAAGGAAGCGCCGAAGCCCGCGCCGGGCCCCGGCGTCGCCGCGCGGCGCGCCCCACCGCACATCCCGTTCGTCCGCTGCCCCCCACCATCGCCAGGGGCGGCCGGAGCCGCTGACGAGAAGTCGGGCCAGCGGCCCCGCACGAGCGGACAGCGCGCCCGGCGCGCACGCCCGGCGCGGAGCGCTCGCGCTCCCCGGCGCGGCGCGCAGCGCCGGCGCGCCTCCCGGAAGGCACAGCGCCCAGCGTCACGTTCCCTCCCGTTCCCCCGTCGGCGTGCCGCCCAGCCAGTCCTGGATCTTGCGGTTGGGTCTGGCCCAGCGCCGGTCGTGGCGGCGGGCGCGGCGGGCGGCGCGGGCCGCGAAGCGGGGGTGGTGGCGGTAGACGCGGCGCGCCCACGGCGAGTCGGGGCGGGCCAGGCGCAGCGCGCCGAAGATCGCGATCAGCGGCACCAGCACGCCGAAGACCGCGAGCTTCGGCTTGCCCTTGACCAGGCAGATCAGCGCGCACACGAAGTGCAGCAGCAGCGTGCCGATGAGTCCGCCCCGGTTGTCGCGGTCGTCGGGCGACAGGCCGTCAACTCCCAGCGGCAGGAAGCCGAGCAGCAGCATCCCGCCCAGCGCACTGGTGATCAGCACGATCTCGACGCTCTGTCGGCCCTGCTCGGACCAGTAGACGTCCTGCATGTAGAGGATCAGCGCGAACTCGTCCAGGACCAGTCCCGCGCCGATCCCGAAGAGCACCGCAAGCACCCCGGCCGCCCAGCCGCGCCCGCCGGTCGCCACCCCGCCGAAGCCGCCGACCAGCATCAGCAGCACCCCGGGCACCACATGGTGAACGTGGTGCCCGCCGGCCGAGACGTCGTGGAAGGGACCCTTGCCCGCGCGGATCATGCGGGTCACGCAGCGGGTGATCGCGAAGGTCAGCACGAAGGCGAGCAGCGCGAAGAGCAACGGCTGCTTGCCCGGTTCGACGATGTTCCGATACCACCAGTCCTCCATGACGGCCCAGCGTTGTCGGGCTACCCTGCGAACTGATGAACGCCACGCCGCCGTTGCCGCCCCTGCCGCCCGCTGGCCCTCCCCCGGCCACCGGGATGGCGGCACTGCCGGACGGGCTCCGGTTCGCGGTGGGCGCCCTGACGGCCTGGCAGCCGGCGGGCCGGCGCGTTGACCGCCCGGCCGCGACGGCGGGGATGCGGCTGGCCCCGCTCGTGGGCCTGGCGCTCGGCGCGCTGGCCGGCGGGCTGTGCTGGGTGCTGCTGGAGCTGGAGGCCGGCTGGCTGCTGACGGCGGTGCTGACGGTCGCGCTGCTGGCCCTGCTCACCCGGGGCTTGCCGTTGGAGGGCCTGGCGGGATTCGCCGACGCGTTGGCCTCCCGCCGTTCCCCCGCCGAGGCGCTGGCCGTGGCGCGGGGTCCCGGGCTGGGCCGGTCCGGCGGGTTGGCGTTGCTCTTCGCGGTGCTCGTCCAGGTCGCCGCCGTGCACGAACTCGCCGGGCATGGCAGGGACTACGCGGCGGGCGCGGTGCTGGTCGCGGTGGTGACCGCGCGGGCCGGGGTGGCCTGGGCGTGCCGCGAGGTGCCGGCGGCCGAGGGGGACGGGTTCGGCGCGCTGGTGGCCCGCGCCGTGCCGACGTCGGTGGCGCTGCCGTTGGCGGCGTTGACCGCGCTGTTCGCGGGCGGCGTGGGGTCGTTGGCCGCCGGGGAGCCGGGGGCCGGGGCGGTGATCGGGGTGGCAACGGTGGCGTTGGGGCTGAGCGCGGCGGAGTTGGTGCTCTGGCAGGCGCGCGCCCGGCTGGGCGGGTTGACCGAGGGGGTGTTGGGGGCGGTCAGCGAGACCGTCACCGCCGTCGCTCTGGTCACCCTGGTGGTGGGCGCGACCTGATCCCGGTGCCGGGTAGGGGTGCGGCGTAGTCTTCTGTGCCGGATGGTCGGTGGCCGACGCTTTCCGGCCAGGTCCAGGCACTCCAGCATGTGACGCTCACAAGGACGGAATCCCACACCGTGACTGCACTGACCCTCAGCAATCTCTCCGCGGCGACCGTGCCGGCGGACGCCGTTGTGATCGGCGTCGCCCAGAGCGACTCGGGGCCGGTGCTGGCCGCCGGCTCGGCTCCGGCGGCGGCCGTGGACGCCGCGACGGGCGGAACGCTGACCGCGACCCTGACCACGCTGGGCGCCAAGGGCGCCGAGCTGGAGATCACCAAGGTGCCGACGCCCGAGGGCGTCTCCGCGCCGCTGCTGGTGGCGGTCGGGCTCGGCGCGGTGCCCGATGAGGGGGCCGCGTTCGACCCGGAGCAGCTGCGGAAGGCGGCGGGCGCCGCGTCCAGGGCACTGAGCGGGCGGGAGCACGTGGCGTTCGCGCTGCCGGTCGCCGACGCTGCGGCCGTTGCGGCGGTGGCGGAGGGCGCGCTGCTGGGTGCCTACCGTTTCACCGCGTTCCGTGGCCGTGACTTCGACGCCTCGGAGGGCGCGCCGCCCAGCCGGTTCACCGTGCTCGACGAGGCGGCCGCTGACGACGCCCACACCGAGGCGGCGGAGCGCGCGCTGGTGGTGGCCGAGGAGGTGCGCCGGGCGCGCGATCTGATCAACACGCCCCCCGCCGACCTGACACCGGCCGGCTTCGCCGCGCTGGCCGAGGAGACCGCGCCCGGTTACGGCGTGGACGTGACGGTCTGGGACGAGGCGGCGCTGGAGGAGGGCGGCTTCGGCGGCCTGTTGGGCGTGGGCCGTGGCTCGGTCAACCCGCCCCGGCTGGTGCGCCTGGCCTACCGCAACCCGGCGGCCAGCCGGACCCTCGCGCTGGTCGGCAAGGGCATCACCTATGACTCGGGCGGCATCTCGCTCAAGCCGGCCGGCCACAACGAGACGATGAAGTGCGACATGAGCGGCGCCGCCGCCGTCTACACAGCGGTGCTGGCCGCCGCGCGGCTGGGCCTGGCGGTCAACCTCACCGGCTGGCTGGCGCTGGCCGAGAACATGCCGTCCGGCTCGGCGACCAAGCCCGGCGATGTGCTCTCCCTCTACGGCGGGAAGACCGTCGAGGTGCTGAACACGGACGCCGAGGGCCGGCTGGTGCTCGGTGACGCGCTGGTGCGCGCCAGCGAGGAGGAGCCGGACGGGGTGGTCGACGTGGCCACGCTGACCGGGGCGATGGTGGTGGCGCTGGGCGAGCGGACCATGGGCGTGCTGGGCACCGACGCGTTCCGCGACCTGCTGCACGAGACGGCGGACGAGGTCGGCGAGCCGTCGTGGCCGCTGCCGATGCCGGCCGAGCTGTCGGAGGGCCTGAAGTCGCCGGTCGCCGACCTGGCCAACGTCGCGGGCCGGATGGGCGGCGGGCTGTTCGCCGGCGTCTTCCTGCGCGAGTTCGTGCCGGCCGACCTGCGCTGGGCGCACCTGGACATCGCGGGCCCGGCGTACAACGACGGCTCCCCGCACGGCTACACGCCCAAGGGCGGCACGGGCTTCGCGGTGCGCACCCTGGTGCGCCTCGCCGAGCGCACGGCGGACGGTGACCTGGGCTGACGCCCGGGTCCGCCGGCCGGCCGCCGGCCGCGCGCGGGGGCGCGTCGGGCCGGCGGACGGTCGGCGGGCGGTCGTCGCGTGGTGGGGCGGATGTGTCGCGGTCGTCACCGGCCCGCCGTCCCACCACGGTCCAACAGGTGCGAAGATGGTCATCCGGCAGGACAGGGCCAGGCTCAACCACCCAGGCGAGCCACAACAAGCCGCACGACCCGCGGCTGACAGACGACACCGACCGGTCAGCGCAGACCGGCCAGGTGTACCCCATCCATGGAGGAACGTGACGTGGCGAACGACGCCAGCACCGTTTTCGACCTAGTGATCCTCGGAGGCGGCAGCGGTGGCTACGCCGCAGCCCTGCGCGCCTCCCAGCTGGGTCTCGACGTGGCCCTGATCGAGAAGAACAAGCTGGGCGGCACCTGTCTGCACCAGGGATGCATTCCCACCAAGGCGCTGCTGCACGCCGGCGAGATCGCCGACGCGGCGCGCGAGGGCGCCGAGTTCGGCGTGCGGACCACCTTCGACGGCATCGACATCGCGGGGGTCCACAAGTACAAGGACGGCGTGGTCGCAGGGCTCTACAAGGGGCTCCAGGGGCTGGTCGCCTCCCGGAAGATCACCTATGTGGAGGGCGAGGGCCGGCTGTCGTCGCCGACCTCCGTCGACGTGAACGGGCAGCGCTACACCGGCCGGCACATCCTGCTGGCGACGGGCTCCGTACCCCGTTCCCTGCCGGGCCTGACGATAGACGGCGACCGGATCATCTCCTCCGACCACGCCCTAGTCCTGGACCGGGTGCCCAAGTCGGCGATCGTGCTGGGCGGCGGCGTGATCGGCGTGGAGTTCGCCTCCGTCTGGAAGTCCTTCGGCGCGGACGTGACCATCGTCGAGGGCCTGCCGCACCTGGTGCCGGTGGAGGACGAGAACAGCTCCAAGCTGCTGGAGCGCGCCTTCCGCAAGCGCGGCATCAACTTCTCGCTCGGCTCCTTCTTCCAGGGCGCCGAGTACACCGACGACGGGGTGCGCGTCACCCTGGAGAACGGCAAGACCTTCGAGGCCGAGCTGCTGCTGGTGGCCATCGGCCGGGGGCCCGTCTCCCAGGGACTGGGATACGAGGAGGCCGGGGTCGCCATCGAGCGCGGCTTCGTGCAGGTGGACGAGTACTGCCGGACCAATGTGCCGACGATCTCGGCGGTCGGCGACCTGATCCCCACCCTCCAGCTGGCCCATGTCGGTTTCGCCGAGGGCATCCTGGTCGCCGAGCGGCTGGCCGGGCTCTCCCCGGTGCCGATCGACTACGACGGGGTGCCCCGGGTGACGTACTGCCACCCGGAGGTGGCCTCGGTGGGGGTCACCGAGGCGCGCGCCAAGGAGCTGTACGGCGCCGACCAGGTGGTCACCCTCAAGTACAACCTCGCGGGCAACGGCAAGAGCAAGATCCTGAAGACGGCGGGCGAGATCAAGCTCGTGCGGGTCAGGGACGGCGCCGTGGTCGGCGTGCACATGGTGGGCGACCGGCTCGGCGAGCAGGTGGGCGAGGCTCAGTTGATCTACAACTGGGAGGCGCTGCCGGCCGAGGTGGCGCAGCTCATCCACGCCCACCCGACCCAGAACGAGGCGCTGGGCGAGGCCCATCTGGCCCTCGCCGGCAAGCCACTGCATTCCCACGACTGACCCGGCCGCGTTGACCCAGAGCGCGCGTAACCCACTGCCACATTTCGTAAGGAGCAACAGAAACCATGGCGGTTTCCGTAACCCTTCCGGCGCTCGGCGAGAGCGTGACCGAGGGCACCGTCACCCGCTGGCTCAAGTCGGAGGGCGAACACGTCGAGGCCGACGAGCCGTTGCTTGAGGTCTCCACCGACAAGGTCGACACCGAGATCCCGGCCCCGGCCGCCGGCGTGCTCTCCTCCATCAAGGTGGCGGAGGACGAGACCGTCGAGGTCGGCGCCGAGTTGGCCGTGATCGACGATGGCTCGGGCGCGCCCGCCGAGGCACCGGCGCCCGCCGCCGAGTCCGCGCCGGCGCCCGAGCCCGCTCCTGAGCCGGCGCCCGCGCCGGCTCAGGCGCAGCCGTCCGCGCCCCAGGCCGCGCCGGCGCAGGCCGAGGCGCCGTCCTCGTCCTCGGGTGGCGGCGCGGCGGAGGGCACCGACGTGGTGCTCCCGGCGCTCGGCGAGAGCGTCACCGAGGGCACCGTCACGCGGTGGCTGAAGGAGGTCGGCGAGGAGGTCGAGGCCGACGAGCCGCTGCTCGAGGTCTCCACGGACAAGGTCGACACCGAGATCCCCGCCCCGGCCAGCGGCACGTTGCTGGAAATCACCGTCGGCGAGGACGAGACCGCCGAGGTCGGTGCCAAGCTGGGCGTGATCGGTGCGGCCGGTGCCGCCCCTGCGCCCGCGCAGCCGAAGGCGGAGCCCGCGCCGCAGGCCGCCGCGCCGCAGGCGCCGGCGAAGCCAGCCGAGCAGCCCAAGCCGGCGCCCGAGCCGGCGCAGGCGCAGGCCCCCGCGCCGGCGCCCGCACCCGCGCCCGCGCAGCCGAAGGCGGCTCCCGCCCCGGCGGCCGCGCCGCGCGCCACGACGGCGCCTGGCCCGGCGGCGCCGGCCACGGACGGCGCGTATGTCACCCCGCTGGTGCGCAAGTTGGCCAGCGAGAACGGCGTCGACCTGGGCCAGGTCAAGGGCTCGGGCGTGGGCGGCCGCATCCGCAAGCAGGATGTGCTGGCCGCCGCCGAGGCCGCGAAGGCCGCGGCCGCCGCGCCGGCCCAGGCCGCGCCCTCGGCCAAGGCGCCGTCCCCGGCCCAGCCCTCGCCGCTGCGCGGGCAGACGGTCAAGATGCCGCGCATCCGCAAGGTCATCGGCGAGAACATGATGCGCGCCCTCCAGAACCAGGCGCAGCTCTCCTCGGTGGTCGAGGTCGACGTCACCAGGGTGATGCGGCTGCGGGCGCGGGCCAAGGAGTCCTTCCTGGCGCGCGAGGGCGTGAAGCTCTCCCCGATGCCGTTCTTCGTCAAGGCGGCGGCGGAGGCGCTCAAGCTGCACCCGGTGATCAACGCCAGGATCAACGACGACGGCACCATCACCTACCACGACGTCGAGCACGTGGGCATCGCGGTGGACTCCGAGAAGGGCCTGATGGTCCCGGTGATCAAGAACGCCGGTGACCTGTCGATCGCGGGGATCGCCAAGAAGACCGCCGAGTTGGCGGGCAAGGTCCGCAAGGGCGGGCTGGCGCCCGACGACATGGCGGGCGGCACGTTCACGATCAGCAACACCGGTTCGCGCGGCGCGCTGTTCGACACCATCATCGTGAACTACCCGCAGGTCGCCGAGCTGGGCATCGGCGCCACGGTGCGCCGCCCGGTGGTCGTCAACCACCCGGAGCTGGGCGAGACCATCGCGATCCGGGACATGGTCTACCTGACCCTGTCCTACGACCACCAGCTGGTGGACGGCGCGGACGCGGCCCGTTACCTGACGGAGGTCAAGGCCCGGCTGGAAGCCGGTGAGTTCGAGGGTGAACTCGGCCTCTGAGCCGACGTCGGCCGCGCCCCGCCCGTGTTCTCCCGGGCGGGGCGCGGCCCGTTCTCCCCGGGTCAAGAACAGGTCAAGCCATGCGGTCGCCAACGGCCCGACAGGAGAAGTGATGAGCCCGCCCATCGTCCACTCGCTGCGGCAGCAGATCCGTGAGCACATCGTGGAGGGCATCGTCAGCGGCCGTTGGCAGCCCGGCGAGCGGATCGTGGAGCGCCGGATCGCGGTGGAGCTGGAGGTCAGCCAGACGCCGGTGCGGGAGGCGCTGCGGGAGCTGGAGACGCTGCGGCTGATCGAGTCTGCCCCCAACAAGGGCGTTCGCGTGCGGAAGTTGACCGCAAGCGACCTGGAGGAGATCTATCCCGTTCGGGCCGGGCTGGAACAGATCGCCGCCGAGCTGGCCGCCGAGCGGCTCGCCTCGGACGCCTCGGCGCTGGTGCCGGAGGTGGCGGCGCTGCGGACTGCCGACCGGGAGAACGACGCCGAGGCGCAGGTGGGGCACACCGTGGCGTTCCACCACAAGCTGGTGATGGCCTCGGGCAACAGCGTGCTGCTGCACACCTGGGAGTCGCTGGGCATCGAGATCTGGACCGCGCTGTCGATCCGCTGGCTCGGCACGCGCCAGCGGTCCTACGCGGAGGAGCACCAGGAGTTGATCGACGCGTTCCTCCGCCGCGATCCGAGGATCGGGGAACTGGTCAAGGAGCATGTCCTGAACTGTGCACCGCGTGCCTGATCTTCCCCGGTTCGCCCCGATTTGCCCTGGCACAGGGTGTCAATTTTCGCGAATGCTTTGATCGATCATCGATCAGGGCCCTATGGTTCAAGGGAAGACAGAACCGCGCCACAGCAAGCACCTGTCCTGCCCTGTGGCGTGGCTCTACCCGAGGCCCGGGTCCCCGATGTCGCGCCAACGAACCTACGGGACCCGGCCCTCACGGTTGCCCTCATGCTGCCAGACGGCGCGAACCGCCGGCGCGGATTCCCACCACCGGGTTTCGGGTTCTCGTCACCCGGTTTCCCGCCCTCGGCCGTCGCTCTCGCCCTGGTTTCCCATCGCGCGGTCGATCGTGGAGGCTGGACGGGTGCGTGCGGCTCGATTGATCAGGCTGGTCCTGTTGTTGCAGTCCCGACAGAGCATGACGGCCGGGGAACTGGCCGCCGAGCTGGAGGTCTCCGAACGAACGGTGGCCAGGGATGTGGAGGCCCTCTCCGAGGCCGGCGTCCCGGTCTACGCGGACCGGGGCCGCGCCGGCGGGTACCGCCTGGTCGGCGGCTACCGCACCCGGCTGACGGGCCTGGGACGCGACGAGGCCGAAGCGCTCTTCCTGTCCGGAGTGCCGTCCGCGCTGCGGGACATGGGCCTGGCGGACACGGCCTCCGCCGCCCGGCTGAAGGTCTCGGCCGCGCTCCTGCCGGAGCTGAGGGACGCCGAACACAGCGCCGCGCAACGGTTCCACCTGGACGCACCGCACTGGTGGCAGCCGCCCGAGACGCCCGAGGCGCTGCCGGCGGTCGCCGAGGCCGTCTGGGGCGAGACCCGGATGACGGCCGCCTACCGACGCGGCGACGGCTCGACGGTCACCCGCTCCTGGGAGCCACACGGCCTGGTGCTCAAGGCGGGCGCCTGGTACCTGGCGGCCCGGCCGGTGGGCGGGCGGGAGCACCGCGTCTACCGGGTGGCCCGCTTCTCCGAGGTGACGGTGACCGACGAACGCTTCGACCGCGACCCGGAGTTCGACCTGCCGTCCTTCTGGGCGGAACGGGCGGCGGCGTTCGCCCGGGCGATCCTGCGGGAGAGCGTCCGGCTGCGACTGAGCGAGAACGGCGCCCGCCGGCTACGCGCCCACACCGACCGAACGGCCGCCGAGGAGGCGCTGGCCGGCGGCGAGGGGCCGGACGAACGGGGCTGGGTCACGGTCACACTGGCCGTGGAGTCGCTGGACGTGGCCTACGAGCAGCTGCTGGGCCTGGGACCCGAGGTGGAGGTTCTCCAGCCGCCGGAGCTGCGGGCCCGCTTCGTCCGCTCGGCCGCCGCGCTGGCGGCGCTCTACGGCGAGGCGGAGACGTCGTCCGGTACTTGACCTCAACCGTGCTTGAAGGCGCAGCATCGGATCATGACCTCAGACCTGCCGGACTCTTCGGAGCTTCGGGCGGCGCTGGACCAGCGCGCCGTCACCGACGCCATCAGCCGAATGTTCCACTCCTTCGACGCGCACGACCACTCCGAGGAGACGGCCGCCCGTTTCCTGACCGAGAACGTCAGGGTCACCACGCCGGTCGGCACCGCCGAGGGGCTGGCCGAGGTGACCCGCCTGAACGCGGAGGCGCTGGGACGGTTCGCCGGCACCCAACACCAGGCGACCGACGTGCTGGTGGAGCTGGCGCCGGACGGCGCGACGGCGACGGCCGCCTGGAACGCCCTGATGACCCATGTCCACCATGACTCGACGCTCCGCCAACGCGGCCCCGGGGCCGACCCCCTGTTCGTGGTCGGCGGCCGCTGGCACTGCGAACTCGTCCGCACCGCACACGGCTGGCGCTTCCACACCCTGACCGTCGAACGCGTGTGGAGCAGAGGCGAGCCCCCCACGTTGGGCTGAACCCCGGCCGAGGACCGGCCCCAGGCGCCCCCGGCACGGGGCGCCGGGGGCGGGGCGGGGGCGGGACGGGGCGAGCGCCCGGGGAACGCAGCGGGACGGGCCAACCGGAGGGGTTATCTGCATGGACCAGGTGACTCCGCCCCTCGAAACCGCCCACCGTGCCGGGGACGATCTCGAAACGGAGGGCCGCTCCGCCTCGGGCACGCTCCGCCCCGGAAGGAAAGCGCGCCACTCCGGGGCGCCCGACGGAGAACCTTTCCGCCTGACTGGCCCCCGGCGGACCGGAGAAGTTCTCCGTCTCGCGCGCCCTTCACCAACCGGAGAGGCTCCCCGCATACGGCCGCGCTCAACGCTCCGGAGACGATCTCCGCATCAAACCGCCCCCAGAACCGGAAGGTCTCTCCACTTCGAGCCGCACCGCCCCCGGGAGTCGGTCACCAGCCCCCGGAATCAGCCGCCGCCCCATGCGCAGTGCTCCGCCCCGGAGAACCACTCCACATCGGGCCCTCTCCCGACGTCGAAGCGGAGGGGGTCTCCGCACCAGGGAATCAGCCCTGGCCGGAAGAGGTCTCCACGTCGGAGCCATCGTTGGGGAAGCGGCCGAGCAGCGCGGGCGCCAACTCGCGCCAGGCGGTGAGCGGGAGCGCGGTCGGGTCGGCCGTGAGCACCTGAAGGCAGACGTGGTCGGCGCCGGCGGCGAGATGGTCGGCGACCCGACGCTCCACGGCCGCGAGATCGCCATACGCCACGATGGCGTCAACCAGCCGGCGGCTGGGGGCCGCGGCATCGAGATCAGCGTCGGTGAAGCCCAGCGTGCGCAGGCTCCGCTGCTGGTGCGGCGCCACCAGATACCCGGCGACATGGGCGGTGGCAAGCTCCCGTGCCCGGTCGCGGTTCTGGTCGAGCACCACGGCCTGCTCGACCGCCAGATAGGAATCGGGCCCCAGGATCTCCCGCGCCCTCGCCGTGTGTTCGACCGGCACGAAGTACGGATGCGCCCCTAGCGTGCGTTCGCCAGCGAGCGCCATCATGCGCGGGCCGAGCGCCGCGAGGACCCGTGCCGGCGGGTCCACCGGCGCGGGTCCATGCGCGGGAACCGCGTCCATCGAGTCCAGATAGGCGCGCATGGCGGCCACGGGACGCCCTCGCCCGGGAATCCGATAGCCGTCCACGTGGTGGACCGTGTCATCCACCCGGTGGCCACCGAGCCCCAGGAGGTAGCGGCCGGGGAAGGCGTCGTGCAGGGCCCGTTCGGCGCCGACCAGGGCGACGGGATCGCGGAAGGCGATGTTGGCGATGCCGGAGGCGACCGTGAGGCGCCGGGTGGCCGACAGCACCAGCCAGGACTGGCTCACGGTGTCCCGGCCGAACGCCTCTCCGAACCAGATCGCGCCCCACCTTAGTTCCTCCAGTTCCGCCACGGTCTCCTGCACCGGGCCGGCTGGTTGGGCCTCAAAGGCGGTTGTCCACAGGCCGAGCGGTCCGGTTGCCCGTCGCAGCTTCGCCACTCCCGTTGTCTCGGTCGACGCAACGGTCATGATCCACCTCTCGTTACCGCCGGGCGGGCATCGGCCGCCCAGAAAGCGGAGAACCTCTCCGCTTCACTCGGCCACCGTACACCGGACTCGGCCGATTCGGAGAACCTCTCCGTATCGGCCCCCTGGGCTGTCCGACCACTTCGGAGAACATCTCCGATGGCGTGGGTGGCCGATCCGGTTCGAACGGGCGCCAGCCTCGGGGAGGATGGGGGCATGACGGACACGAGGGAGAGCGGGCAGAAGAACCAGCCGAGTGGAGCGCAGGCCGGCCCGCGGCCCAACGCCCGCTCGGACGCGCTGCGCAACCGGGCCCGGCTGCTCGCAGCCGCCGAGAGCGTCTTCGCCTCGGCCGGCCCCGAGGCCTCGCTCAACCAGATCGCCCGCCAGGCCGGCGTCGGCGCGGGCACCCTCTATCGCCACTTCCCAACCCGCGAGGCCCTGCTGGCGGCCGTGCTCACCGAACGGATCGAGCGGCTGACGCAACGGGCCGATGCCCTGCTCGCCGAACCCGACCCCGATCGGGCGCTGGCCGACTGGCTACACGCCTTCCTCGACCACGCACAGGCCCAACAGGGCCTGGGCAGCGCCCTGTTGCTGACCAAGTCGGAGCTCGGCTTCGACTGCCACCAGCGGCTGCGCGAAGCCGCCGGCGAACTCCTGGCCCGCGCCCAGGGCCGCGGCACCACCCGCCCCGACCTCACCACCGAGGAGATGCTGCGGCTGGTCGTCGGCATCGCGCTCGCCACCTCGGGCGGGGTGACGGACGAGGACGGCGGCGAGGCCGCGCGCCCCGAGCGGCTGCTCGCCCTCGTGCTCGACGCCCTGCGCCGCCGCCCGTCCAAGGCCCGGCGTTAACGGCCGATCAGCGGTAGTCGGCCGCGTCCACCTCCTCCCCCGCCAACGCCCGCTTCAGGAAGGCCCAGCAGTCCGGGCGTGAGCCGTCCACGTCGGTCACCCCGTACTCGCGCGCCAGCGTGGCGCTGTCCAACGAGCGCCCGTTGAACCGCGCACGCTCCGGGTCGGCGGCCAGCGCCGCCACCCCCCGCCCCAGATAGGTCGGGGTCTCGGAGATCGCGAAGTACGGCTCCTTGGCGATCGCATCGCGCCAGTTCTCCTCGGTGACGCCGAAGGCGGATTCCAGCATCTGCTCGGACCGGAGGAAGCCCGGCGTCACACTGACCGCCGCGCAGCCGAACCCCTTCAGCTCCTGTCCGAGCCCGGCCGCCATGCGGATCGGCGCGTACTTGGTCAGGTCGTAGTAGAACGACCCCCGGTAGTCGGCGTTGGACTCGGCCGTGCCGTCGGTGACCTCGACCAGCAGCCCGCCCTCGTTCCGCACCAGCAGCGGCAGGGCGAAGTGGCTGGTGATGATGTGCGACTCGACGCCCAGGCGGAGCATCCGCATCCCCGGCTCCAGGCCGAACTCCCACATCTTCTTCCCGCCGGAGATGTCGATCAGGTGCTCGCCGCCCCAGACGTCGTTGATCAGGACGTCCAACCGGCCGTGTTCCCGGTCGATCCGTTCCACCAGCGCCCGCACCTGCTCCGCCTCGAGGTGGTCCGTGGGCACGGCGATGCCCTCGCCGCCCGCCTGGGTGACCAGTTCTCCGGTTTCCTCGATCGTTTCGGTGGCGCGCCCGACCTCGCTCACCGAGGACCGGGTGGTGCGGCCGGTGACATAGACCGTCGCCCCCGCCCGGCCCAACTCCACGGCCATCGCGCGTCCCGCGCCCCTGGTCGCCCCCGCAACCAGCGCGATCCGTCCGGCCAGTGGTCCGTCCTGTGTTGTCACGCGTGCGTCCTCCGCCTGTTCGTTCACCCGGGTCCTCGTGCACCCGGACGACTGTGTCCCCTGGTCCATCCATCGCATGAGCCGCCGAAGTCGATTCATCGATGGATAACCGGAGAGCCGTACCGCTCCCGGCCGTTCCGACCCTGACAGCCAATCCAGACACCCTCTGTCGGGTTTATCGCGCCCCCGCCGACACCGTGCGGCCGCGACCACTCGTCCGGGGGACCTCCGAGGTGCGGAGCGGGCCCCGCCCGCCGATCCTGATGCCGTGATGGACGAGACGGAGTTCTGGGCGCTGGTCGACGGCACGCGACTCGCCGCCGGGCGCGATCCGGACCTACACGCCGAACTGCTGGTGGAGCGCCTCACCGGGCTGGACCCCGAGGCCGTTCACGACTTCGCGCGGCACTTCGAGGCCCGCTTCAGCCGTGCCTACCGCTGGGATCTGTGGGGCGCCGCCTGCGTGCTGCTGAACGGCGCGGGCGACGACGCCTTCGAGAACTTCCGCTGCTGGCTCATCAGTCAGGGCCGAACCGTCTTCGAGGGGGCGCTCGCCGACCCGGACGCGCTAGCCGAGCTGCTGCCCGACTTCGACGAGCGGACCGAGGGGGAGGCCGAGGAGATCGGATATGCCGCGTTCGACGCCTACGAGCACCTCACCGGCGTGGAGCTGCCCGATCTCGGACTCGGCGACCCCGGTGTGGAGCCGCAGGGCGTCCCGATCGACCTGGAGGACGAGGAGGCGCTCGCCGCCGCCCTCCCCGAGCTGTGGGCGCGGTTCGGGGCGCGCCGCCGGGCGGCCGACCCGCAGGGCCTCGCGGGTGGCCCGGCCCAGGTGTGATCGATCAGGATGGCCCCATGGCAGCTGACTCCTCCTCCGACGTCCCCTCGCCCTCCTCCTCAGGTCCCGCACCCGCTCCGACACCGGAGGAGGATTCCTCCGACGGCCTCCCGCGCCGCGTCGCGGTCACCGGCACCTCGGGCCTGCTCGGGGGCGCGTTGGCCGACTCGCTCCGCGCCTCGGGGTGTGAGGTGGTGCGCCTGGTCCGCCGTGCGCCCGGGGCGCACGACGAGGCGCGTTGGGACCCTTCGGGCCAGGACCGGGCGACGAACGTCGCCGCGCTGGCCGGCTGCGACGCGGTGGTGCACCTGGCCGGTGCCGGGGTCGGCGACCATCGGTGGACGGCCCGCTACAAGAGAGTGATCAAGGACAGCCGGGTGCTGGGCACCACGGCGATCGCCGAGGCCATCGCGGCCCAGGCGACCCCGCCCCGGGTCTTTCTGTGCGGCAGCGCGATCGGGTACTACGGGGACACCGGGCAGCGCGCGGTGGACGAGGACGCCGCCGCGGGCGAAGGGTTTCTGGCGGACGTCTGCCGGGACTGGGAGGGCGCGGCCGAGGCGGCCCGCCGGGCCGGGGTGCGCACCCTCCACCTGCGCACCGGCCATGTCGTGGCCCGCAAGGGCGGCGCGTGGGGACGGCTCTTCCCGATCTTCCGGGCCGGCATCGGCGGGCCGCTGGGCAACGGTCGGCAGTACTGGAGCGTGATCTCGCTCGCCGACCATCTGGCGGCGATGCGGTTCCTGATGACGGAGGGGAACGAACTGACGGGCCCGGTCAACCTCACCGGCCCCGAGCCCGTCACCAACCGCGAGGTCACCCGCACCATGGGCCGGGTGCTGCACCGGCCCGCGATCCTGCCGGTGCCGAAGTTCGTCCTGCGCGTGGTGGTCGGCGAGTTCGCCGAGGACATCGTGGGCAGCCAGCGGGTGCTCCCGGCCCGCCTCCAGACCTCGGGGTTCACCTTTCAGCACCCCACGGTCGAGGCCGCGATCCGCGCGGCGCTCGACTGAACGGCCGGGGCGCGGCGGCGCGATCCCGACGACGCGAGGGGGCGCCGCCGCCACGAGACCCCAAGCGGTAAGGCTGCGATAAGGAGCCGATTGGTCACTGTCAGTGGCGGGCTGTACGGTTTGGACCATGCTCTCTCTGACTCTCCGTGACCGCTTCGCCACAAGGATGACCATTGCCGCCCGCCGTCTCACCAGGCTGCCCGGTATCGGCCGTCTCCTGCGCCGGCGCCAACCCCCGTGGGAGCCGATCCCGTTCGTGTCCCTGCTCCCGCCCGGCCGCTTCGCGCCACGGGACGGCAGCGCCTCCCCCGGTCGCCGGCTCGGGGAGGCGCTGCGACGCCTCGGATTCCTCGCCCAACGCCTCACCCGGCGCCTGGTTCAACGGCTCCTCCAGCCCCTCCTCCGGCGTCTCGCCCGACGCCTTCTCCGACGTCTCGTCCGGGGGCGTGGGGTCGGCGCTGCGCCCCATGTTCCCGGGCCGGGCACCGCCGCCAACGGCCGCCGGGCGGGCGGCGGGGGCACCCCGTCGGGGGTCTGCGCCCTCCTTGTGCGCCGATACCCGGTCCGTGCGCTCTGCCGCTTTCGGGACGTCGTGAGAGGGTCGGCTCCGGTTCGGAAGGCATTGCTCGCGCCGCAGCGGGCATCAGGTACCAAGGCTCACCCGCCGAGGACCGACCGCCGCTCCGACGCACCGACCACCTCACCAGGGAGGCCCAGTGCTCAGCAGCCGAACACGCCACACGGACACCGACGTTGTCATCATCGGAGCAGGGACCGCCGGGCTGTCAGCGGCCCACCGGCTGAGCGCGGCCGGTCTGGCGATCACCGTGCTGGAGGCCAGCGACCGGATCGGCGGCCGGATGGCCACCGAACAACGGGACGGCTTCCTGCTGGACCGCTCCAGCCAGCTGACCCTTCCCCAGTCCCCCGCACTGGCCGAACTGCCCCGGCCGGTGGCACTACGTCCGCTGACCGGCGGGGTCCAACTGCACGGCGCGGGCCCGGTCTGCCACCTCGGCGGCGAGAGCGAGGCGGACAACCCGCCCGCCGAGTCCTTCGACCAGATCTGGCTCCGGGCCAACCTGGCCAGGCTGGGTCGGCTGACCGAGGAGCAGCTCTCCCGCCGGCCGGAGGTGACGGCCGCCCAGGCGCTGACGCAGCGCGACATCCCAGCCCGGATCGCCGACGCCATGCTCCGGCCGACGCTCGCCGCCCTGCTCCACGACCCGGAGTTGGCGACGTCGAGCCGGCTGAGCGACGCCGTGCTGCGGGCCTTCGCCCGCCACGGTCTCGCGCTGCCCGAGGGCGGCTCGGCGGCGCTTCCGTCGGCGCTGGCGGCCGAGCTGCCGGCGGGGTCGCTGCGCACTGGGGTCAGGGTGACCTCCGTCGCCACCACCCGGGTCGAGACGGCGGCCCACGGCGTCTTCCGCTGCCGGGCCGTGGTGGTGGCCACCGGCGCGGCGACGGCGGGACGGCTACTGCCGGGCCTGCGGATGCCGCGCTTCCACCAGGTGACCGTCCTCCACCACGCGGCACCGACGCTGCCAACGCCCCGCCCCGCGCTGCTGGTGGAGGCCGGCACGCGTGGCCCGGTGGCCCACTCGGTGGCCGCCTCCGCCGCCGATCCGAGCCGGGCCCCCGCCGGCCAGACGCTGCTGACCTCGGTGATCATCGGCCCGCAGGCGGCGGAGCCCGCCGAGCTGCTGGACAAGGTGGCCCGGCCCCAACTCGGCGAACTCCACGGGGCGTCTGCCGACGGCTGGCGGCTGCTTGCCGCCCACCACGACCGGCAGGCGGTGCCCGTGCTGCCACCGCCCTACCGGCGGCGTCGGCCGGTGCGCCTGTTGGACGGGCTCTACGTCTGCGGCGACCACCGGGACCTGCCGGGCATCACCGGGGACCTCGTCTCCGCCCGACGGGCCAGCCTCGCCGTCCTGGAGGACCTCGGCTGCGCCCGGGCGGCCACGGGCGCCAGCATGGCCGTCGGCTGATCCCCGCCGCCGCCCGGCCGGGCCTACCGCAGCACCGCCGTCTTCTCGCGGTAGGCCCGGACGGCCGCCGCGTCCCGGAACGGCTCCAGGCGACGTTCGAAGTCCTGGACGTACTCGTGGGCGCGTGCCGAGCGCATCTCGTTGGCCTGCTGCGCCGCCTCCGCCGCGAGCGCGCACGCCTGCTCCACGTCGCCCAGGCCCAGCCGGGCCGACGCCAGCACCACCCGGCAGAAGAGCCGGCTGCGGGCGTACTCGGGGGGCCTCAGCTGAAGCGAGCGCTCCGCGTGCCGGGCGGCTGCCCGGTACTGCTTCAGATCCCGGTTGCAGTGGCCGAACTCGTCGGCCAGTTGCGCTTCGTCGAAGAAGCGCGCCCATGGCGGCGCGTCCTCCGCCGACCGGGCCGCCTCCAGCGCCCGTTCCGCCCTGGCCATGGCGGCGGTGCATGACCTGACCTCACCCAGCAGCCCGTGGCCACGCGCCTCCACCGCGTGCAGCAGCGCCTGGACCACCGGCGCCACCGAGCTGGCGATCCCCTGCTGCGCCACCCTGGCCAGCTGCACGGCCTCCCGACCGTGACCGAGGTAGATGGCCTGTCGACTCATCGACACCAGGACATAGCTCCCATACCCGCGGTCCCCCGCCGCCTGGGCCAGACGCAGCGCCTGGACGAAGTACCGCTGGGCGAGGCCGTGGGCCGCGATGTCGTAGGCCGTCCACCCGGCGAGCCGGGTCAGCTCAGCGGCGGCCGAGAACAGCTTGCGGCCGGTCTGCTCGCCGTAGCTGCCCCGGAGCATGGGCTCCAACTCGTGCTCCAGGTAGCGGACCAGCGCCTGTCGGGCGTGGCCGCCCCCGTAGGCCTGGTCAAGACCTCGGAACAGGTCGGCCACCGAGCGCAGGGCGGCGATGTCGCCCACCGTCACCCGCTGGCCCGGCCCTCGCTCCACCCGGTCGATCCGGCTGGGGCGTGGCATCCGTGGGTTGGCGCGGGCGGCGCCGAGCGGGCCGTGGCCACGCAGTTGCTCGGGCACTCGCACGGTGGGCGAGGGGGGATCGTGCGCGGGGCCGCCGTCCGGGGACTCGCCCCGGGCGACGCGTTCGTCGGGGCGGCCGATCAGCCAGTCCCGACTGGGCACCACGAGGCCGGCCGGGGTGAACGCGATCTTGCGCAGCTCCGCGTACCCCCCGGTGTCCTTCCGCCAGAGGCCGGCGACGATGTCGATCGCCTCGGCCGGGCTGCCGGCGAACTCCAAGCCCGCGTAGACCGGGGCGCAGGCTTCGAGCCCCAGGTCCTGGGCGGAGAGCCGGCGGCCCAGCCGGCGGGTGAACACCTCGGCAATCAGTGCCGGGGTCGTGCCACGCGGGCGCTGACCGCGCAGCCAGCGGGTGACCGAGGTCTTGTCATACCGGAGGTCGAGGCCGTGTTCGAGGCCAAGTTGATCCACGCGTCTGGCGAGCCCGGCGTGGGAGAAGCCCGCCTCGGTGATCAGGGCGGCCAACTGTCGGTTCGGGTTGCGCGGCGTGGTGGACTGCGGGGAGGCCGGGCCTCCGGGTCGTTCCGTAGACATCGGCGATGCGGTCTCCTGCCTTACGGCTGTGCGGCTGGAACGGCGTGAATGTAACGGTCCTGCCAGGTCGCAACGCCGCGACGGCGGATGATTCATCCGTATGTGTGAGCCGGAGGCCACCCCCCTCGTGGTTGTCGGCCGGGCTTAGAGTTGGTGCGAGGCGCCAGTGCGTCTCACACCAGAACGTGTATGCCAAGCACGTGTACGGAAAGCGAGAGTTGCAGTGGACGAGCTGCGCTTTGTCCATCTGGGGTTCGGAGCCGAGGCGGTGGAGTACCACGCCGCCTGGCAGGAGCAGCGTCGGGTGCACACCGCTCGCTTCGCGGACGAGATCCCCGACACCTGCCTGCTCCTGGAGCACCAGTCGGTGTACACAGCCGGGCGGCGCACGGAGGACAGCGAGCGCCCCCTCGACGGCACCCCGGTGATCGATGTCGATCGCGGCGGAAAGATCACCTGGCATGGGCCGGGCCAGTTGGTGGGCTATCCGATCATGAAGTTGCCACGTCCGGTCGATGTGGTGGCCCATGTGCGCCGTCTCGAGGAGGCGTTGATCGGGGTCTGTGCCGAGTTCGGTCTGGAGACCACCCGGGTCGAGGGCCGCAGCGGGGTGTGGGTGCTGGGCGACGAGGTGGCGGGCGCCCGGGCCGGCCTCGGCGGTCTCTCGCTGGACTTCGACCCACGGCGGCACGACGAGGAGTTCGACCCCAGGCTCAGCGGCCCCGAGTACGCCCCGTCCAACGCCGGGCAGCGTCACGAGGACCGCAAGCTGGCCCAGATCGGCATCCGCGTGGCCAAGGGCGTCACCATGCATGGCTTCGCGCTCAACTGCGATCCGGACAACACCTGGTTCGATCGGATCGTGCCATGCGGCATCAGGGACGCCGGGGTGACCTCGCTCTCCCAGGAGCTGGGCCGCCCCGTCACGGTCGCCGAGGTGCTGCCCGTGGTGGAGAAGCACCTGACCGCCGTGTGGTCGGCGGCCACCCCACTGCCCAGGGCCGTGTGACCGGGATCACCCCCACTTCCCGAGGCGTACGCTGGGGAACGCCAAAGAATCGAAAGCCGTAGGGAGCCGGACGTGTCCGCTGTCGCACCAGACGGTCGCAAGATGCTGCGTCTTGAGGTCCGGAACAGTCAGACGCCGATCGAACGCAAGCCGGAGTGGATCAAAACCCGTGCCCGTATGGGCCCGGAGTATCAGGCGCTGCACGGGCTGGTGAAGCGCGAGGGCCTCCACACGGTCTGCCAGGAGGCCGGCTGTCCCAACATCTTCGAGTGCTGGGAGGACCGCGAGGCGACCTTCCTCATCGGCGGCGAACAGTGCACCAGGCGCTGTGACTTCTGCCAGATCGACACCGGGAAGCCGGCCGATCTCGACCGGGACGAGCCCCGGCGGGTGGCCGAGTCGGTGCGCCAGATGGGCCTGAAGTACGCCACGGTCACCGGCGTCGCCCGGGACGACCTGCCCGACGGCGGCGCCTGGCTCTACGCCGAGACTGTGCGCCAGATCCACCAGGCCATGCCGGGCACCGGGGTCGAGTTGCTGATCCCCGATTTCAACGCCGTTCCCGAGCAGCTGGACGAGGTCTTCGCCACCCGCCCCGAGGTGCTGGCGCACAACGTGGAGACGGTGCCGCGGATCTTCAAGCGCATCCGTCCCGCCTTCCGCTACGAGCGTTCGCTGCGGGTGCTGACCCTCTCCCGCGAGGCGGGGCTCGTCACCAAGTCGAACCTGATCCTGGGCCTCGGCGAGACCCGGGAGGAGGTCAGCCAGGCGCTGCGCGACCTGCACGAGGCCGGCTGCGAGCTGATCACCATCACCCAGTACCTGCGGCCCACCCCCCGGCACCACCCGGTGGAGCGGTGGGTGAAGCCGGACGAGTTCGTCGAACTCCAGCAGGAGGCCGAGGAGATCGGGTTCGCCGGGGTGATGTCGGGACCGCTGGTGCGGTCCTCCTACCGGGCCGGCCGGCTCTACCGTCAGGCCGTCGAGCGGCGCGGCACCCCGAAGGTGGCGTAGGAGCGGCACCTCGGGGGCGGCGATGCGCCGCCGGCTGTTGACCCCGGGGTCACGGGGCGGAAATACCGTTGGGCAACGATTGAGGGGGACGTCATCCATGGCCGAGCCATGGCGGGTTCGTGGGGTGCGGGCGGACGCACCGGGGATGGTCCGATCCGGCTGGTCCGGGGCGACGGGGAGGGGCGCTGTGATGGGTCTGGTTGAGCTGGTGCACCGGGAGCGGCCGAGGGTCGGCCGGGCCCTACGGGCGCTGGACGAACGGCTGTTGGCCGGCGGTCGGCGCACGGCTCTGGAGAACGCCTGGTCCGCGGTGCGGGAGGACCAGGAGCGGGCGGCCGCTCACCGGGAGGCGGAGCGCGCCCTGCGCGCGGCCGACGCCGGCCAGGCGCCGCCCGCGCTGCCCACTCCGGGTGCCTGACCCGGGGGAGCGCGGGGCCGGGAGCGCCGTAGACTGACCGGCATGGCGCGGAAGGAAAAGGAACAGGATTCCGAGAACCCAGGCCGGCTGAAGCAGATCGGTCTGACCTACAAGATGGCCAAGCGGGTCGATCGATGGATCGGCCTGTGGCTGGCTCTGGTCTTTCTTGTCACGTTCGGGATCGTTCTCGGCATTGGCATTCTCTGGGGACACCCGGTCTACCTGGGCATCCTGGGCTTCCTGGTCGCGCTGTTGACCACGGCCATCGTGTTCGGCCGCCGGGCCGAGCGGGCCGCCTTCAGCCAGATGGAGGGCCAGCCGGGTGCGGCGGCCGCCGTGCTGGAGAACATGCGGCGGGGCATCGTCTTCACCCCGGCCATCGCGGTCAACCGGCAGCAGGACGTGGTGCACAGGGCGGTCGGCAAGTGCGGTGTGGTCCTGGTCGGCGAGGGGAACCCGAACCGTCTCAAGACCCTGATGGCCGCCGAGAAGCGCCGGATGAACCGGGTGGTCTCCGATGTCCCCGTCCACGACCTGGTCGTGGGCAAGGGCGAGGGCCAGGTGGAGCTGAAGGAGCTGCGGCGCCGGATCGTGAAGTACCCCAAGGTGCTGGCCGGTCCTCGGGTCACCGAGGTCAACGACCGGCTGCGCGCCATGGGGGATTTGATGAACAACATGCCGATCCCGAAGGGGCCTCTCCCCAAGGGCGGAATGCGACTCAAGGGGAACAACCAGGCGCCCCGGCGCGGACGCTGAGGGCCGACCGGCGGCCAGCCCGGCCGACATGGGTGTGGGGTGGGACGACGGGCGTCGTCCCACCCCACACCCATGTCGGCTACTTCTTCTCCGGGGTCTCCGAGGCCTCCCACCCATGTCGGCTACTTCTTCTCCGGGGTCTCCGAGGCCTCCGGGGCCCGTCCGGAGTCCGCAGCCGGTCCGGAGAGGCTCTCCGGGGCCTGTCCGGTGAAGCGCACCTGGACCGCGCCCGCCGCGCGGTCGTGCAGGCCACGGCCGTCGCGGTCCCAGACCAGGGCCGGGATCGCCAGCGACAGCAGCAGCGAGCGGAGCGCCGCGCGGGGGAACGAGAGGCGCTGCCCCGACAGGTGCAGCACCCGCAGCCCCAACAGCCGCTTGCCCGGCGTCATCCCGACCGTGCCCACGGTGAGGACACACATCAGCGTGAAGACCACCAACGTCCAGTTGTTGGCCGTGGCGACGTCCCCGCCGGCGAGCAGACCGTATGCGATCACGGCGCACAGCGCCCAGTCCACACAGATGGCGGCGGCCCGCCGCCCCACCGTCGCGACCGATCCCGGGCCCTCCCTGGGGAGTCCCAACCGCTCGCCCCGGTAACCGAAGTCGATCCCCATGTCCTCGGCCGCCGCACGGGGGCCGGAGAGCCACGAACCTATTGCCTGCCGGTTGTCCACGCCTCCACGGTAGCGCGGCCGCCGTGCCGGCGTGCCGCCGGCTATCCGGCGAGAAGTCCGGTTAACACTGGGGAAACAAGTGGGTCATGCCCGAGAAATGGCCTCTACCTAGGGTCGGCCCCGGCAGGCCCTCGCGACGGGCCATTCCCGAGCTGCACATCCCCCGCCCTGCCGGGTCGGGGCTAGGAGGACATCGGATGTTCCGAAACGCCGACGAGATCAAGAAGTACATCGCGGACAACGACGTCAAGTTCATTGACGTCCGCTTCTGCGACCTGCCGGGCATCATGCAGCACGTCACCGTTCCGGTCGAGGCCTTCGACCCGACGGAGAACCTGATGTTCGACGGATCGTCGATCCGCGGCTTCCAGGCCATCCACGAGTCCGACATGGCGCTGGTTCCCGATCTGTCCACGGCGCGGGTCGATCCGTTCCGCAAGGACAAGACCATCAACATCAACTTCTTCATCCACGACCCGATCACGGGCGAGGCGTACAGCCGCGACCCGCGGAACGTGGCGAAGAAGGCCGAGGCCTACCTGGCCTCCTCCGGCATCGCCGACACCGCGTTCTTCGGCCCCGAGGCCGAGTTCTACGTCTTCGACGACGTGCGCTTCGAGACCCGTTCCAACGCCGGCTACTACTACATCGACTCCGAGGCCGGCGCCTGGAACACCGGCGCCATCGAGGAGGGCGGCAACCGGGGTTACAAGGTCCGTTACAAGGGTGGTTACTTCCCGGCCCCGCCCGTCGACCACTTCGCGGACCTGCGGGCCGAGATCTCCCTGGAGTTGGCCGCCGCCGGCCTGAAGGTCGAGCGCCAGCACCACGAGGTCGGCACCGCCGGCCAGGCCGAGATCAACTACAAGTACAACACCCTGCTGGCCGCCGCCGACGACCTGATGCTCTTCAAGTACATCGTGAAGAACGTCGCCTGGCGCAACGGCAAGACCGCCACCTTCATGCCCAAGCCGATCTTCGGCGACAACGGCTCCGGGATGCACGTCCACCAGTCGCTGTGGCAGGGCGAGACCCCGCTCTTCTACGACGAGCAGGGCTACGCCGGGCTGTCGGACATCGCCCGCTACTACATCGGCGGCATCCTCAGGCACGCCCCGTCGCTGCTGGCGTTCACCAACCCGACGGTGAACTCCTACCACCGCCTCGTCCCCGGCTTCGAGGCGCCGGTCAACCTGGTGTACTCGCAGCGGAACCGCTCCGCCGCGATGCGCATCCCGATCACCGGCTCCAACCCGAAGGCCAAGCGGGTCGAGTTCCGCGCGCCCGACCCGTCCTCCAACCCGTATCTCGCCTTCTCGGCGCTGATGTTGGCGGGTCTGGACGGCATCAAGAACAAGATCGAGCCGGCCGAGCCGATCGACAAGGACCTCTACGAGCTGGCCCCGGAGGAGCACGCCGGAGTGCCGCAGGTCCCGACCTCGCTGCCGGCCGTGCTGGAGGCGCTGGAGGGCGACAACGAGTACCTCCAGGCCGGTGGTGTGTTCACCGCCGACCTGATCGAGACGTGGATCGACTTCAAGCGGGAGAAGGAGATCGCCCCGATGCAGCTCCGGCCGCACCCGCACGAGTTCGAGCTGTACTTCGACGTCTAAGCCGCGTCGAGGCCGGCGAGCACGACGAGGCCGGCGAACGGTCAACGGCGAGGGCCGCCACCCCACGGCTGGGGGTGGCGGCCCTCGCCGTTGTGGACCACGGGCGCGGCACGGCTCAACGCAGCGTCACCTCGCGGGGGCCGAGGAAGGAGGCCAGGGAGAGGACGGTCCGTGGCGCGCGCAGCTCGGGGGTGGTGAGGTACAGCTCGCGCGCTGCCGCGAAGTCGACCTCGGGGTCGGTGAGTTGGGCGATGCGGTCGTTGAGGGCGCGCAGGGCGTCCGTGAGGTCGGCGTCGTCGGTGGGGTCCTCGCCCCAGACGTCCCACAGCAGGGGCTCGGTGCCGTTGAGCATGGCCAGATCGAGGCAGAGGACCGCGCTGACGAACCACTCCCCCGCCATGGTCACCTCGGGGGTGCGCACGCCGAAGGTCGCCGGGTCGGCCTCGCCGGCCCGCACCGCGCGCCAGGCAGCGCCGGCGGTCAGGAAGCGGTCGCGGGGAACGTCCAACGGGTCGATGCCGGCGGGGGGTTCGGTGGCGACGTTGGCGTCGGCGAGCAGCCAGCCGCGTCGCTCGTCCCAGTACTCGGTGACGGCGTGGTCGGCGTGGAAGCCGTCGTCGGCGAAGTAGTCGGCGAAGCCGTACCGCATCCGCGCGGGGATGCCCGCATGGCGCAGGAACGAGCAGAGCAGCAACGCGAAGTCGCGGCAGATGCCGACGAAACGGTCGTCGTTGCTGCGTTCCTCGGTCAGGGGTGCGCCGTTCCGGTCGAGGATGATCCGGAGGATGTCGTCGAGGTAGCGGGTCTCGGCTTCGTGGTGGAGGCGGTCCTCGGGTATCGCGTAGTTCCGGTGTTCGCCCTCCAGCCGATGGATGACCAACCCGCGGGCGACCCGGGCCAGTTGGCCGGGGTCGGCGGGGAGCGCGGCATATGCCTCGCCGAACGGGCCCGGGTCGCTGAAGGAGGTCTGGGCGGTGTAGAAGGCGGCGACCTCGGGCGCGAGGGGGGCGGGGACGGGCATGAACGCTCCACTTCCTCGTAAATTCGTTCGATAACGGAGGGTGGCCCAGCGTGGCAAATTTCGCCGCCTCCTGTCCACCCCGATTCGCGCGGTCCACTCGCTCCGGAGACGCACGCGGCGGGACGGGGAGCACGGTCCGGGGGCCGGAGGTTACCGGGCGGTTTGGCTGCTTTTGCACCGAATGGCCTATCGGCCTACGTTCGAAGAAGCGGCCCGCATCGGGGCCTCGCGCCCCGGCGGTCCGGGCCGGCCGAGCCGTATGCGCCTGCCCGCGCGCAGGCAGCCGAGGAGGCACCAATGAGCTTTGTGAAGACCCGCGACGGAGCGCACATCTACTACAAGGACTGGGGCATCGGGCCGCCCGTGGTCTTCTCGCACGGCTGGCCGCTCCAGGCCGACGTCTGGGACGACCAGCTCAACCTCGTGGCCGAGAACGGCTACCGCGGGATCGCCCACGACCGGCGCGGCCACGGCCGTTCCACCCAGACCTGGCACGGCAACAACATGGACACCTACGCCGACGACCTGGCCGAGGTGATCGAGCAGCTCGACCTGCGGGACATCACGCTGGTGGGGCACTCCACGGGCGGCGGCGAGGTGACGCGCTACATCGGCCGCCACGGCACCGACCGGGTCAGCCGGCTCCTGCTGCTGGGCGCGGTGCCGCCGCTGATGCTCAGGACCCCGCAGAACCCCGAGGGCACCCCGATCGACGCCTTCGATCAGATCCGGGACGGCATCCGCAAGGAGCGGTCGCAGTTCTATCTGGATCTGACCGAGATGTTCTTCGGCGCCAACCGGCCGAACAACAACGTGACGGAGGGCAACAAGTACGCGTTCTGGCTGATGGCCATGCAACTCGGCGTGCGGGGCGCGCTGGACTGCGTCGCGGCGTTCTCCGAGACCGACTTCACGGAGGACCTGCGGCGCATCGACGTGCCGACCCTGGTGATCCACGGCGACGACGACCAGATCGTGCCGATCGACGCCGCCGGCCGGAAGTCGGCCGAGATCATCCCGGACGCGACCCTCCATGTCTACGAGGGGGCGCCGCACGGGCTGGCCAACGTGCCCGGCTTCAAGGAGAAGTTCCACGAGGACCTGCTGGTGTTCCTGAAGCACTGACGTCTCGGAGCGGGCGGGGTCCGGGATCGGTGGAAAGCGAGGGGTCGGGCGGCCGTCGCTCACCGGCGCCCGGCCCTCGCCCCTGCCCTCGTGTGGCCTCGCCCGACCCCTGGGCGGCTTTCGCGCGGGTCGGGTGTCGGTGCCCGGTGGTACAGTGACCGCGCTTGTGACGCTGGCCCGTTGAGGGCCCCGAGAGCGGGAGGTGAGGTTGATGGCTGTGGTGATGAAGCCTGCCCCGAGCAGCGCACGGACCGTCCTTCTCCTCCCCCGGGTCCCGGCCGCCGCCTGACCGACGACGCGTTCCGACGTCACGCCGTCGCGCGGGCCCCTTTCACAAAGGGTTCTCAGCTGTCATGAGTTCGCGTTCCTTCTCGCGTTCCACCGACGATTTCAACGACTTCAACACCCTCCACGAGTCCGGTGAGGCCAACGACGCCGCCGGCCCTGACGGCCCCGTCGATCCCCTCGACCCCAACGGCCTGCTGGCCGCGCACGGTTGGGACGACGGCTGGGCCGCCGCGTTCGACGGGCACGACGGGCTGGTGCCGGCCCGGGTGGTCCGGGTCGACCGGGGCCGGTGCGACCTGGTCACCGCCGCCGGCCCGACGCGCGCCGAGAGCACGGCCGTGCCCGGCGCCTGCACCGGCGACTGGGCCGCGCTGCGGGACGGCGCCCAGCCGCGCCTCGAGGCGTTGCTCCCGCGCCGCACCGCGATCGTGCGGGCCACGGTTTCCCGCGACTCCCACAGCCAGGTGTTGGCCGCCAATGTCGACACCGTCGTCCTCGCGGTCCCGGCCGGCGGTTCCCTGGACGCCGGCCGGTTGGAGCGCCTGCTGGCGCTGGCCTGGGAGAGCGGCGCCCGCCCGGTGGTGGCGCTCACCAAGATCGACCGGGCCGCCGACCCCGACGCGGTGTTGGACGAGGCGGCCGCGCTCGCCCCGGGCGCCGACGTGCTGGCGACCAGCGCGCTCAACGGCGAGGGCCTGGACGCGCTCGCCGCCCTGCTGAGCGGCACGGTGGTGCTCCTGGGCACCTCGGGCGCCGGCAAGTCCACGCTGGGCAACGCCCTGTTGGGCGAGGAGGCGCTCGCCACCGGCGACATCCGCGCCGTGGACGACAAGGGTCGACACACCACCGTGCGCCGCGAGTTGCTGCCGCTGCCGCAGGGCGGGGTGTTGATCGACACCCCGGGGCTGCGCGGGGTCGGCCTCTTCGAGGCCTCCGACGGCCTGGGCCAGGTCTTCGCCGACATCGAGGGGTTGGCCGAGGAGTGCCGTTTCGCCGACTGCGCGCACCAGGCGGAGCCGGGCTGTGCGGTGCTGGCCGCGATCGAGTCGGGCGCCCTGCCCGAGCGTCGACTGACCAGCTATCGCAAGCTGTTGCGCGAGAACGCCTGGGCGGCGGCCCGCACCGACGCCCGGCTGCGCGCCGAGGAGGCCAACCGCCGGAAGTCGATCACCCGCACACAGCGCGCGGCCTACCGGTTCCGCGACCGTCAGCGCTGACCGGTCCTGCCGGCGGCGCCGGCCCGCCGGTCAACGTGCGCGGGGAGACGTCGGGGGCGTTCGACCGTTTTCTACCAACTGTCGGACGCCTCTGGCGCGTTGGGACCGTTCCGTGACACGGGGTGCTGGACCGAGGGGCCCGGCCGAGGCGTAATATTGATTACATGATTACAGACAAGGGGCGGCAGGAGCTGCACGGCTGGTTCGTCGGTCGACTGCCGGAGTCCTGGTTCACCGAGCTGGTCGAGGTCTCGGCCGACCGCGAGGAGATCACGGTGATCGGCCGGATAGCGGAGCCGGACCTCCCCGCCGGGGCATCGATCACCGAGTACGAGGCGGCCTGCCAGGGGCGCATCACCGAGTTCCGCGAGCGCACCAGGGCGCAGCGGGTCGAGGTGGCGCGCGAGGCGCAGATCCGCTTCCGGCGACAGCTGTCCTGGGGGGCACGTTGCGGCCACAGCCAGGAGATGTTCACCCACATCTCGGCCCCGGTGATGACCCGCCTCAAGCAGCCGGAACGGCTGGTGCTCGACACGCTGATCGCCGGCGGCGTGGCCCGCAGCCGGAGCGACGCGCTGGCATGGTGCGTGCGGCTGGTGGAGCGCAACGCCGACTCCTGGCTCGCCGATCTACGCGAGTCGCTGCATGAGGTCGAGCGCGTGCGCACCAAGGGGCCGGCGCCCGCCACCGAGGACGGCCTGGAAGGCAGCTCCCTGGAGAAGGCCGAGAAGTAGCGCGGCCGACCGAGGGCTGGGGGGGGTCTGGGGCGCACAGACAGGGGGGAAGCGGGGGAGGCGGCCCGAGGGGGGCCGGTGGGGGGTGTTTCGGGGTCGGTCGACGGGGGGGGCCGACCGACCCCGGGCACAACTCGGGTTGCGGTGGGCGAACCTATGGGGCATATCACCATACGCCGCCGCATGGTTTTAACTTTACGTTACCTTTCTCCCATGCCACAACGACGGGGAGCCCGACGCCGTTTGACGGCTGCGGACTGGGCCGAAGCGGCGCTCGACGCGCTGCGGGACGAGGGAAGTCTCAGCGCCATCGCCATCGAGCCGCTTGCCGCGCGTCTCGGCGCGACCAAGGGCAGCTTCTACTGGCACTTCACCAATCGTGACGCCCTGATCGACGCCGCGCTGGCCGGCTGGGAGGCCCGCTCCACCCGCGAGCTGCGCGAGGCCGTCTCCGTCGGGGAACGCGAACCGGCCGCGCGGGGGCGGGAGTTGCTGCGCACCATGACCGGTCTCGCGCACCGGGACCCGACCGAACTCGCGCTGCTCGCCGAGGCCGGACAGCCACGCGTGGCGGCGGTGCTGGAACGGGTGATAAGTCGACGGCTGGACGCGCTGACCGCGTTGCTGCGGGCCACGTTGTCCCTCCCCGAGGAGGAGGCGCGCCACCGTGCCCTGCGCGTCTACTGCGACCAGCTGGGCCGGGCCCAACTGGCGCGCGCCATACCCACGGTGCTGCCGGAGGCGGCCCATGACGAGGAGACCTGCCTCGACTCCGCCTGGCACTCCCTGCTGGGCGCGACGGCCGGCGAACCCCAGCCGTGACCGTTCAACGGGCGTGACCCGTTCCCCGGCCGTGGACCGGTGGAAACGGAGAAGGGGTACGGACCGGTGGCGGATGGCGGGCGCGAGAACACTCCGGGCGGGGCCCCTGATTTCCCCGACCCGGAGCTTGTGCGTTTTCCCTGTGCCAGGCCGCTCACCGACCCGGACTGACCGAGTTCCCCGCCCGGAGGGACGGCAAACCACCCGGCCCCTCCTCCCGTCCCCGGTACGCGGTGTGGGAAGGGCCGCGACGGGTACCCGAGGCGCTCCCGACGTGGTGAGGAGGAAGCCATGCAGCAGCGTGGGAGCGACCAGTACAGCCCGCGTCGCGACGACGAGATGAAGCATGAGCTTCAGGGCATGTTGCGCGGCGAGCGACCGTCGAGGGTCGAGGAGTGGCACGACCCCGAGCCGGCGGCCGACGACGATCCGCCGCTGGCGGACGGGCCCGTGCGACCGGGCACCGGGGCGAACGCCGAGGAGTGGGACGACGAGGCGTTCCGCTTCGAGCTGGCCCGCTATCTGCGGCGGACCGACTTCCCCGCCGACCGGCCCGAGGTGCTCGCGGCGCTCGACCAGAACCACGCGCCCGAGCCGTTGATCGAGACGGTGCGCGCCGACCTGCCCGAGGAGCTGGCCTACCAGAACGTGCAGGAGGTCGCGGTCGCCCTGGGCCACCACCCCCGGGCCTGAACGGGGCCCCGAGGCCCGAACGAGCCCCGGAGACCTCGAACCGAGCCCCGTCGGAGGCGTTGTGCGCCCGGCGGGGCTCGGGGGCTCGCGGGCTCGCGGGCTCGGTGACGGGCAGCGACGCTCGGGGGGTTGTGGGGCGGGCGCCGTATACGTTTGACTGAGTCAATGAATGCTCAAACGAGGCCGGCCGGCTCCGCCGAGGAACCGGTCGACGAGGAACTGGTGCGCTCGCTGCGGGAGTTCAGCCGCGAGTACACCCGGCTGATCGGCGCCCTGGACTACCGCCACCGACTGGGCACCCGGCACTCGCTGCCGGAGGCCCGGGTGCTCTACGAGTTGGCCGCCGGGCGCCGGGTGCCGGTGGCGGCGCTCCGCGAACGGTTGGACATGGACGCCGGGCAGCTCAGCAGGTTGCTGTCGCGCTCCGAGGCCAGGGGCCTGGTCGGCAGGCAGAACGATCCGGCCGACTCACGCCGGCAGTTGGTCGCTCTGACCGGCGCCGGCCGGGAGGCGGCTCGGCTGCTGGACCGGAGGGCGCAGGAGACAACCGGAGCCCTGGTCCGCGACCTGTCGGCCGCCGAACGCGAGCGCCTCGGCGCCGCGCTGCGCGTGGTCACGCTGCTGCTGGGACTGCGCCGACGCCCAACCGGACACCTTCTCCGGCCGCCGGGGCCCGGCGAGTTGGGGTGGGTGATCCAGCGGCACGGCGCGCTCTACACCGCCGAGTACGGCTGGAACGCGGCCTTCGAGGCGCTGGTCGCCGATGTCGTGGCCACGTTCGCCCGCGAGCAGGACGCGGCGCGCGAGGCCGCGTGGATCGCGGAGTGGGACGGCGAACCGGTCGGGTCGATCCTCTGCGTCGCCGAACCGGACGATCCCGAAACGGCGCGGCTACGGCTGCTGTTGGTCGAGCCGCACGCGCGCGGCCTCGGCATCGGGGGCGCGCTGGTCGCCTGTTGCCTCGACTTCGCGCGCGGGGCCGGCTACCGCCGGATGGTGCTGTGGACCAACGAGTGCCTGGCCAGCGCCCGCCGGCTCTACCAGGCGGCCGGCTTCACGCTCACGGACAGCGCGCCGCACACCCGCTTCGGGCCCCGGGAGACCGGCCAGACCTGGTCGTTGGACCTGACCCGGCCGGTCGACGGAGTCCGGAACCCGGCCTAGCGGTCCGGCAGTTCAGCGGTCCGGGGTCCGGCGCTCTAGGCGTTCCGGCCCGACGGCGAGGTCTCCAGCGCGGACTCGATCGCCGCCAGGATCTCGGTGACGCGGAGGCCGAACCGGGCGTCGCACGGGTGGGGTTGGCCGCCGTTCGCCGCCTGGATCAGGGCGTCAACGGCACGCTGGAACGGGCGGAGCGGGGTGCCGCCACTCGACTCGGGGAGGGTCGAGACGCCTGCGGCGCCGCGCAGTTCGGCCTGGAAGCCGGCGGCCTGCGGTGGCATCGAGAGGCTGAGGGTCAGGGTGCTGGTGGCGCCCGATGCGTGGCGAAGCACCGCGTGCACCATGTCGTCCGGGCCCCGCGCGGCACGGATCGAGGCGAGGTCGACGTCGCCCAGCGGGGGCAGCAGCAGCGAGAGGGCGTGCGGCCCGATGTCCCACAGCGCGCCGCGTTCGCGGCGCCAGGGCGTGGCCGACTCCGGCTCCTCGGGGCCGCCGAAGAGCGCGGCGAACGCCTGGACGCTGCCGGTCAGCCAGCCCTCGGTGCCGCTCTGCGCCGCCACCCAGGAGGAGGTCTCCGGCGCGAAGCGGAAGGTGCAGAAGACCACCGAGGCGCGGTCGTGCGCGGCCACGGCTTCGGCCACCGCGCGGGCGCCGTCGACGGTGGTGGCCACCGGCTTCTCCAGCAGCAGGTGACAGCCGGCCTCGGCGGCGCGCACCGCGAGCGGCGCCTGCACGTCGGGCGGCAGCGCGAAGGCGACCGCCTCGCAGTCGGCGAAGAGCGCCTCGGGGGTGTCGTAGGGGCGGGTGCGCAGCGTGGTCGCCAACTCGGCGGCCGCCTCGGGCCTGCGGCCCCAGACGCCGACCAGTTCGACCTCGGGATGCTCCGCCAGGCCGGGGCCGTGGGTGACGCCGGCCCAGGGGCCGGTGCCGAGCAGGCCAATCCTCATCCTGTGCACGCCTCTCTCGCTTGTTCGGCGCTTCGTCTGCCGTGACGCCGCGACCACGCGTTGTTCGCCACGCCGTCCGCCGTCGCGCCGTGCCACGGTGCTGCCGTGGCGGCGCCGAGGCGCCGGGGCCCGGCGGCCGGAGGCGCCGCCCCACCCTAACGATCTCGCTCCCGGGCCCGCACAGCCGGCCCCGGGCCGGATCGGCAACTCGTTCACAGTGGCTTAACAACCGGGCAACGGAAGGGCAATCGCCGCTGGCGATGGTGTGCCCAACGTTCGAAGCGGCACGCCATCCACACCGGCGAGGCGCGCAGGCGAAGGCGCCGGCGGACGCCCCCCGCGCAGTCCCGTGAAGTCCCGCGCAAGCACCCGCGAAGCAACCGCGTTGACCTCCCAAGGAGTCCCCACCGTGAGCTACAAGGCCGAGTACATCTGGATCGACGGCACGGAGCCGACCGCCAAGCTGCGTTCCAAGACCAAGATCCTGGCGGACGGCGCGGAGCCGCCGGTGTGGGGCTTCGACGGGTCGAGCACCAACCAGGCCGAGGGGCACGACTCGGACTGTGTGCTCAAGCCGGTGGCCAGCTACCCGGACCCGATCCGGGGCCGAAACCACCTGCTGGTGCTGTGCGAGGTCTACAACACCGAGGACGACTCCCCGCATGTCTCCAACACCCGGGCGCAGCTGCGGCCGGTGGCGGAGAGGTTCTCCGCTCAGGAGCCGATCTTCGGCATCGAGCAGGAGTACACCTTCTTCAAGGGCTCGCGCCCGCTGGGCTTTCCGGAGAACGGCTTCCCCGCGCCGCAGGGCGGCTACTACTGCGGCGTCGGCGCCGACGAGATCTACGGTCGGGACATCGTCGAGGCGCACCTGGAGAACTGTCTGGCGGCCGGCCTGGGCATCTCCGGCATCAACGCCGAGGTGATGCCGGGCCAGTGGGAGTTCCAGGTGGGGCCGCTCTCCCCGCTGGAGGTCTCCGACCAGCTGTGGGTGGCCCGTTGGCTGCTGTACCGCACGGCCGAGGACTTCGGGGTCTCCGCGACGCTGGACCCCAAGCCTGCCAAGGGGGACTGGAACGGCGCCGGCGCGCACACCAACTTCTCGACGAAGGCGATGCGCGAGGGCTATGACGCGATCATCACCGCGTGTGACGCTCTCGGCAAGGAGGGCAAGCCGCTGCACCACGTGCGCAACTACGGGACCGGTGTCGAGGACCGGCTGACCGGGGCGCACGAGACCGCGCCGTGGAACGAGTACAGCTACGGGGTCTCCAACCGTGGCGCCTCGGTCCGCATCCCCTGGCAGGTGGAGCGGGACAAGAAGGGCTACATCGAGGACCGCCGTCCGAACGCCAACTGCGACCCGTATGTGGTAACCCGCCTGATGGTGGAGACCTGCTGCACCGACCTGGAGCAGGCCGGCCAGGTCTGACCGTCGCCGGAGCGGTTCTCCGGTCAGGCCCGGGTCAGTTCGACCGGCCCCACGAACTCCCTCGGCCCACGGCCAACAGCTCGGGCGTGGCATCGGGGGAATCACATCGAAGGCGCTCGTCCGAGGCGGGCGCCTTCGGTGTGCGCCCGGCCCCTTGAACGGAGAACCGCTCCGGAAAGTCGCTCCACGGACGGCCGCCCTGCGAGGTCCCAACTCCCGGCAGGCTTTTCCGGAGCACCTCTCCGGAAGACGGTTTCGGAGCGCCTCTCCGGAAGGTTGCCTCCAGGAGGTCGCTTCCGGAGAACCGCTCCGCTGAGCCCGCTCCGTGTGGCCGTTGCGGAGAGCTTCTCCGGAACGCTACTGCCGGGAGGGGCGCCGGAGGGCGGTTGCGGAGAACCGCTCCGGAATGCCGTCCGAGAGGAGTTCCCGCTCCCACCGGGGACCCGGTTCCGGAGACCCTCTCCACCAGGCCTCCCCGGGGCGCCCTCCGGAAGGTCCTGCCGGAGAACGTCTCCGGAAGCCGCTCGGGAGACCGTTGCGAACGGGCCCTCTCGGAGAACCCCTCCGGAACCTGCCCTGGGTACCCGTCGGAAAGCCGCCCCGGAGAACCTCTCCGCAAGATCGCGACGGGGCTTCCGGTCTCGGACGGTGCGCGAGGTGTATCCAGCGCCACCGGGCTTTCGGGGTCTGCCCCCGTTACGCTCCCCCTTTCAGCGAGTGAGACTTGTGGGCACACGGGGGCGGTGCGAGTGAGTGGAAGGGTCAACGACGAGATGAGACGGGAACGGCCGGGGAACGGCCTGCTGGCGGCGGCCCAGGGGCTGCTGCTGATGCTGCTGTCGCTAGGCGCGTCGCTGACGCTGTTCGCCCTCTTCGTGGTGTCCCTGGTGCTGGTGCCCCTGGGCGTGGGACTGCTGGCCGTCCCGGTGCTGGTGCCCGCGATCCGGGCCAACGCCAACCAGCGACGGCAGTTCGCCGACTCCTGGTGCGGGATCTCGATCCCCGACGCCTACCGGCCGCTGCCGCACGATCCGCGCGGCGGCATCGCTGGCCAGGTCTACCGCGCGATCCAACTGCTGAAGGACCCCGCCACCTGGCGTGACGTGCTGTGGCTGCTGCCCGACGGGGTGGTCGGCTTCGTGCTGGCGCTGCTGCCGTTCGGGCTGCTCTCCTACGGCCTGTGGGGCCTGGTCTTCGCGGCCGGCGTCTGGGTGCCCATCGTGAACACGGTGGGCACGTTCTGGTGGGCGTTCGTCCCGGTCTCCGGCTTCTTCACGGCGATGCTGGCGGGGCTGGTCGGGCTCGCGTTCATCGTGCTGGGGCTGCGCTACAACACCCGGCTGATCGCGCTGCACTTCCACTTCGTGCGGGTGATGATCGGGGCGCCGGAGAAACAGTTGCTGGCGCAGCGGGTGGCCAGGCTCCAGGAGACCCGCCACGACGCGGTGGACGACTCCGCGGCCGAGCTGCGGCGCATCGAACGCGACCTGCACGACGGGGCGCAGGCTCGGCTGGTGGCGATGGGCATGAGCCTGGGCGCGGTGGAGGCGCTGATCGAGAAGGACCCGAACGAGGCGAAGCGGATGCTGGCGCAGGCGCGGGCCAACTCCGCCGAGGCGCTGACCGAGCTGCGCGACTTGGTGCGCGGCATCCACCCGCCGGTGCTGGCCGAGCGCGGACTGGGCGACGCGGCGCGGGCGTTGGCCCTGCGGATGCAGGTTCCGGTCGAGGTGGACGTGGAGTTGCCGGGCCGCTTGGAGGAACCGGTGGAGTCCGCCGCCTACTTCGCGATCAGCGAGGTGCTGACCAACGCGGCCAAGCACGCGCGGGCCGAGCGGATCTGGCTGGACATCTACTACAACCGCAAGGAACGCACCCTGCGGGTCGCGATCACCGACAACGGCAGGGGCGGCGCATCGCTGGAGGGTGGCAGCGGGCTGCGCGGCCTGCAACGGCGGCTGGGCGCGTTCGACGGGGTGCTGGCCATCAGCAGCCCCGAGGGCGGGCCGACACTGGTCACCATCGAGATCCCGTGCAGCCTGGCCCGGCGCGGCCAGGTACGGGCCGAGTAGCGGCCAGGCGCGGGGCCCGGACGCGGGGCGAGGGTCACGTGCGGGACGGCGGTCACGTGCGGGACGGCAAGCGGAGAGGTGTTACGGATGCCGTTTCCCGACGAGGTGGCGCCGGTCGAGGTGGTGCCCCACCGGGCCGCGTGGGCGACGAGGTTCGCCCGGCTGGCGGTCGAACTGGGCGGCGCGCTCGGCCCGTTGGCGTTGGCGATCGACCATGTGGGGTCGACATCGGTGCCCGGGCTGGCCGCCAAGGACTGCGTCGACCTTCAGATCAGGGTCGCCGGCCCGCCCCAACCGGCGTCGCTGGTCCCGCCGTTGACCGCCCTCGGCTACCGGTTGCGGCCCGAGCCGTGGAACCGGAGTGAGACGGCGAACGGGGCGACCCACCCCAAGCTGGTGTTCGCGCCGCCGGTCGGCGCGGCGGAGCGTTGCAACGTCCATGTGCGGGCGCACGGCGGCCCCAACGCCCGGTTCGCGCTGCTGTTCCGCGACTATCTGCTGGCGGACGCGGCGGCGCGCGACGCGTGGGGAGCGTTCAAGATCCGGCTAGCCGGGAGCGTTCGCGACCTGACGGACTACGGCCAGATCAAGGCACCGGCCACGGCGGTGCTGATGGGGGCGGCGGAACGTTGGGCCGCGACGACCGGCTGGCGGGAGAGCTGACGGGAGGACCGGGCGGCGGCTGACGAGCCGGCGGGTCTTTCGGAGACCATCTCCGGTTCAGCCACCGACGGCGCGGCATGGCTTTTCGGTCAACTGTGCCTATCCGAGTGGGGCTTTGTGGAGCGCCCCTGCGCTGAGGAGTCGGGCGGTTACGATCGTGACGCTCGTCGAGGGGCGGGCGCGGTGAACGCTTCGAGGAGGCGGCACGTGGCGGAGATGCGGCCGGGTGGGGCTCTCGGCCCCGCGCCCCTGGGCCCCGACGACCCGGCGGCCGTCGGTCCGTATCGGCTGTTGGGGCGGCTGGGCGCCGGTGGAATGGGCCAGGTCTATCTGGGGCGTTCGACGGGCGGCCGGATGGTGGCGCTCAAGGTGGTGCGCGGAGACCTGGCGCGCGAACCGGAGTTCCGGCTGCGGTTCCGCGCCGAGGTGCGGGCGGCGCGGCGGGTCGGCGGGCTGTGGACGGCGCCCGTGTTGGACAGCGACACGGAGTCGGCGGTGCCATGGGTCGCCACCGGCTATGTGGCGGGGCCGCCGCTGCGGCAGGTGGTGGAGTCACTGCACGGGCCGCTGCCGGCGACCTCGGTGTGGGCGCTGGCGTTCGGGCTGGCCCTGGCGCTGAGGGACATCCACGGCAGCGACCTGATCCACCGCGACCTCAAGCCGTCGAACGTCATGGTGACGCTTGAGGGCCCGAAGGTCATCGACTTCGGGATCGCCCGGGCGGCGGACGCCAGCGTGGTGACCCGCACCGGTTCGCTGGTTGGCTCCCCCGGCTATATGCCGCCCGAGCAGATCAGGGGCGACCAACTCGGCGGCGCCACCGACGTGTTCGCGCTGGGCGCGGTGCTGGCGTATGCGGCGACGGGGCGGGCCCCGTTCAGTTGGGACGGCGCTTCCACCCACACGGTGCTCTACCGGGTGCTCCACGAGGAGCCCCAACTCGGGCCGAGCGACGGCCCGTTGCACGGTGAGCTGCGCGCGCTGGTGGCGCGTTGCCTGGCCAAGGACCCGGGGCTGCGCCCCACGGTCGACGAGATCGAGGCGGTGGCCCGGGAGCGATCCGGAGACGACTTCTGGCTGCCGGCGGCGTTGACCGCACGGCTCGGTCAGGATGCCGCCGCGCTGCTCGACTTCGACGCGCCGGTGAGCGGCCCGCCGGCCTGGGGGAGCCCGACCCCGCCGGGCACCCCGCCGCCGGCCCCGTACCGGAGCGCCTCTCCGCCACCGGGTTTCCCTCCCTCGGCGGACGCCTCTCCCCCACCGGGCGTCTCTCCCCCGCCGGCCGCCGCGCCCACGTTCCCGCCGAACGCGCCCGCCGGCACCACGGCCGCGAACGACCCCGCGCGGCGCCGGCGTTCGGTGCTGGCGGCGGTGGCCGGCGTCGCGGCCCTGGTGGTGGCCGTACCGCTGATCGTCCTCGCCGCCTCCGGCGACGACGGCGGCACGGGGGACGAGACGGGCGGCACGGCCGCCGAGGACCCGGACGGCCCGGCCGGCGGCGCAGACGGTCCGAGCGACGACGCCCCGCTGGCCGGCCTGCTGCCGGCCGAGGCGCGGGAGGCGGGCGAACTCACCTTCTGGGTGACCGAACGCCACAACCCGGTCCTCTACGAGGAGGACGGCGAGCCGGTCGGCTTCGAAATGGACCTCGCGGTGGCGATGGCCCAACGACTCGGCGTCGAGGCGGTGTTCACCCTGACCGACGACCGACCGACCGCCGTCGAGGGAGCGCTGCGGAACAGCGCGGAGACGCCGGGGCACGTCGTGATGTCGGGGTTCACCGACACCGCCGAGCGACGCCGCGACCTGGGCCTGGACTTCGTCAACCACTTCGGTGACGGCTTCGCGGTGATGAGCGACGACCCGCAGCGCTCGGGCGAGTTGGCGGAGCTGTGCGGGCTGCGGGTCACCTCCTATGACGACGCCTATCTCCAGGAGGTCGTCACCGAGTCGACCGCGCACTGCGCGGAGCCGGTGGAACTGCTGCCCGTCCCCAGCAGGGACGACATGGTCGAGGCACTCCAGGAGAACGAGGCGGACGTGGCGGTGCTGCTCTACTCGCAGGGCGCGCGCTATCTCCATGAGCACCCCGGCACTGGCCTGACCGTCGCGCTCGACTCGGCCGAGAGGGGGTTCCGTGGCGTCGGCGTCCCGCCGGACCAGACGACGCTGCGCGACGCCGTCGCCGAGGCGATCGACCTGCTGATCGAGGACGGGACCTACGCGACGCTGCTGGACCGCTGGGGCATCCCCGAGTGCGCCATCGACACGGCCTCGGTGAACGGTGGGGGCGGCGGGGGCGGCGACGACTGAGGGCGGCTCGGCGGTCGACCGGGACGGGAGCCGAAACGGACGCGATCTCCGTTTCCGTTCCCGCAGGCCGCCGGGCCGCTTCTCCGCATTCGCCCCGCCGGCTCCAAGCGGAGCGGCCATCCGCCGTGCCACCGGAGTTCGCCCTCGGATCATCGCGCGTGCATGACAACTCGCCTACGCTGGCGCCGTGTTGTGCGTCGTGGACGCGCGCACGCCCCCACAGCTCCTCCTCACCCAGCGAAGGTGGCGCGGATGAACAGGTCGATGAGGTCAAGGCACCGGACGGCGAACGGGACGGGCCCGCGAAGGTGGTTCGGCGGCGGCGCGGTGGCCGTCGGCGGGGTCGGCGTTCTGCTGGTGGGCGCGGGCGGGGTGCAAGCCGCCGAGCCCGGACAGGCGCCCTACTCGGCGAGCACCTCGGTCGGCGTGCACAACGCCTATCTCCAGAGCGCGTTCCCCTATCTCGCCGACGCCCTGGACTCCGGCGCCGGCATGATCGAGATCGACGTCTGGACCAACTTCTTCGGCTCAGGCTGGCGGGTCGGCCACAACAGCCCGTTCACCAACGAGAACAACTGCGTCGGCGCCACCACCCCCGACGGCCTGCGCAGCGGAGACCGCGACCAGAACCTGGCCGCCTGCCTGGCCGACCTTCGGACCTGGCACGACGCCAACCCCGGCCATCGGCCGATCCTGTTGAAGCTCGAGATGAAGGACGGCTTCGCCGACAATCTCGGGCGCGGGCCCGCCGCCTTCGACGCGCTGGTCAACGAAGCGCTCGGCGACGCGCTCCTCCGGCCGGCCGACCTGACCGGCGACCACCCCACGCTGGACGCGGCCGTCACCGCCGACGGCTGGCCCAGCCGCGACGCGTTGGCCGGAAAGTTCCTCATCCATCTGATTCCCGGAACCGTCGAGGAGGGGAATCCCCTCGACAACCTGTGGACGGACGTCGAGTACGGCCGCCACCTGCGGGACCTGTCCGCCTCGGGCAACCTGGGGCAGGCGGTGGCCTTCCCCGCCGTGCACGGCGCCGAGGCCGGCGACGACCCCCGGGTGAACCGGTACGAAGAGTCGATCCGCCCGTGGTTCGTGGTCTTCGACGGGGACGCCGCCACGTTCCTCGGCTCGGTGGACACCGGCTGGTACACCGACCGGAACTACCTGCTGGTGATGACCGACGCCCACAATGTCGCCCCACCCATCTCGAACACCGACCCGAGCGAGGCGGAGGCGCTGGAGCGCGTCAACCGGCTGGCCGCCGGCGGCGCGGCGGTCGCCAGCTCCGACTGGACCGGCCTGCCCTCGGTGCTCTCCACGGTCGTCCCCCACTGACGCGCCACCCCGACCACCCGGGCGACCGCGCCGGTGGGCCGGGCCCCTTCGGGTCGGGCCGGTAGGGCCTGGCCTGGCCTCGAACGGCATAGGCTAGGGGCCGGCCGGGCCCCACCGGGGCCCTGCTCCACTGGGGCCCTGCTCCACTGGTCGGCAAACGTTCAGGAGACGGAGAGTTCCGTGCGGGTAGTTGTCGCCGAAGACCTGTTTCTACTCAGGGATGGTCTCGTCCGGCTCCTGGAGGCACACGGTTTCCAACTGGCGGCCGCCGTGGACAACGGGCCCGAACTCACCCGGGCCCTCGCCGAGTTGAAGCCGGACGTGGCCGTGGTGGACGTGCGGCTGCCGCCGTCGTTCACCGACGAGGGCCTCCAGTGCGCGCTCCAGGCGCGCCGCGAGCAACCGGGGCTGCCGGTGCTGGTCCTGTCCCAGCATGTGGAGCAGCTGTACGCGCGCGAGCTGCTGGCCGACGGCGCCGGCGGCGTCGGCTACCTGCTCAAGGACCGGGTCTTCGACGCCGACCAGTTCGTGGACGCGGTGCGCCGGGTCGCCAGCGGCGGCACGGCGATGGACCCGCAGGTCATTCAGCAGCTGCTGGCGCAGCGCAGCAGCCACGGTTCGCCGCTGGAGAAGCTGACGCCGCGCGAGCTGGAGGTGATCGAGCTGATGGCCCAGGGCCGGTCGAACGCCGCCATCGCCGAACGTCTGGTGGTCACGGAACGGGCGGTCGCGAAACACACGTCCAACATCTTCGCCAAGCTCGGCCTTCCGCCGTCCGACGACGACAACCGTCGCGTGCTCGCGGTGTTGGCCTACCTGGAGCGGTAGCCCTCGACGAAAGCCCTCGGCGCGGGCGGCGCAGCGGGGTTCTGGTGGGGTGCGGCCCCGGGGGCCGCACCCGCCGGGACGGTTCGTGGTGGCGGCCGCGGCCCTGCCGGGGTGCTTCTCTCGGGGAGTGTGGTGCGTGGTGCCGGGCCCGGAGGCGGGCCGCCGGCTGGACTCGGGCATTGCGGGTCGGCCGGGCCTGGGGCCGGGCGTTGGCGCGGCTCGGCCGATGCGGCGGCGGAGTCGCAGAGCAAGGGGCCGCCGGCGGACGGGGGTTGCCCGACAGTTGGCCCGGCCGCACGGGCGAACCACCTGAGCACGGACCCCGGCCGCCGTCGCCTGGCGCGGCAAGGGCCGGGCGAACGGGCCGCCGCGCGGCGAGACTTCGACGCGGGCGGCCTGCCGCCGGGGCACGGCCAGGCGGAGACCTTCTCCGCGCCCCGCACACCGGCCGCCGTTCACAGCCGGCGCGCATCGGCGGCACGGCCAACCGGAGAACGCCTCCGCACTCCATTTGGCCCGCGTAACCCCCACCCACGACCACCGTCGCGCCCCTGGCCAACCGGACCGCCTCTCCGGTTACCTGTGGCCCGCAACATTGGTGTCCGCAACCGCCGTTCGCCACCAGCAGGCCCACGCACCAGCACGCCCCCGCACGCCCACACACCCGCCGAACCGGAACACCTCTCCACCTCCACACTCCCCGCCACCGCACAACCACCCAAGCGGAGCGCCTCTCCGAAAGCCGGCCTCAACCGGACCGCCTCTCCGGATCGCTGCGGCCCGCAACACCAGCATCCCCGACCGCCGTTCGCCACCAGCAGGCCCACGCACCAGCACGCCCCCGCACGCCCACGCAGCCGCCGAACCGGAACACCTCTCCACCTCCACACTTCCCGCCACCGCACAACCACCCAAGCGGAGCGCCTCTCCGAAAGCCGGCCGGCGCACCCTCATCCCCGCGCCGTGCCCGTAGAAAAGTCCCGCCCGGGACGGCTCTCGCCGGTCCCGGCACGCGCCCCCGGCGCGCCAACACGCTCCGCGTGCGGTGCGTAACCGTCCGTGGTGCGGATCGTTCTGCCGGTTGTGCCTTCCAGTGACATCTCCCCCAGCGACGCCCGGCGGGCCGCGCCCGCGTTGGCCATCGACCAGGCCGAGGCCGTGCTGGTCGAGCACTATCCCCGGCTGGTCAGGCTCGGTTACCTGATTCTGCCGCCGTCGTTGGGCCGCCACCGGCGGGTGCTCGGCGCGCACGCCGTCGCCCAACGGGCCCTGCCGCGCGGCCGGTCCGCCGAGGAGACGCCGCCGGTGCTGCCGGCGCAGCGCGCCGGCGGCACCGCGCCGGCGCCCGCGCCCGCCACGGACGCCGGCTACGCGCTGCTGCGACTGCGAGTCGTGCGGGCGGCGTTGGCGGCGCAGCGGCCGGTGCGGTTCGCCGGCCGCGAGTTCGGCTGGCCACCGAGGGCGCCGCTGCCGCTCTCGTTGCCCCGGGTGTGGGGCCTGCGCCTCTTCCCGCGCGCCGGCGAGCCGGAGGAGGTGGCGCTCGACCAGCGCCTCGGGGCGCTGTCAGCGACCGCCCGCGCCGCCTACGCGCTGCGCAGGATCGACGAGTTGAGCCCGGCCGAGATCCGGCTGCTGCTGGCCGGCGCCGGGGAGCCCGAGCAGCGGATCGAGGCGGCGATGGCCGCCGCCGACGCCGTGGAGAGCGAGGCGCCGCTGGTCGACCCGTGCGCCCTCCAGGCGCGCCCGACCGACCTGTTGCGGCGCCGGCAGCGCACCAGGACCGCGCTGGTCGGCGCGGTGGCGGTGGCCGTGGTGGGCTGCGGCTTCGCCGTGTTCCCCGACGGCTGGGGCCCGGACGGCGCCGCCGCCCCGCCGTACAGCGAGAACGCGGCGGCGCAGGCGGCGCTCGACCCGGCGAGCCTGCGGCGGATGCCGGCCGACGCCTGGCGGCAGGCGGCGCGGACGGACTTCTCCGTGTGGCCGGCGCGCGGTTCGGCGCTGGACGACACGGGCCTGCTGCGGCGGGCGTTGGCGGTGTGGGCGCGCCCGGGTGACGAGGTGCGGGTCTCGGCGACGCCCGGAACGCAGACCGGTCCGCCGCCGGGCCCGGCGCAGTTGCTCTTCGCCGGGGAGGTCGGCGGGATCTCCGTGGTACTGCTGCACGACGGGCTGCGGCTGGTGCGGTACGCGGAGCCGACGGGCGCGCGGGAGGGCGAGGTGGTGTTGGATCTGGCGCGGGTGGACGGCGCCGGCCTTTCGGGTGCCTCGGCCGTGGTGGTGCAGCGCGGGGACGGCAACACCCGCTATCTGCTGGCACCCTGGGTGACGGAGGCGGCCTCGGCGGACCTGTTGGTCCCGGGCCGGCCGGCCGCCGAACTGCCGGTGGACGAACACGGGGTGAGCGGCCCCCTGCACTCCGCGCGCCAGGACGGGGCGTGCACCGAGGTGCCGGCGCTCCATCTGACGGCGGACGGCGCGGCGGGGAGCGGCGGGGCCGAAAGCGGAGGACCTCTCCTCCTCGCGGATCTGGGCGAGTTGACGCCGGCGCTGCTGACCCGTGGCGCGCCCGGCGTCGCGGGCGACGGCGGTTCGGTGGCCGCGACCCGGGAGGCGTGGGGCCCGCTGGCCTGCCAGCTGGCGTCGATCGGTGGTGCCGGGGTGCGGTCGGTGAACGCGTGGGAGTTCGCCGAGCAGTCGCTGCCGGAGGACGGCGGGACCGCGCGCTGGGTCTGTGGCCGGGCGGAGACCTGGCGCGGCACGGGCGCGCGGGTCTGGACGCAGTTCCTCGACCCCTCGCACGAGGAGGACGACGGGGCGGTGAAGACGGCGGCGGCCGAGGACGTTCCGTCCTGCGGCGAGCGTCAACCGGCCGTGCTGAGCGGGATGTTGTGGCGCTCGCAGGACGCGGGCTGGTTCCTGTTGGCGGCCGGCAGCGAGGAGGTCGTCGAGATCGCGGCGGGCGGCGCGGTGACGGGCCGGGGCGAGGGCAGGACGGTGGCGCTGCCGGCCGAGGAAGGCGCCCAGGCGCGGTTGACGGCGACGCTGGCCGACGGCGGCGAGTTGGCGATGCTGGGCGACTGAGCCCGGTCGCCGAAGGAGCCGTGCAAGCTCTTTCGCAAGTTCTTGCGGGTTGCTATTTTGCCCGCATGCCCCGGCCGAGCGGAGGGCCGTCTCGGGCCTCACGCGCCCGCTCGGCCGGGGCTCTCCGCTGCGCGGACGCCGCTGGGTGGTGATCGATCACAATCGGCCATGCGATCAACTATCAACTAATTCAAACGAGTTATCTAGGCAGACCCGCGTTCTTCCGTTAACTTCTGGGGCGTTCCCTCGATGTTCTGTGTGACTCTGTTGCCGTTTCGCTGAGGAGTCGAGCATGAGCAAGCGCCGTCGAGCCGTTGGGACGGCTCTCGTTCTCGGAGTCGCCGTCGGCCTGCTCACGGGCCCGGCGGCCTCGGCGGCCCGGCCAACGCCCGCACCGTCAACGCCCGCGCCGCCCGCCACGTTCGACGAGGACCTGCTGGACCACCGGGCGCTGGTCGCCGACCTGGACACCACGGGCTGGTACCTGGAGAACATCCCGTTCCTGGAAGTGCCCGACGCGCAGATCCAGGAGATCTACTACTACCGCTGGTCCACCCTGCGCAGGGCCCTGAAGAGCACCAGGCCGGGCACCGGCTATGTGATCAACGAGTTCCAGGTGCCGGTCGAGTGGTCGGCGCGCTACGGCGGGATCGGGCTCAACCAGTGGCACAACAACCGCGACGGCCGCTGGCTGTGGAACCGCCAGTACCTCGACCAGGACACCGAGTACTGGATCAACGGGGTCGGCACCGACGAGAACCAGAACTACACGGGCGCGGCCGCCGACTCCGTCTGGCAGCGCTACCTGGTCACCGGCGATCGCGACTATCTGACCGCCCAACTCCCGGGCCTGGTCACCTTCTTCCGGAAGATGGAGAGCCGCCGCTTCGCGCCGGACCGCGGGCTGTACTGGGAGGCGCCGATCGCGGACGGCACCGAGTTCACCATCGGTTCCTACCAGACCGACGACCCGTTCGCCGGCGGCGTCGGCTACCGGCCGACGGTCAACTCCTACCAGTACGGCGACGCGTTGGCGATCGCCCGGATCGCCCGCCTGGTCGGGGACGAGGAGTTGGCCGCCGAGTTCGACGCCGAGGCTGCGGCGCTGAAGACGGCCGTGGTGGACCAACTCTGGGACCCCGAGCGGTCGTTCTTCTTCCAGCAGATGCGGGACAACGAGGCGCAGGAGTACGGGCAGCACCCGAACGGCGGGCCGCGCGACCCGAGCCTGCCGATCCTGCCCGAGGGAACGCTGCTGGACGGCCGCGAACTGACCGGCTACATCCCGTGGATGTTCCACCTCCCGGACGATACGGAGGAGTTCTCCGCCGCCTGGGAGCAGCTGACCGACCCCGAGGGCTTCGCGACCCCGGCGGGCCCGGCGACCGCCGAGCGGCGGCACCGGCTCTTCGACCACGAGGCGGACGACGGCTGTTGCCGCTGGAACGGCCCGCACTGGCCGATGGGCACCAGCCAGACGCTGGTGGCGATGGCCAACCTGCTCCACGAGTACGCGAACAACACGGCCGTCACCAGGGACGACTTCTACCAGCTCCTGCGCTCCTACACCCGGGTGCAGTACCGGGACGGCCGCCCCTATGTCGCCGAGGCCGCCGACTCGACCACCGGGGAGTGGATCTATGACGCGCCCGACCACAGCGAGCACTACAACCACTCCGGTTACCCCGACCACGTGATCAACGGCCTGCTGGGCGTGCGCCCCCAGGAGGACGACACGCTGCTGGTCGACCCGCTGATCCCCGACGACTGGGAGTACTTCGCGCTGGAGCACGTGCCGTTCCGGGGCCACGAGCTGAGCGTGGTCTGGGACAGGACCGGCGAACGCTATGGCGTGGGCGCGGGCCTCCAGGTGCGGATCGACGGGGAGTTGGCGGCCTCCAGGACGGACGTCGGCGCCCTGACGGTGGCGGCGCCGACGCCGGAGGTGGCCCCCTACGAGCCCGAGACCAACCTGGCCAGCAACCCGTTCGACGACCACGAGGACATCCCGGCCCACGCGTTCCCGGCGGCCACCGCCTCCCACACCAGCCCGCACGACAGCCCGCTGCGCGCCGTCGACGGCTCGGTCTGGTACGACCCGGTCGGCTACGGCCCCAACTCCCGCTGGACGAACTGGGGTTCGCCCAACGCGGAGGACTGGCTCGCCGTGGACTTCGGCCGGCCGACGCCGCTGAGCCGGCTGCGGCTGCACTTCTATGTGGACGAGCGCGAGGTGGCGCTGCCAGCCGACTACCGGGTGGAGTACGACGGCGGCGACGGCTGGACTCCGCTGCCCGGCGAGCCGCCGGCGCCGGTCGCCAACGACGTCACCCAACTGGACTTCGAGCGGATCGAGGCCCAGCGGATCAGGGTGGTGGTCGCCCCACGGCCGGGGCTCGCGGTCGGGCTGACCGAGGTCGAGGCGTTCGACCCCGGGCACCCGCCCCAACTCCCGGAAGAAGCAGTCCAGTTGGTCAACGCCAGCAGCGAGCTGTGCGTCGGCGTGCGGGACGGCTCGACGGCCGAGGGCTCGGCCGTCACCCAGGCGCCGTGCGCCGACCAGCCCGCGCAGCGCTTCGCGTTCGAGCCCACCGACTCCGGCTACCACCGGCTGGTCGCCGAGCACAGCGGTCAGGTGTTGACCATCGCCGGCGGCGGTCAGGAGAACGAGGCACCCGCCGTCACGACGACCTGGGCCGGCCTGCCCGAGCAGCAGTGGCGGCCGATGCCGGACGGCTACGGCGGCTGGACCCTGGTGTCGCGGGCCAGCAGCAAGGCGCTGGACGTGCCGGGCTGCCGGGCCGACGCCGACCTCCCACTTCAGCAGTGGACCAACCTGGCCAACGACTGCCAACGCTTCGTCCTCCGCTGAGGCACCACCGCACCACCCCGCACCACCGCTCCACCCGCACCACGCACACCGCACACCGCACACCGCACTGGAGCACCACAACGCACCACCCCGTCATCAACACCCCCACATCACACGGGAGTTCACCCCCATGTCCCTGTCAGCGAACCGAGCCGCCAGACGGCTGGTGGGAGTGCTGCTGGCACTTCTGCTGCCCGTCTCGTTGGCGGTCGCCCTGGCGCCATCGGCGTCCGGCGCGCCCGTCTGGGAGCCCAAGGAGCCCCGGCTGACCACCCCCTGGACCGACGAGGTCGGCCCGGACAACGCCCTGCCCGAGTACCCGCGCCCCCAACTCACCCGCCCCGACTGGCTGAACCTGAACGGCGTCTGGGAGTTCACCGGGGCGAGCGACCTCAACACCCCGCCGATCGGCCAGGAGTTGGACGAGGCCGTGCTGGTGCCCTACCCGATCGAGTCCGCCCTCTCGGGTATCCAGCGCCACGAGGACACCATGTTCTACCGGCGCGCCTTCACCGTGCCCCAGGACTGGTCGGGCGAGCGGATCAAGCTCAACTTCGGCGCCGTCACCTGGGAGACCAGGGTCTGGGTCAACGGCACCGAGGTCGGCGGCCACACCGGCGGCTTCGACCCGTTCTCCTTCGACATCACCGACGCGCTGAACGGCGGCGAGAACGAGATCGTGGTGGGGGTCCACTCCCCCGTGGACGCCGGCGACTTCCCCATCGGCAAGCAGCGCCTCAACCCGGACGGCATCTTCTACACCGCCAACTCCGGTATCTGGCAGACCGTCTGGCTGGAACCGGTGCCGGCGGCGCACATCACCCGCCTGGACACCACGCCCGACGTGCCGAACGGCGAGCTGGACCTGGTGGTGCGGGCCGAGGGCGCCGAGGGCCACCAGGTGGTGGCCGAGGTCCTGGACGGCGACACCGTGGTGGGCAGCGCCACCGGCGAGGCCGGCGGCGAGCTGTCCGTCCCGGTGCCGGACGCCCGGCTCTGGTCGCCCGAGGACCCGTTCCTCTACGACCTGCGGGTCACCCTCACCGGTCCGGACGGCGCCACGCCGGGCGACAGCGTCGGCGGCTACTTCGGGATGCGCTCGCTGGGCGTCGGCCAGGTCGGCGGCGTGACGCGCCCGCTGCTCAACGGGGAGTTCGTCTTCCAGATGGGCACCCTGGACCAGGGCTACTGGCCGGACGGGCTCTACACCGCGCCCACCGACGAGGCGCTGGCCTGGGACCTGGAGGCGCAGAAGGCGCTCGGCTTCAACATGGTCCGCAAGCACATCAAGGTGGAGCCGGCACGCTGGTTCTACCACGCGGACCGGCTGGGCCTGCTGGTCTGGCAGGACATGCCCTCGCCCAACACCGTGGACGAGCCCAGCGCCGAGGGCAAGGCCAACTACGAGGCCGAGCTGGCCCGGATGGTCGAGAACCTGAGGGGCATCACGTCGATCGTCCAGTGGGTTCCGTTCAACGAGGGCTGGGGCGAGTACGACGCGGGCCGGATCGTGGACCAGATCCGGGAGTTGGACGACACCCGGCCGATCAACCACAACTCCGGCTCCAACTGCTGCATGTCGGACCCCGATCCGGGCAACGGCGACGTGATCGACGACCACGCCTACCAGATGTCGGGCGGCACCCGGCTGCCGGACGACAACCGGTTCGCGGTGCTGGGCGAGTACGGCGGCCTGGGCCGGGCGATCGAGGGCCACGAGTGGGAGCCGGGCGCCGGCTTCGGCTATGGCGCGCTCTACCCGGACGAGGCGTCGCTGACCAGCCGCTATGTGACCATCACCGAGGAGGTCGGCCGGTTCGTGCACGGCCGGGGCCTGTCGGGCTCCGTCTACACGGAGCCCTACGACCTGGAGAACGAGGTCAACGGCTTCTACACCTATGACCGGCAGGTGCTCAAGGTCAACGCCGACCAGGTGCGGGCGGTCAACGAACGGGTGCGGGCCGAGGCGAGCGGCGGGAACGTCCGCACGGGGGAGCCCGTGTCGCTGCGGGTGACCACGGAAGGGTTCGACGACCGCTATCTGCGGCACGAGGGCGGCGTCGCGCGCACCGACGTCGTGGACGAGGGCAGCTCGGACACCGACCGGCGGGACACGGTCTTCTTCAGCCGGCCCGGGCTGGCCGACGAGTCCTGTGTCTCGTTCGAGGCGAGCAACCAGCCGGGCAGCTATCTGCGGCCCGGCGCCGACGACCGGCTGGTGCTGGGCGAGGGCGGCCCCGAGGCGACCTTCTGCCCGACGCCGGGGCTCGGCGGGGGCGGCACCTCGCTGGAGTCCTTCAGTGAACCGGGTTCGTTCATACGGCACTTCGAGGAGGGCGTGTACCTGGCGAGCGAGGGCGGCGACCAGCCGTGGGACAACCCGACGTCCTTCGCCGCCGACGCGACCTGGGCGGTGGCCCTGCCGCTGTGGCGCAGCGGCGCCGAGCTGCCCCTGGACGAGCGGGTCTCGTTCCAGGTGACCTCGGACGGGTTCACCGACCGGGTGCTGCGCCACCGCGAGTCGCTGGCCAGGACCGACGTGATCGCCGGGGACAGCGCGCAGCAGGACCGCGAGGACGCCACCTTCGTGGTGCGCCGGGGCCTGGCCGACCCGTCCTGCTACTCGCTGGAGGCGGCCAACCAGCCCGGCAGCTATCTGCGGCACGCCGGGTTCCGGGTGCGGCTCGACCCGGACGACGGCAGCGAGCTGTTCGACCGGGACGCCACGTTCTGCGCCCAGCCCGGTGCCTCGGCGAGCAGCGTCCGGCTCGCCTCGGTCAACGAACTCGACGGGAACATACGGCACTTCGCCGAGGAGGTGTGGGTGGCCGTGAAGGGCGGCGGCCACGACTACGACCGGCCCGAGTCCTACGAGGCCGACGTCAGCTGGCAGGTGGTTCCGGCGCTGGCGCCGTAGCACCGTCCGGCGTTCCGAACGCGTGGCGCCCCTCCCCGGCAGGGAGGGGCGCCACGTCCGTCCCGGCTCGCGCCCCGGCGCTCACGCCACCGTCCCGTCGGGGCGGCGGCGCAGCGCCCGGCCGGGCAGCGCGCCCGTCGGCCGCCCGTCGTCGATCACGGGAACGCCGCCGACCAGCACATACGGGAGGCCGCGCGGCAGTTGCCTGGGCCGCTCGAACGTCGCGGTGTCGGCCACCGTCTCCGGGTCGAAGAGCACCAGGTCCGCGTGGTAGCCGGCGCGGACCAGGCCCCGGCCCGCCAGCCTCAGCCGCCGCGCCGGGGTGCCGGCCAGATGGGCCACGCACTCGGCCAGCCCCAGCACTCCCAACTCCCGTACATAGCGGGCCAGATAGCGGGGGAACGTGCCATAGGCCCTGGGGTGCGGGCGGGCCGTCGCCAGCAGCCCGTCGCTGCCGCCGGTGTGCGCCGGATGCCGCATCAGGGCGCGGACGTTCTCCTCGTTGCCCACCAACTGGAGGATGCCGGTGGACAGTTCGTCGGCCAGCAGCAGCGCGCGGGCCGTCTCGAACGGCGGCCGGCCGGCCCGCGCGGCCAGCTCGGCGACGGTGCACCCGACCGCCGCCGGGTCGCGGGAGCCGGCGATGCGGACGGTCTCCCACGCCACCGGCACCCCGTGGCAGCCGTCGGAGCCGGCCACCTCCAGGTCGTGCCGGATGCGGGCCAGCGCGGCCGGGTCCCGCAGCCGGGCCAGGGTCGCGGCGGGGCCGCCCTCGGCGGCCCAGCTGGGCAGCAGCGCCGCCAGCGTGGTGGAGCCCGGCAGATAGGGGTAGCTGTCCAGGGTGAGGTCGACGCCGTCCCGCTCCGCCGCGTCGAGCAGCGCCAGCAGCTCGCCCGAACGGCCCCGGTTCACCGCGAAGTTGAGGGTGGCATGGGCCAGGTGCAGGGCGCAGCCCGAGCGGCGCGCCACCGCGACCATCTCGGCGTAGGCGGCCAACGCGCCCGCGCCGTAGGAGCGGTGGTGCGGCGCGAAGAACCCGCCGTGCTCCGCGACGACCCGGCAGAGCGCGACCAGCTCGTCGGTGGGTGCGTACATCCCCGGCGGATAGGTCAGCCCCGCCGACAGGCCGACGGCGCCCTGCGCCAACCCCTCGGCGAGCAGGGCCCGTTGGGCGTTCAGCTCGGCCCCGGTCGCCGGCCGGGCGTCCCAGCCCATCGCCACCATCCGCACCGAGCCGTGCGGCACCAGATAGCAGGCGTTGACCGCGATGCCGGCGTCCAGCCGGTCCAGATAGCCCGCCACGTCGCGCCAACTCCAGTCGAAACCCGGCGGATCGCCGTTCCAGCCGGCTATGGCCTGCCGCACCTGGGGCAGCGTGGCGTCGTCCACGGGCGCGTAGGACAGGCCGTCCTGGCCCAGCACCTCGCAGGTCACGCCCTGGGCGACCTTGGCCGGGTGGTCGGGCTCGGTCAGCAGCGCCAGGTCCGAGTGGGCGTGCATGTCGACAAAGCCGGGCGCGAGCGCCAGCCCGTCGGCGTCCACCGTCCGCCGGCCGGTCAGCCCGGGGCCGCCCACGGCGGCGATGCGGCCGCCGTCCACCGCCACATCGGCGGTGAACGGCGCCGCGCCGGTGCCGTCCACCACCAGCGCGCCCCTGATCAGCAGCTCGGCCACCGCCGCTCCTCCCGTCCACGGGCACGCCCGCGCGCCCGAACGTCCCGCCCGCCGTACCGCGCGCGGGCCCGCGTGGTCTACCCTGCCGCCGGCACCCACCCCGGCGGAAGGCGAAACCCCCATGAGCAACCCCAAGGAACCGACTGACCCCACGTGGCCGGCCAAGACGGCGGTGCGCACCGACGCGGCGCCCGCGCCCGCCTGGAACTTCTCCCAGGGGCTGCGCAGGGGCCCGCTGCTCCAGGTCTCGGGCCAGGGCCCCCAGGACCCGGCCACCGGCGCCTACGTCCACCACGGCGACGTGCGGGCGCAGACGGCCCGCACCCTGGAGAACGTGCGGGCCGTCCTGGCGGCGGGCGGCGCCGGCGTCGAGGACGTGCTGATGTTCCGCGTCTACCTCACCCGCCGGGAGGACTTCGCCGCGATGAACGAGGCATACGGCGCGTTCGTCCGCGAGCACTGCCCGAGCGGGGTGCTGCCCTGCCGCACCACCATCTTCGTCGAACTCCCGCACCCGGACATGCTGGTGGAGATCGACGCGCTGGCCGCCGTCTGAACTCAGGGCCGCCTGCCCAGGACCCGGCGCGGCGGCGGCCGTCAGCCGGCGGGCGCGGCGGCCGTGGAGCCGCGCACCACCAGCTCGGGCTGGAAGACGAACTCCGTGTGCTGCACGGGGTTTCCGTTGATCTCCTCCAGCAGCGCGTGCACGGCCGCCGAGGCCATCGCGGCGACCGGCTGCCGCACCGTCGTCAACGGCGGGTCGGTGAACGCGATCAGCTGCGAGTCGTCGAAGCCGATCACCGACACGTCGCCCGGCACCGCGAGGCCCCGCTGCCGCACCGCCCGGATCGCGCCCAGCGCCATCATGTCGCTGCCGCACACCACGCCCGTGCAGCCGTCGTCCAACAGGGCGGCGGTGGCGGCCTGTCCGCCCTCCAGACTGAAGAGGGTGTGCCGCACCACGCCCGTCACCGGCCGCCCGTCCGCCGAGCCGCGCGCGTTCTCCTCGGCCACGGCCGCCTCGAAGCCGGCGACCTTCCGCCGCACCGGGACGAAGCGGTGCGGCCCGACGGCCAGCCCGATCCTGCGGTGGCCCAGCTCCCGCAGGTGCCGCACCGCCATCCGGCTGGCCGCCGCGTCGTCCGGGGAGACGAAGGGCGCGCCGATCCGCTCGTTGAAGCCGTTGATCAGCACGAACGGCACGCCCCTGCCGGCGAGTCGGGTGTAGCGGGCCGGGTCGGCCGAGGTGTCGGCGTGCAGCCCCGACAGGAAGACGACGCCGGTGACGCCGCGCTCCACCAGCTGCTCCACCAGCTCGTCCTCGGTGGCGCCGCCCGGGGTCTGGGTGCACAGCACGGGCGTGTAGCCGTAGCCGGCCAACGCCCGCTCGATGACCTGCGCGAACGCCGGGAAGATCGGGTTGGTCAGCTCCGGGATCACCAACCCGACCAGCCCGGCGCTGCGTTGCCGCAGCCGCACCGGCCGTTCGTAGCCCAGGATGTCCAGCGCTGCCAGCACCCGCTGCCGGGTCGCCGACGCCACGCCCGACCTGCCGTTGAGCACCCGGCTGACGGTGGCCTCGCTGACCCGCGCCTGCTGCGCGATGTCCGCCAGCCGGGCCGGAACGGGCGAACCCGGCTGACTCACCCCTGCCACCAGGCGGTGGTGTCCGCCGGCAGCGGCCCGTCCGCCCGGCACGGGCCGCTGGCCAGCAGCAGCCGCGCCCCGGCGCAGCCGGCCGGCAACTCCACGGGCGCCTCGGTGGTGTTGGCCACCACCAGCACCGCGCTGCCGTCCGCGCCCCGGCGGCGGAAGGCCAGCACGCCCTCGGGCGCCTCCAGCCACTCCACGCCGTCGCCCGCGCCCAGCGCCGCCTGCTTCCGGCGCACCGCCAGCGCCGAACGGTACAGCTCCAGCGTCGAGTCGGGGTCGCCCTCCTGCGCCTGCACCGACAGCTCGCCCCAGCCGGCCGGCTGCGGCAGCCAGCCCGCGGCGCCGCCGAAGCCGAACGAGGCCCCTTCCCTGGTCCACGGGATCGGCACCCGGCAGCCGTCGCGCAACCCATCCTGGCCCTCTTGCCCGTCGCCTCCCCCGTCGCCGCCGCTGCCCCGCCGGAAGAACGCCGGGTCCTGCCGCGCCTCGTCCGGCAGGTCGGTGACCTCGGGCAGCCCCAGCTCCTCGCCCTGGTAGACATAGGCCGAGCCGGGCAGCGCCAGCATCAGCAGCGTCGCCGCGCGCGCCCGCGCCAGCCCGCCGCCGAGCCGGGTGCGGTGCCGGACCACGTCGTGGTTGGAGAGCACCCAGGTGGTGGGCGCGCCGACCGGGCGCATCGAGTCCAGCGAGGAGTCGACGACCCGCCGCAGCTCGGCGGCGTCCCACGGGGTGTTCAGATAGTGGAAGTTGAACGCCTGGTGCAGCTCGTCTGGCCGCACATAGAGCGCCGTGCGGCTCTCGTTGGGCGTCCACGCCTCGGCCACGCCGATCCGCTGGTTCGGGTACTCGTCGAGGATCTGCCGCCAGGCGCGGTAGATCTCGTGGACGCCGTCCTGGTCGAAGAACGGCAGCACCTGGGTGCCCAGCAGCCGCAGCTGCCCGGCGTGCCCCATGTCGGGCAGGCCGGGCGCCTTGACCAGGCCGTGAGCCACGTCGATCCGGAAGCCGTCCACGCCAATGTCCAGCCAGAACCGCAGCACCGAGCGGAACTCGTCGCGGACGGCCGGGTTCTCCCAGTTGAAGTCGGGCTGCTCGGGCGCGAACAGGTGCAGGTACCATTCGCCGTCCGGCTCCGGCAGCCGGGTCCAGGCGGGGCCGCCGAAGATGGACTCCCAGTCGTTGGGCGGCAGTTCGCCACCGCTGCCCCGCCCGGGCCGGAAGTGGTAGCGGTCCCGCAGCGGCGAGCCGGGGCCCTCGCGCAGCGCGCGCTGGAACCACTCGTGCCGGTCGGAGGAGTGGTTGGGCACCAGGTCGACGATGATCCGCAGGCCCAGGTCGTGGGCGTCGCGGATCAGCGCGTCGGCGTCGTGCAGGTCGCCGAACATCGGGTCGATGGCCCGGTAGTCGGCCACGTCGTAGCCGGCGTCGGCCTGCGGCGAGGCGTAGAACGGGCTGAGCCAGACGGCGTCGACGCCGAGCCGCGCCAGATACGGCAGCCGGGCCCTGATGCCGGCCAGGTCGCCCATCCCGTCGCCGTTGCCGTCGGCGAAGGAACGCGGATACACCTGGTAGATCACCGCGTCCCGCCACCACTCGGGCGGGCGGGGCGCCGCCCCCGGCTCGGGCGTGGGGCGCGGGGCGCTGGCTTCGCTGGTCGGCCGGGTGCGGTCAGCGAGGTGCTGGGTCATGACATCCCTGGTTCTCGGGGCGGTTGACGGGTGACGGGTGGGGTCGCGGTGGGGGGCGCGCGCCGCCGTCGGGACGTTCTCGGGTCGCGGAACCTGGTTCAGGACCTGGTGGGTTCAGGACTTGGTGGCGCCGGCGGTGAGGCCGGACTGGAGGTGCCGTTGCGCGTAGCCGAAGACCACCGTCGCCGGCACCGCGATCAGCACGGCGGCCGCCGTCATCAGGTGCCAGTCCTGGGTGTGCTGGTTGACGAAGGTCTGGAGGCCGCCGGCGAGGGTGAGGTTGTCCTCGCCGGTCATGAAGGCGGTCGCGTAGGCCACCTCGGCCCAGGCCGTCACGAAGGTGTAGAACCCGGTGACGGCGAGCCCCGGCCGGGCCAGCGGCATGATCAGCCGCCAGAAGGTGCCGAACGGGTTGAGCCCGTCGACCCGGCCCGACTCGTCGATGGAGACCGGGATGGTGTCGAAGAAGCCCTTCATCATCCAGGCGCAGAACGGCACCGCGATGGTGAGGTAGGTGACGATCAGCGCGACCGGCTGGTTGAGCAGGCCGTAGCGCGACATCAGGTTGTACAGCGGCACGATCAGCACCGCCATCGGGAACATCTGGGTGACCAGCAGCGTCCACAACAGCGGCCGCATCCCGGGGAAGCGGAAGCGGCTGAGCGCGTAGCCGGTGGTCGAGGAGATCAGCACGCCGATCACGGTGGTGACGACGACGATCAGCACGGAGTTGCCGAACCAGGTCAGGAACTCCGTGTCGTTGACCACATGGTCGTAGTTGTCGAGCGTGAAGTCGGCGACCAGCGAGAGCGAGAAGGTCTCGCTCTTCGGCTTGAACGAGGTCACCAGCAGCCACAGCGGCGGGAAGAGCGCGATGAACGCGGCCACCAGCAGCGTGAGATGGAGCCCGAACGAGGCCAGCGGTCCGCGCTCGCCGCGCCGCCGGACCCGCCCGCGCGGGCGTCCGTTCGTTCCGGGACCCGCGGGGCCCGGCACCGGCAGCGGCTCGGTCCCGTCGACCCTGGTGGTATCGGTCGCCATGGTCACCACACCTCTCCCTGCCGCCGCAGCGCCCTGCGGTAGGCGATCGCGAACAGCACCAGCAGCAGCAGGATCAGCACGCCCCAGGTCGCCGAGCCGGCGAAGTCGCGGGGGCTGGAGACGAACGCCAGCCGGAACGCCTCGGTCACCAGGATGTCCGTGGAGCCCGCCGGCCCGCCCCGGGTCAACAGGAAGATCACCGGGAACATGTTGAACGTCCAGATGGTGGAGAGCAGCACCACCGTCATGCTGACCGAACGCACCCCGGGCAGCGTGATGTTGACGAAGCGCTGCCAGGCGTTGGCGCCGTCCATCTCGGCCGCCTCGTACTGCTCGGCGGGGATGGACTGGAGCGCGCCCAGCATCGCGATCAGCATGAACGGCACGCCCAGCCAGACGTTGACCGCGATGACCGCGACCTTGGCCCAGGTGGGGTCGGACAGCCAGGCGATGCCCTCGATGCCGCCGGAGTCCAGCACCCCGTTGAGGATGCCGTTGCGCTCGTTGAACAGCATCCGCCAGGCGAAGATCGACACGAACGCCGGGATCGCCCAGGGCAGGATCAGCGCCATCCGGTAGAGGGTGCGGCCCCGGAACGTGCGGTTGAGCATGTTGGCCAGGGCCAGCCCGATGACGAACGTGATGCCGACGCAGGCCACCGTCCACACCACGGTCCAGCCGAGCCGGTCCCAGAACACGTCGTCGGTGAGGACGTCGCGGTAGTTCTCCAGGCCGACGAACTCGTAGGTCGCCTCGATGGTGTTGACGCCGATGGTGCGCTCGACGTTGGCCTCGTCGGCGTCGGTCAGCGAGAGGTAGATGCCCCGGACCAGCGGATAGCCGATGATCACGGTGATCACCGCGACCACCGGCGTGATCATCGCCCAGGCGTACCAGTAGTCCGCCAGCCGCTGCCGCACCGAGCGGCGGCGGACGCGCGGGGCGCCGCCGGGCGCCCCGACCCCGGCGCTGGCCGGGACCGGGGACGCGGGCGTGCCCTGCGGGTTCGGGGTGGTGTCGATGGGTGCCGCGTCAGCCATGGTGTCGGCCCTCCGTCCCGTGGGGCCCGTGCTCACTGCCAGTCTTCGAGCAGGTCACGGTAGGCGTCGCCGGTGTCGTTGGCCGCCTGCTCGGGGGAGGCGGAGCCGGTGAGCATGGCCTCGATGGAGATCCGCAGCGGCTCGAAGAGCGACTGGGCCTGCGGAATCCAGGGGCGCTCGTGGGCGACGTCCACGGCCGGCTTGAAGAACTGCACCATCTCGTTGCCCTCGACCGCCGGCTCCGCGTAGACGGACTCGCGGGTCGGCAGGAGGCTCAGCTCCTCGGTGATCCTGGCCTGGGTCTCGGCGGACGCCATGTACTTCACGAACTCGAAGGAGGCGTCGGCGTCCGGGGTGCCGGCGTAGACGCCGTAGTTCCAGCCGCCGAGCGGGGAGCCCGCCGCCTCGCCGCCGGCGGGGACGGGGGCCACGCCCAGGTCGTCGCCGAGCGCGTTCTGGGCGTCGGCGATGGCCCAGGGGCCGTTGATCATCATGGCGATGTCGCCGGCGGCGAAGGCGGACATCATGTTCTCCCAGCCGTCGCTGGTGTCGGTGATCGCGACGCCCGACTCGACCAGGTCGTTCATCTGCTCGAACGCGGCCACGCCGGCCGCGTCGTCGACGGTGACCTCCTGCGCCTCGGCGTCCACCAGGTCGCCGCCCTCGCCGTAGAGGAACGGCAGGAACCAGTACGGGTCGTCGCCGCGCACATAGAGCGGGGTGGTGCCGGCGTCCTCGTAGGCGGCGGCGTCCTCGCGGATCTGGTCGAGGGACTCGGGCACCTCGACGCCGGCCTCGTCCAGCAGGGCGCGGTTGTAGAAGAGCGCGAGGGTGTCGGTGACCTGCGGCACCGCGTAGGTCTGGCCCTCGTACTGGGTGCTCGCCCAGGGCTCGGCCAGGAAGTCCTCCTGGTCCTCCAGCGCGGCGGTGTCGTCCAGCGGGTAGAGGTAGCCGAGGCTGGCGAAGTCGGCGACCCACGCCACCTCGGTGCGCATCACATCGGGAGCCTCGTTGGCGCCTGCGGCGTTCTTGAAGCGGTTCTGGGCGTCGTCGAAGCCGACGTTGACGTACTCGACCGTGACGCCCGGGTGCTGGTCCTCGAACTCCTTGGCGACGGCCTCGAAGACCGCGGCCTCGGTCTCGTTGGAGGTGTCCCAGTAGGTGACGGTGCCGGAAAGCTCCCCGCCCTCGCCACTCCCGCCCCCGTTGTCCCCACCGTCGTCCCCGCCGCAAGCTGTTGCCGCAACAGCCAGTGCTGCCAGCACGGCCGTGGTCCCTATGCTGCGCCGCATGTGAACTCCTTCAACCGTTCGCCCGATTTGGGGCGGTATAACCACCCTATGCGCCGCGCCACTGCGGCGCCGGGCCGAGCAGGAACGTAACAGTGGCGCAAGACTTTGGAAAGACCTTGCGGCAAATTTCTGCAAGAGTGCGCTGGACAGGACTTTTCCCACCACGGAGCGCACCCGCGACCGCCCGGCGGACGGGCCGTCGGCGGCCGGCGCGCGGCGCTTGTCGTGGGCGGAACGTCCCCGTATCTCCGCCCGAAGGTCCCGTTGTCCCAGGCCGCGGTAGGCAGTGTCGGCGGCGCCGGGTAAGGTCCGGGACTGTGACCGCGCGGCTAGCCGACATCGCAGCCCAGGCGGGGGTCAGTGAGGCGACCGTCAGCCGGGTGTTGAACGGCAAGCCCGGCGTCGCCACGGCCACCCGCGAATCCGTCCTTGCCGCCCTCGACCTGCTGGGTTACGAGCGGCCCGCACGGCTGACCAAGCGCAGCGCCGGCCTCGTCGGGCTGATCACCCCCGAGCTGGAGAACCCGATCTTCCCCGCCTTCGCGCAGGTCATCTGCCAGGCACTCACCCGTCAGGGCTACACCCCGGTGCTGGCCACCCAGACCCCGGGCGGCTCGACCGAGGACGAGCTGACCGGGATGTTGGTGGAGCGCGGTGTGACCGGGATCATCTTCGTCTCCGGGCTGCACGCGGACACCTCCGCCGACATGGAGCGCTATGACCGACTCCGCGCGAGCGGCGTCCCCTTCGTTCTGATCAACGGCTATGCGCCGAGCGTTCGCGCCCCCTTCGTGTCGCCGGATGACCGGGCGGCGATGCGGCTGGCCGTGACGCACCTGGTGTCGCTGGGCCACCGCAGGATCGGCCTGGCGCTCGGACCGATCAGGTTCGTTCCGGTGCGACGGAAGTTGGCCGGCTTCCTGGAGGGCATGGCCGCCGAGCTGGGCCTGCCGGCCGAGCGGGCCGAGGAGTGGGTCCAGCACTCCCTCTTCACCCTGGAGGGCGGGCAGGCGGCGGCCTCCGCGTTGCTGGAGAAGGGCTGCACCGCGGTGATCTGCGCCAGCGACATGATGGCGCTGGGCGCGATCCGCGCGGCGCGGCAACGCGGGCTCGCGGTGCCCGAGGACTGCTCGGTGATCGGCTTCGACGACTCGCCGCTGATCGCGTTCACCGACCCGCCGTTGACCACCATCCGCCAGCCGGTGCCAGCGATGGGCCAGGCCGCCGTGCGGGCGCTGCTGGAGGAGCTGGGCGGGACGCCGGCGCCGCCCAGCGAGTTCGTCTTCATGCCCGAGCTGGTGGTGCGCGGCTCGACGGCGGCCGCGCCGGCGGCGGGGCGGTGACGGGGCGCTCCGGCGGGCTCGGGGAGATCCCTGGGCCGGCTCTGCGGGGTGGCATCCATCGAACGATGGAGACGCACCGGGCCGAAGACCAGACCGGAGGATGATCGGGCGGACGGAGTCGCTCTGGCAGACTAGTGGCCCATGGGGGCAACCAGCATCAGTCCGAGCGATGAACGAGTGGAAGCGGCCGTGTCCGTGACCGACCGACACAACACCCTGTCCGCCCCCGGCAGACGCTTCTCCCGTCCCCGGCTTCCCGCGCGCCCCCGGATCTGGTTCGAACTGCTGCTGATCGCCGTCAGTTACGCGGTCTACTCCGCGATCCGCAACGCGGCACCCGACCGGGTCTCCGACGCGCAGAAGCACGCCCGCTGGATCTGGGACCTCCAGGGCCATCTGGGCCTGGCCTTCGAGCGCTCGGTCAACCACGCGGTCGAGGGCATCACGTGGCTCGTGGTGACGATGAACTACTACTACGCCACATTGCACTTCGTGGTCACCATCGCGGTGCTGGTGTGGCTGTTCCGCAGCCACCCCGGGCGGTACGGGCCGACGCGGCTGGTGCTCTTCGTCACCACCGGGGTGGCGCTGATCGGGTACTACTTCTTCCCGCTGGCGCCACCGAGGCTGATGGAGGGCATGGACTTCATCGACACGGCCAGCGTCCACCAGACCTGGGGCTCGCTCTCCGCCGAGGACAGCGCGATGGCCTCGGTCTCCAACCAGTACGCGGCCATGCCGTCGATGCACATCGGCTGGTCGGTGTGGTGCGGGATCACGATAGCCGTGCTGGCCAGGCCGCTGTGGATCAAGCTGCTGGGGGCGCTGTACCCGATCGCGACGCTGCTGGTGATCGTGGCCACGGCGAACCACTTCTGGCTGGACGCGGTGGGTGGGCTGGTGTGCCTGAGCGTCGGCTACCTGGTCTCCCGGCTGTGGTTCGGGCGGCTGTGCTACCGGCTCCCCCGGGAGGTCCCTCGGGAGGATGCGCAGGCTCCTCCGGAGGAGGCGGAGGCCCGGGCCTAGCGGCCCGGGACCCCCTCCGGCGCAGCCGGAACAAGGGTGGGCGGGTGGGAAAACCGCGACGGCGCAGCACACGCGGGACGCCCGCGAGCGCCCACCGGCACCGCGCACCACCCACCCCTTCTGTTACTCCCCCTCGTAGAACACCCGCTCCACAACCCCCCGCGCCCGCCGCGTCACGCGGCGGTAGTCGTCCAACATGCGCCCCGCCGTGCCCGGTTCGTAGCCGAGGTAACGGGCCACCGCCGCCGTCTCCCTGCTGTCCGTGGGGAACGTGTCCAGCGGCCGGCCGCGCACCAGCATCACCGCGTTCCGGACCCGGGAGGCCAGCACCCACGCCTCGTCGAGGATCTCCGCGTCGTCCGCCGACAGCAGCCCGGCCCCCGTCGCGGCGGCCAGCGCCGCGCGGGTGCCGGTGGTCCGCAGCGCGGGCAGCTCCGCCGCGTGGCGGAGCTGCACCAGCTGGACCGTCCACTCGATGTCGGAGAGCCCGCCCCGCCCCAGCTTGGTGTGGGTCGTCGGGTCGGCGCCGCGCGGCAGCCGCTCCGCCTCCATCCTGGCCTTCAGCTTCCGGATCTCGAAGACGTCCTTCTGGGCCAGGCCGTCGGCCGGATAGCGCAGCGGGTCGACGAGTTCGACGAAGCGACGGCCCAGGTCCTCGTCCCCGGCGACCGGCTCGGCGCGCAGCAGCGCCTGGCTCTCCCAGACCAGCGACCAGCGCCGGTAGTACGCGGCATAGCTGGCCAGCGAGCGGACCAGCGGCCCGTTGCGGCCCTCGGGACGCAGGTCGGTGTCGACCAGCAGCGGCGGGTCCACGCTGGGCAGTTGGAGCAGCCGGATCATCTCGTTGGCCAGCGCCCTGGCCTGGTTGGCGGCGGCCGACTCGTCGGCGCCGGGCAGCGGGTCGTGCACGAGGACCACGTCCGCGTCCGAGCCGTAGCTCAGCTCGCGCCCGCCGAAGCGCCCCATCGCGATCACCGCGAGCCGGGTCAGCGGCTCCTCGCCCCCGGCGCGACGCGCTGCGGTCGCGGTCTCCAGGGCGCCGACCAGGGTGGCCGCGTTGATGTCGGTGAGCGCGTCGCCGACCAGGTCGAGGGCGGCGCCGTGGTCGGTGAGGGCGTCCGGGCTGTCCTCGGGGGCGTAGGCGCCGATGATGTCGGCGGCGGCCGTGCGGAACATCTCGCGCCGGCGCACGCCCCGCGCCGCTGCGGCCGCGTCCTCCGGGGAGCCGGCCCGGCCGACGGCCGCGCGCACCTCCTGGGTGAGCGCGGCCCGGCCGCGCGGCGCGAGCCCCGCGCGGTCGCCGAGCAGGGCGACCGCCTCGGGGGCGCGCAGCAGCAGGTCGGGGGCGAGCCGGCCGGCGGACAGCACCCGGGCGAGGTTCTCGGCCGCGGCGCCCTCGTCGCGCAGCAGCCGCAGGTACCAGGGGCTCGATCCCAGCGCGTCGGAGACCTTGCGGAAGCCGAGCAGCCCGGCGTCCGGGTCGGCCGAGTCGGCGAACCGGTCCAACAGCACGGGCAGCAGCGTGCGTTGGATGGCGGCCTTGCGGCTCACGCCGGAGGCCAGCGCGGTCAGGTGGCGCAGCGCGGCGGTCGGGTCGGTGTAGCCGAGGGCTTCGAGGCGTTCCTTGGCCGCGCCCTCGCCGAGCCTGGCCTGTCCCGCCTCCAGCCGGGCGACGGCCTCCAGCAGCGGCCGGTAGAACAGCTTCTCGTGCAGCCGGCGCACGCCCGAGGTGTGCCGGCGCCAGGCGTCGGTCAGCTCCCTGACCGGGTCGCCGGTGAAGCCGAGGGAGCGGCCCAGGCGCCGCAGCTCGGCCTCGTCGGTCGGCATCAGATGGGTGCGGCGCAGCCGGTGGAGCTGTATCCGGTGTTCGACGGTGCGCAGGAAGCGGTAGGAGCGGTCCAGTTCGGCGGCGTCGGCGCGGCCGACATAGCCGCCCTCGGCGAGCGCGGCCAGCGCCTGGAGGGTCGGGGCGTGCCGCAGCTCGGGGTCGGTCCTGCCGTGCACCAGCTGGAGCAGCTGGACGGCGAACTCGACGTCGCGCAACCCGCCGGGCCCGAGCTTGAGTTCCCGCTCCAGCTGGGCGGCGGGGATGGAACGCTCGACGCGGCGGCGCATCTGTTGCACGTCGGGGACGAAGTTCTCCCGTTCGGAGGCCCGCCACACCAGCGGGTCGACCGCCGCGCGGTACTCCTCGCCGAGGGTGAGGTCGCCGGCGATGGGCCGGGCCTTGAGGAGCGCCTGGAACTCCCAGGTCTTGGCCCAGCGTTGGTAGTAGGCGAGGTGGCTGCTCAGGGTGCGGACCAGCGGGCCGTTGCGGCCCTCGGGGCGGAGGTTGGCGTCGACGGGCCAGATCGTGCCCTCGGCGGTGCTGTCGGAGCAGATCCGCATCATGGCGGAGGCCAGCCGGGTGGCGGCGCGCAGCGCGGTCTCCTCGGGGACGCCCTCGACGGGCTCGGCGACGAAGATCACGTCGACGTCGGAGACGTAGTTCAGCTCGCGGCCGCCGCACTTGCCCATGCCGATGACCGCGAGCCGGCACTGGGCGGCGTCGCCCGGGGCGCCGGCCTCCGCGATCCGCAGCGCGGCGCGGAGCGTGGCGGTGGCGAGGTCGGCCAGTTCGGCGGCGGTCTCGGCGAGGTCGCTGCTGCCGGTGAGGTCGCGGGCGGCGATGGTGAGCAGCGCCCGGTGGTAGTGGACGCGCAGCGCGTCCCGGTCGTGGGCGTCGGCGAGCGCGGCGGTGAACTCCTCGGTGCCGGGGTGCAGGTCGCTGGTCTCGAAGGCGACCAGCGCCTGCCAGGTGGCGGGGTGGCGCACCAGTTCGTCGGCGAGGCCGTCGGAGGCGCCGAGCACGGCCAGCAGCCGGTCCCGCAGCGGCTTGGCGGCGAGCAGGGTGTCCAGCAGCCGGGGGCGTTCGGCCTCGGGCTGGGCCTCGACCAGCCGGGCGAGCGCGCGCAGCGCCTGGTCGGGGTCGGCGACCGAGCCGAACGCGTCCAGCAGGGCGGGGTGTTGGGCGACGGGCCGCAGGGCCGGGGTGTCGAGCAGGCGGTCGGCCGCCGAGGGGTCGGTGAACCCCCGGCGCAGCAGTTGTCCGAAGCGGCTGTCTCTTCGTCCTCCCACCGGCACCGTGGTCGTCCCCTCTCGGTCCTGACCTGGCGACCGGCCGCCGTGGCGCGCGGCCGGTCCTGTCGGAACGAAGCCTAGCCACGCCCGCCCCGGGGCGTTCGCCGGCGTCCCGGTCGGGGCGTTCAGCTGCCGCGCGCCGGGGCGGGGGTGATGTTGTGGTTGAAGCGGAACATGTTGTCGGGGTCGAAGCGGCGCTTCAGCTCGGCCAGCCGGGGGACGTCGGCCGGGTCGTGCACGTCGGGGGCGGCGGCGACGGCCAGCGGGCCGGTGAGGAAGTTGACGTAGGAGCGGCCCGTTGACCAGGGGATCATCCGCTTGATCAGGGCGTCGGCGTAGGAGCCGGTGGACTCGGGCGGGGAGATCACCATCAGGCTGAAGACGGCGTCCCGGTTGCCGACGGCGCTGGGCGCGGCTGGCGGCCGGCCGGCGGCGCCGCCGAGGTGGCGCAGCTCCAGCATGTAGGCGGGGCACTGGGAGACCTCGGGCCCGACGAGGGTGAGGACCTGGTCGACGGCGGCGGCGTCCAGGCCGCGCAGCATCACCGAGTGCGCGTGGTGGTCCAGCGGCTCGACGGGGTCGTCGTGGACCCGGGCGATCTCCAGGTAGGGGCGTTCGGTGACGGTGTCCAGCAGCGGCGCGGTGACGGCGCGCAGCGGGGCGAGCAGCGCCTCGCCCTCGGCGATGGGCCCGGTGTGGGCGACCCGCAGGTGCAACACGTGGGCGCCGCGCAGCGGTTCGGGGAACGGCGGCATGTCGGGGAAGCGGACCAGGGCGAGCGAGGTGGTCATGGTCTCGGGCACGGTGGCCGTCCACTCCCGCCAGGTGTGGGTGACCTCCGCCGCCGCCCAACCGGGGAAGAAGATGCCGCCGCCGTAGAAGCGGTCGACCGGCACCAGGCCGAACTCCAGCTCGGTGACCACGCCCAGGTTGTCCTTGCTGCCGCGCAGGCCCCAGTAGAGGTCGGGTTCGCGCTCGGGTCCCGCCTCCCGGACGGTGCCGTCCGCCGTGACCACCTCCAGGCGGGTGACCAGGTCGGCGGCGTAGCCGTACCGCCTGGCCAGCGGGCCGAGGCCGCCGCCCAGGGTGTAGCCGACGACGCCGACCTGCGGGGATGAGCCGTTGAGCGGGGCGAGGCCGTGCGCCCAGGCGGCCCTGATCACCTGCTCCCAGCGCGCGCCGGCGCCGACCCTGGCGGTCCTGGTGGCGGGGTCGATGTGGACGTCGGTCATCCGGTGGGTGCTGAGCAGCAGTCCGCCGTCGGCGGGCCGGGTGATGCCGTGTCCGGTGGCGCGGACGGCGACCGGCAGGCCACGTTCGGCGGCGTGCACGACGGCGGTGCGGACGTCGTCCCGGTCGGCGGCGGCGACGGTCAGCTCCGGGTCGTGTCGGGCGACGCCGTTGAACGGGGCGGGCGGGGCGGCCGGTTCGGCGGCGGCGCTGGCGGCGTCGCCGGGGTCGAAGACGGCGCCGCGCAGATGCCGGGCGAGCTGCCGGGCGAGCGGATGGGCGGCCACGTGAGGTCCTCTCGGCTGTGCGCTGGGAAGCACACAGTCTTGAGGTCCGGGGGCCCTTCTTACATCCCTCGTATGAGCGTCGCCGGATCACCCGGAGGCGCGCGGGATCATTCGCGCGCCCCCATTCACCTCTGTCCGCCGTCTGGCTGCCCCTTCAGAGGACCGGCAGGTTCTTGCGCAGCTCGAAGGCCGTCACCTCGGAGCGGTACTCCTCCCACTCCTGGCGCTTGTTGCGGAGGAAGAAATCAAAGACATGTTCGCCGAGGGTCTCGGCGACCAGCTCGCTGCGCTGCATCAGCTGAATGGCTTCCCCCAGGTTCTGCGGCAGCGGCTCGATGCCCAGCGCGCTGCGCTCCCGGTCGGTCAGCGCCCAGACGTCGTCCTCGGCGCCCGGCGGCAGCTCGTAGCCCTCCTCGACGCCCTTGAGCCCGGCGGCCAGCAGCACCGCGTAGGCGAGGTAGGGGTTGGCCCCGGAGTCCAGCGAGCGGACCTCGACCCGGGTGGAGACGGTCTTGCCCGGCTTGTACATCGGCACCCGGATCAGCGCGGAGCGGTTGTTGTGGCCCCAGCAGATGTAGGAGGGCGCCTCGCCGCCGGCGCCGGCGGTGCGCTGGGCGCCGCCCCAGATCCGCTTGTAGGAGTTGACCCACTGGTTGGTGATGGCCGAGATCTCCCCGGCGTGCCGCAGCAGCCCGGCGATGAACGACCGGCCGACCTTGGAGAGTTGGTACTCGGCGCCGGTCTCGTGGAAGGCGTTGCGGTCACCCTCGAAGAGCGAGAGGTGGGTGTGCATCCCCGAGCCCGGGTACTCGGAGAACGGCTTGGGCATGAACGTCGCCTGCACGCCCTGCTCCAGCGCGACCTGCTTCATCACCAGCCGGAACGTCATGATGTTGTCGGCCGTGGAGAGCGCGTCCGCGTACCGAAGGTCGATCTCCTGCTGGCCGGGGGCGCCCTCGTGGTGGGAGAACTCGACGGAGATGCCCATCGACTCCAGCATGGTGATGGCCTGGCGGCGGAAGTCCATGCCCACGTTCTGCGGTGTGTGGTCGAAGTACCCGGAGGAGTCGGCCGGGGTGGGCCGGCTGCCGTCCACGGGCTTCTGGTTCAGCAGGAAGAACTCGATCTCGGGGTGCGTGTAGAAGGTGAAGCCCAGGTCGGAACTCTTGGCCAGCGCCCGCTTGAGGACATAGCGCGGGTCGGCGTAGGAGGGGGAGCCGTCCGGCATCAGGATGTCGCAGAACATCCGCGCGGTGCCCGGGGATTCGGCCCGCCAGGGCAGGATCTGGAAGGTGCCGGGCGAGGGCTTGGCGATCATGTCGGACTCGTGGACCCGGGCGAAGCCCTCGATGGCCGAGCCGTCGAAGCCGATGCCCTCCTCGAAGGCCTGCTCCAGCTCGGCGGGGGCGACCGCCACGGACTTGAGGAAGCCCAACACGTCGGTGAACCACAGCCGCACAAAACGGATGTCCCGCTCCTCCAGCGTGCGGAGCACGAACTCCTGCTGCTTCTCCATTTCCACCCATCCTCGCTGGTCAGACGGCTCTCGTCCCCGGCCGCGCGGCGGACGGGACGGCACGGGGGACTCCCGAGCATCCCATCACAGGATTTCCGACGCGTTGCGGTTCGGCGACCGGACGTCCCGGGGCCGTTGGCTCCATTGTGGAGCACCGGGGGCGGGGCGCCGGAAAGCGACCCTTGGCCATGGCTTCACAGACCGACAACTCCCCGCGCCCGACCGGGAACCCGCAGGTCAGCGCCGGTCCCAACGCGTTGTCACCCGGCCGGAACCCGGCGCCGGCCGCTCGATCGGGGGAGCTTTGCGCAAGTGCCTGCGGCACCCGCCGGAAGACCTCTACTCTCCTGTGTCACATAGCGAGTTGTGACAGCTACGGCTAGTCGCGGCCGCGCGCCGGCGCACATGTCAGCGGCATGGGCCACCGTCGTACCCCGACCGTCCCGTCCCCTCTCCTACAACCCCGGTCCCTTCCAACCCGGTCCCCTCCCGTTCCGTCCCCGTCCGTCGCAAGCCAGTGAGGAAGCCCATGGTGCACGTCGGTTCATTAGAGCGAACCAGCCGACCGGTCCTGCCCACCGGACGGTGGTTCGCGCCGCCCGCCCTGGTGGCGCTCGGCGCGCTGGGCGCCGGGTTCCTGGTGCCGGCCGACGCCCGCCTCGCCGTGGCGTGGTGCGGCGCCCTGGCCACCCTCGCGGTGCTGCTGATCGCCGGCGAGACCGCCCGGCGCGGCCGGGCCGTCGAGCTGCTGAAGGCCCGCCTCCACCAGCATGTCGCCGACGCCGACCTGATGGCGTACGACCTGCTCCCCGTCGCCCTGGACCGGATGAAGAACGGCGACCTGGAGGACGACGTCATCCCCTCGCTCCCCGAGGAGACCTCCTCCGACCCCCAACTCGTCGCCGCCTTCGAGGGGATGGCCTACGGCATCCTCGACGTGCTGCGGGAGAAGGAGTTGCAGCGGGACTCGGCGAAGCGGGCGATCGTCAACATCGCGCACCGCATCCAGTCCGAGATCCACCGCCTCCAGGACGACATCGCCACGATGCAGTTCCGGCACGGCACGCCCGAGGTGCTCAGCGACCTGATGCACCTGGAGCACCGGATCAACGTCACCGGCCGGTTCGCCACCAGCCTGGCCGTGGTCGGCGGCGGCGCCCCCGTGCGGCGCTGGGCCAGGCCCATCTCGCTGCACGACGTGATGCGCGCCGGCTCCGGCCCGATCAACGAGTACCTGCGCGTCGAGCAGCACCGGGTGATCGAGACGGCCGTCGTCGGCCACGCCGTCGAGCCGCTGATCATGATCATGGGCGAGCTGCTGGACAACGCGACCCGCTACTCGCCGCCCACCAGCACCGTGGTGATGAACACCGAGGAGGTCGCCTCGGGCGTCGAGGTCTCCATCGAGGACAAGGGCGCGGGGCTCACCGAGGAGTCGCGGCGCCGCGCCGAGTTCCTGCTCCAGCAGGGCGTGGACGGCCTCGACCTGGAGGACCTGGGCGAGACCGCCAGGATCGGGCTGCGCGTCGCCGGCATCCTGGCCAGCCACCACGGCGTCAAGATCTCGCTGCGCCCCTCCACCTGCGAGGGCGTGCGCGCCGTCGTCTTCATCCCCGACGACCTGCTGACCGCCGTTCCCCCGCCCAAGTACCCGGTGCCGGCGATCCGGCCGACGCCCCAGTGGCACCTGCCGATCGGCGAGTTGGACGAGGAGCCGCAGTACGAGCGCAACGCCAACGGCCTGCCGCAGCGCCGCAGGCGGCGACACGCGGCCGGCGGGCGCACCGCCGGCGGGCCGGCGGGCGGCGGGCACGCGGGCGGCGGGCACGCGGGCGGCGGCGGGCACGCGCCGGCGGCCACGGCCCCGGCCGCGCCGGCCCAGCGGCGGCCCACGCCGGAGCGCCGCGAGTCGGGCCTGTGGGTGGACGCGTTCTTCGCCGGGATCAGGTCGGAGCCGGACGGGTCAGCCCCCGCCGACGACCCCGGCCCGGGTCCCGGCGAGGCCGAGCGCCCGAGCCCCTGACCCGGCCGCGCGCCCAAGACTCCCCCGATCACGTCGGCAACGTCGGCAACCTCCGAGACAAGGTGAGAAGCACGTGACACAGCGTCGGTTCAAGGACATGGACTGGATGCTCAGGGACCTGGCCGCCTCCGTCCCGTGTATCCGGCACATCGTGGTGCTGTCGGCAGACGGGCTGTGCATGGCGCAGCACGGCGACGAGCGGGACAGCGGGGACCGGCTGGCCGCCGCCGCCTCCGGGATCAAGAGCCTGGCCCAGTCGATCGCCTCCGAACTCCCCGGCGACGAGGGCGACGTGAAGATGGTGCTGCTGGAACTGACCGGCGGCTTCTTCTATCTGATGTCGGCCGGCGAGCGGTCCTATCTCGCGGTGACCGCCGACGCCGAGGTCGACCCGGGGCTGATCAGCCACCGGATGCGCGACCTGGTCCTGCGGATCGGCGAGCACCTGTCCACCGGTTCCCGGACGCCGGAACGGGCCGCGCCGTGACCGTGCCCGAGGAGGCGGAGGAGGAGCCGGCCCGCCGGAAGCCGGACGACGACCAGCCCGTTCCGCTCTATGTGGTCACCGGCGGCCGCAGCGAGTCCGCCGACGCCATGGCGTTGGACCTGGTGACCCTCGTGGTCGCCAGGGCCGACCCGCACGCCGGCCAGTCCCCCGAGCACGCCGCGCTGCTGCGGATGTGCCGCTACCCGATCTCGGTCGCGGAGATCTCGGCCTATCTCGGCCTGCCGTTCAGCGCGGTGACCGTGCTGCTGATGGACCTGCTGGACAGCTCCCAGGTGGAGGTCAGGCAGACCAGGGTGGACCAGCGCCAGGCCGCGGCCGATCCCGATCTCGACACCCTGAGGGCACTGATCGATGGCCTACAACGACTCTGACTCCGCCGAGCGGCTCGCCGCGTTCTCCGGGGGTCCCCGCGAGGAGGACCTGTTGCCCAGCTCGGCCGAGCAGTCGGTCAAGGTGGTGGTGGTCGGCGGCTTCGGCGTGGGTAAGACCACCATGGTCGGCTCGGTCAGTGAGATCCGGCCGCTGACCACCGAGGAGACCATGACCCAGGCCGGCGCGGGCGTCGACGACCTGGAGGGGATCGAGCGCAAGACCGAGACCACCGTGGCGATGGACTTCGGCCGGATCACCCTCAACGAGCGGCTGGTCCTCTATCTCTTCGGCACCCCGGGGCAGCAGCGGTTCTGGTTCCTGTGGAATGGGGTGATCGAGGGCGCGCTGGGCGCCGTGGTGCTGGTCGACACCCGCCGGCTGGAGGACAGCTTCCAGGCGATGGACCGCCTGGAGGAGTGCGGCGTGCCCTTCGTGGTGGCGGTCAACACCTTCCCCGACGCCCCGCTGCACCCCGCGCCCGAGCTGCGGAACGCCCTCGACCTGCCGGCCGGGGTGCCGGTGGTCACCTGCGACGCGCGGGTCTTCGACTCCAGCCGCGAGGTGCTGCTGACGCTGCTGCGCCACCTCTACACCCGGGCGACGGAGGCCAGGGCGGCGGAGGACCCACCGCCCGGCCAGGCCCCGTCCTCGGACTCCCCCGCGCCGGCGCCTGGCTCCCCCGCCCCGGCGCCCTCGCCCGTTGCCGCTCCCCCGCACCCCTCGGAGGCACCGTGACCACCACCCCCGAACCACCCCGCGCCCCCGCCTCGTTGGGCACCCCGCCGCCGGGCTGCCCGGCGCACGCCGGCACCGGGCCCGAGGGCGTGCAGCGCCTCTACGGCCCGGCGGCCTCCGGCGACCCGATGGGCCTCTACGAGCGGCTGCGCACCGAACACGGCGCGGTCGCGCCGGTGTTGCTGGAGGGCGACGTGCCGGCCTGGCTGGTGCTCGGCTACAACGAGATCCTCCAGGTCACGCGGAACCCGCGCCGCTTCCGCAGGGACGGCCGCGCCTGGTCGCCCTGGCAGCGGGGCGAGATCGGCGCCGACTCCCCCATCGCGCCGGTGCTGCGCTGGGGCCCGGACTGCACCCACCAGGACGGCGGGACGCACCAGCGGCTGCGCGGCGCGGTCAACGAGTCGCTGGAGCGCTTCGACCGGCGTGGCCTGCGGCGCTATGTGCAGCTCTACGGGCACCAGTTGATCGACCAGTTCGCGACCGAGGGCCGGGCCGAGATCCTCAGCCAGTACGCGCAGCAGCTGCCGATGCTGGTGCTGTCGGTGGTGCTGGGGCTGCCCGAGGAGGAGGGGCCCCGGCTGGTGGAGGCCAGCCGGCAACTGCTGATCGGCACGGAGAAGGCGGTCGCGGCGGACCGTTACATCCAGCGGACGTTGACGGAGCTGGTGGCCGCCAAGCACGCGACGCCCGGGCACGACCTGGCGTCCTGGCTGATCGCGCACCCGGCGGACCTGTCGGACGAGGAGGTGCTCCACCATCTGCGGCTGGTGCTGGTCGCGGCGAACGAGACGACGACCAACCTGATCGTCAACACGCTGCGGGTGGTCTTCACCCATCCCCGGTTCCGTGGCTCGCTGCACGGCGGGCGGATGACGCTGCCGGCCGCGGTGGAGCAGGTGCTCTGGGACGAGCCGCCGATCTCGGTCTGCCCGGGTGGATTCGCCAGCGACGACGTGGAGTTGGGCGGACAGAACATCCGCAAGGGGGACATCTTACTTCTGGGTCTCGCGGCCGCGAACGCCGATCCGGCGATCCGGCCGGCTCCCGGGGCGCCGATGCACGGCAACCGTTCGCATCTGTCGTTCACCTCGGGCCCGCACGAGTGCCCGGGCCAGGACATCGGCCGGGCGATCACGGTGACCGGGATCGAGGTGCTGCTGTCCCGGCTGCCTGACCTGCGGCTGACGCTGGAGCCCGACGAGCTGAGCTGGTCGGCCTCCACCTGGTCGCGCCATCTGGTGGCGCTGCCCGTCGAGTTCACGCCTCGGGCCCGCGCCGAGCGGATTCCGCTGGTGCCGCCGGCGCCGGGCCGCAGGTCGGCGCCGGGGCGGCAGCGGCCCAGGCCGCCGGGCGGCCCGGAGCGGGGCGAGCCCGCTAGGGACGAACGGCCCTCGCTCTGGGCGGGGTTGCGGCGCTGGTGGCGTCGCCCGGGCCGGCGGCCGGCCGGCGCGGAGCGGACGGGCGGCCGCCGGGACCGCTGAGCTGGGCCGGCGGACGCCCGGGCGCGGCGCGGTCGGCGGCCTGGCCCGTGGTGTGGCCGCTCGTGCGGCCGCCGGCCGGGCCGGCGGCGAGGTCGTGGCTGAGGTCGTGGGAGAGGTGGCCGGCGAGGTCTCCGACAACGCCTCGGCCGGCCGCGCCCCCGGCGTAGCGGGCCGAGGCCACACCCCACCGCTGGTTGCCCGCCATCCAGCAGCGCAGCCCGTCGACATAGCGCTCGACGGCCTCCCGGCCCGCCGCGTCCAGGGCCAGCCGGGCGGCGAGGTCCGGCAGCCGGGAGGCGGCCCGTTGGAACAACTCGACCCGGCCGCGCACCAGGTCGACGACCTGCCGCACCGCCGCCTCGCGGGAGCAGCCCTGGGCGCGCCGGCGGATCAGCACCAGGTTGTGCGGGTCGCCGGACGCCTCCTCGCGCTCCAGCGAGTGGACGTCGTTGCAGAGGAAGATCACGTCGCCGGCGCAGCGGGTGAGGATCTGCACCTCGGTGCTCCAGTAGGCGCGGACCGGCACCTCGAACCGGCCGGCGCGTTCGATCAGGTCGAAGCAGGGCGCGGTGCCCACCGCCTGCCGGCGCACCGCGAGATAGGCGTGCTCGTCCAGGGGCGCGCCGGCCAGGCGGTTGCGCGCCTCGCGCACATAGGAGCGGAAGAAGCGGGTGAGATGGCGCGCCGCGCGCTCCCGCCAGGCCGGCGACATGCCGTCGGCGGCGCGCCGCCACATGTCGGCGTAGGCGCGGGTCAGCGGCAGGTCGAGGGTGGGGGGCGCGCCGGGCGGGCGGTAGGCGACGGCGGCCAGGGCGGTGGTGAGCCGGGCGACGCGCTCCGGGCGGCGCCCCAACTCGCCGTCGAACTGGTCGTCGAGGGGAAAGCCGAGGCAGACCGCGTCGGTGGCCAGTTCCAGGTCCTGGGGGGCGGCGTCGGGGTAGGCGTGGGCGGCCAGGTCGGTGAGGCGCCAGTCGGCGTAGGCGCGCAGCGGGGCGCCGTCGGCGACCAGCCCGTGGGCCCGCACCCAGGCCAGGTGGTGGGCCCTGGCTCCGTCGGCCGAGGGATTGGTCCGGGTCTCGAACGGCAGGAAGAACCGCACGTCCTGCGGCATGGCCGCTCCCCTCAGTCCGGACGGTGTCCGGGTGTCGTCCGCGTGTTGCCGGCGCCCACCAAGCTCTGCCCCGACCGCAGGTGCGGCAATCGGACATTCCGGCGGACGGTGGCCGAAACTGCCCGCCGCCCCGGAGATCACCGCTGGTGACGCGTCGGGCACGGCTCGCCACAACGGCCGGAACCGGACGGCCGCCGCCGCTCCCGCCGCCCCCCATCGCGTCAGTTGGACGATTACACTCGCCACCATGCCTCAGCTACGACTCGCCCTGAACCAGATCGACGCGAGGGTCGGCGATCTGGCCGGCAACGCGGAAGCGGTGCTGCGCTGGACCCGGCACGGCGTGGAGCACGGTGCCCATCTGGTGGCGTTCCCCGAGATGATGCTCACCGGCTACCCGGTCGAGGACCTGGCGCTGCGCTCCTCGTTCGCCGCCGCCAGCCGGCGGGCGCTGGGCGAGCTGGCCGAGCGGCTGGCGGCCGAGGGCCTGGGCGGGGTGCCGGTGGTGGTCGGCTATCTGGACCGCACCGAGCACGCCCGCGAGCACCTGGGGCAGCCGGCCGGCTCGCCCCGGAACGCGGCGGCGGTGCTGCACGAGGGCCGGGTCGCGCTCACCTTCGCCAAGCACCATCTGCCGAACTACGGGGTGTTCGACGAGTACCGGTACTTCGTGCCGGGCGACACGCTGCCGGTGGTGCGGGTGCGGGGCGTGGACGTGGCGCTGGCGATCTGCGAGGACCTGTGGCAGGACGGCGGCCGGGTGCCGGCGACCAGGGCGGCGGGCGCGGGGCTGCTGCTGGCGATCAACGCCTCGCCGTACGAGGTGGCCAAGGACGACACCCGCCTGGAGCTGGTCCGCAAGCGCGCCCAGGAGGCCGGCTGCGCGCTGGCGTATCTGGCGATGGTCGGCGGGCAGGACGAGTTGGTCTTCGACGGGGACTCGCTGGTCGTCGACCGGGACGGCGCGGTGCTGGCGCGGGGCCCGCAGTTCGCCGAGGAGTGCCTGCTGCTGGACCTGACGCTGCCGGCCGCTGCCGACGAGCCGCCGGCCGGCCGGGTCGAGGACGGGATGACGATCGACCATCTGACGCTGACAGCCGAGCCGTTGCCCGCCTACGCGCCGGCGTATCCGGGCGGCGAGGCCGAGCGCCTGGACGACGCCGAGGAGATGTACCGGGCGCTGGTCACCGGGGTGCGGGCGTATGTGGAGAAGAACGGCTTCCCCTCGGTGCTGCTCGGGCTCTCCGGCGGGATCGACTCGGCGCTCTGCGCGGCGATCGCGTGTGACGCGCTGGGCGCCGAGCGGGTGTTCGGGCTGGCGATGCCCTCGCGCTACTCCTCGGAACACTCGGTGGACGACGCGCGGGAGTTGGCCCGGCGGACCGGGCTCGACCTGCGGACGGTGCCGATCGGCGGGATGTTCGACGCGTACATGGCGCAGGTGGGGCTGACCGGGCTGGCCGAGGAGAACCTCCAGTCCCGGCTGCGCGGGACGCTGCTGATGGCGGTCTCCAACCAGGAGGGCCACATCGTGCTGGCGCCGGGCAACAAGAGCGAGTTGGCGGTCGGCTACTCGACGCTGTACGGGGACTCGGTGGGCGCCTACGGCCCGATCAAGGACCTCTACAAGACGGGCGTCTACCGGCTGGCGCGCTGGCGGAACGAGGCGGCGGCGGCGCGGGGCGAGACGCCGCCGATCCCGGAGAACTCGATCGTCAAGCCGCCGAGCGCCGAGCTGCGCCCGGGCCAGGTGGACACGGACTCGCTGCCGGACTACGACACGCTGGACGCGGTGTTGGAGCGGTATGTGGACCGGGACCAGGGCTGGTCGCAGATCGTGGCGGCGGGCTACCCGCCCGAGTTGGTCACCGAGGTGCTGCGGCTGGTGGACCGGGCGGAGTACAAGCGGCGCCAGTACCCGCCGGGCACCAAGATCTCGCCCAAGGGCTTCGGCAAGGACCGCAGGCTGCCGATCACCAACGGCTGGCGCGAGGGCCGTTGACCGTAACAGCTCCTGACCGGCATCCGCTCCTGACCGTAAACCGCCCCTGCCGCCGGTTCGTTGACGCACTTGGTCTAGACATGTACATGGCATGACCGTACGCTCTCCCCCGCAGAGGTGAGAGCGCTCCCGTCCTTTGCTGTTCCACCCCCTCACAGGTAGAGCATCAAAGGAGTACCCCCACATGAGACGTAAGCCCGGCATTCGCCTTGGCCTGTCCGCGCTGCTGGTCGTCGGCGCGCTGGCCGGCACCTCGGCGGCCACCGCTTCCGCGAGCGCGACGAACCCCACCGCCGAACCTGTCGCGTCCGAGGGCCTGTTGACGGCCCTCCAGCAGACCTTCGGCCTCACCGAGGCGCAGGCCGTCGAGCGGCTCGCCGACGAGGCCGCCGCCACCGAACTCGCGCCAGACGCCCGGCAGGCGGCTGGCGCGGCGTTCGGCGGCAGCTGGTTCGACCCGGCCAGCGGCGCGCTGGTGGTCGCCGTCACCGACGCGGCGGCGGCCGCCGAGGTCGAGGCCACCGGCGCCGAGACCGCCCTCGTCGAGCACGACGCGGCGGCCCTCGACGCCACGCTCGCCTCGATCGACGCGCTCGCCGACGAGGCCGGCGCGCCCGACGCGGTGGCCAGCTGGCGGGTCGACCCGCGCGCCAACAGCGTGGTGGTCGACGTCGTCGAGGGCCAGGAGTCCTCGGCCGAGGTGGCCGAGTTCCTGGCCGCCGCCGGGGAGGCGGGGCCGGTCGCGGTCGGCACCGTCCCGGAGGCCCCGGCCACCTTCGCCGCCGGCACCGTGGGCGGCGACCCGTACTACACCGGCAACGTCCGCTGTTCCATCGGCTTCTCGGTGCACGGCGGCTTTGTCACCGCCGGCCACTGCGGCGGCCAGGGGCAGGACGTGTTCGGCTGGGACCGCTCGCACATCGGGCAGTTCCAGGGCTCCTCGTTCCCGGAGAACGACTACGCCTGGGTGAGCGTGGGCAGCGGCTGGTGGACCGAGCCGGTCGTGCTCGGCTGGGGCGCCGCCCCCGACCAGTTGGTGCGCGGCTCGGCCGAGGCCCCGATCGGCGCCTCGATCTGCCGCTCCGGCTCGACCACCGGCTGGCACTGCGGCTCGGTGCTGGCCAAGAACGAGACGGTCAACTACAGCGACGGAACGGTCGTCCGCGAGATGACCAAGACCAGCGTCTGCGCCGAGCCCGGCGACTCGGGCGGCGCCTACATCAGCGGCGACCAGGCCCAGGGCGTCACCTCCGGCGGCTGGGGCAACTGCTCCAGCGGCGGTGAGACCTGGTACCAGCCGATCAACGAGATCCTGGGCGCCTACGGGCTGACCCTGCACACCGCGTAACGCGCAACGGGCGGCGGCCCGGAGACGTTCTCCGCTTCTCCACGCGGAACCGGGCCGCCGTTCCGCCTCACAGCCCGGGGGCGCCCCAGACCGGGAACCAGCGGGAGAGGTCCTCCTCCACCCGCAGGTCGTCGGCGAGCAGGGCGCGCACCCGCAGCTCAAGCCCGTTGTCCCGGCGCTCCTTGACGCCGGGCAGCGGCGCGAACGGGTAGAAGGTGCCGCGCTTGTAGAGGTAGACCAGCGCCAGCGAGCGGCCCTCGGGGTCGGTGAACCCGACCAGCGAGCACAGCAGTTGGGGCCCGAAGCCGCCGTCCTGGAGCAGGGTGTTGACCGCGTGCAGGTCGTTCACCAGGGCGTTCAACTCCTCGGCCGGGTGGCGGGCCAGCAGCCAGGTGTAGCCGTAGTCGTCCTGGCTGAACTCGACGGGGTGGCCGGCCCCGGTCCCCGACCGGGCGCCCAGGTCGAGGTCGGCGTCGAGCAGCGCGTGCACCTCGTCCCGCACCCGGGTGAAGGCGCCGCCCTCCACGCTGGCGAAGCAGACCGAGCCGGCTCCCGTGGGCGTGAAGCCGCCGCCGGCGGCGAGGGTGACGGCGGCCGAGGGGACCGCGAACAGCTGGTCCAGATCAGGCTTGACCGGCTTGCGCCGGCCCAGGATCGCGTCGAGAAAGCCCACGAGGTCTCCCCTGTCTCTGCTGCTTATCGTTGCCACCGCGCCCTCAGGGGCGGCCCAGCTCCTGGGAGAGTCGGCCCAGCCGGTCCAGCCGCTGTTCCAGCGTCGGGTGCGAGGAGAACAGCCGGCTCAGCCCGTCGCCGGAGAGCGCGGGGGCGAAGTAGAACGCGTTGAACGGCTCGGCCTGCCGCAGGTCCCTGGTCGGGATGCGGGCCATCTGGCCGGACACCTTGGTGAGCGCCGAGGCCAGCGCCGACGGCCGGCCGGTGAGCAGCGCCCCGGTTCGGTCGGCGGACAGCTCGCGGTAGCGGGAGAGCAGCCGGGTGAGCAGGAAACTGATCACATAGACCACGGCACTGACCAGGGGGATCAGCAGAAAGAGCACATTGTTGTTGTTCCGACCGCCTCGGGTCAGCCCGCTCCACAGGGCGATCCGGGTGATCAGCCCGGCCAGCACGCCGAGGAACGCGGCCACCGTCATCACCGCGACATCCCGGTGCGCCACATGCGACAGCTCGTGCGCCAGCACGCCCTCCAGCTCGTCCCGCTCAAGGCGGCGCAGCAGCCCGGTGGTGGCGCAGACCATGGACTTCTTCTGGCTGCGGCCGGTGGCGAACGCGTTGGGCACGTCGGTGTCGGCGATGGCGACCTTCGGCTTGGGCATGTCGGCGAGCGCGCAGAGCCGGTCGACGGCGCCGTGCAGCTCGGGCGCCTGCTCGGGGGTGACCTCGCGGGCGCCCATGCTGTAGGCGGCGATCCGGTCGCTGAACCAGAACTGGACGAAGAACAGCCCGCCGGCGAGGACCAGGATCAGCGGCCACGCCTTGCCGAAGGCGGCGATCAGCACGCCGACGAAGACCACATAGAGGAGCCCGATCAGAAACATGGTGAGGCCCATGCGTCGGGTCAGCCCGTGATCGGGGGCAAACCGGGTGCGCGCCATGCCGTTCCTCCAGGCGTCGGGGGCTCCGGGCGTCGGGATCTCCCTCAAAAGTAAATCAATCGGAGGAAAACCGAGACAACGAGCATCAACGGCGACGAACGGGGGCGGCGACCGCTCGCCGGACGGCGCGGGCCGGCCGGGTTCACCTGCTGGTGATGCTCCACCCGCCGTCGCCGGCCGCGGCGGCGTCGCGGAGCGCGGCCCACGCGGCGTCGTCGAGCCCCAGGGCGTCGCCGAGGTAGGCGGAGATCGTGTCCGCTACGAGGGCGACGCGGGCGGGGTCCTCGTCGGTGGTCTCGGCGACCGCCTCGCCGGCGAGGCCGCCCAGGGTGTGCTCGCCCTCGGCGATGGTGAGCAGGCTCTTCGGGGACGGGCTGAGGTGGTAGGCGTCGGAGAACCACTCCGGTCCCCGGGTGGAGAGCTGGGACTGGTCTCTGCCGCCCGCGACGACCAGGGTCGGAGCCGTCATGGTGGAGTAGTCCGGCCTCATGAACGGAAGGTGCTCGGCGGCGAACGGGGTGAGCGTCTCGCCCGTTCCGGTCGCGGCGATGAGTGCGCCGGCCGCGGCCGCCGGATGGGAGAAGTCCTCCCCGGGCACGCCCTCGGCGTCGAGCACCCGCGCGCCGAGGAGCGTGCCGGCGGTCTGCGCGCCCCAGGAGTGGCCGACGACCGCGACCCGGTCCCGGTCGGCGCGGGTCTCCAGGTCGCCCGCCTGGCGGAGGATGGCGCCGAGGCCGTCGAGCACCGCGTGGAGGTCGGCGATCCGGACGCGCCAGACGGTGGCGAAGCGCGGGTCGTCCCACCCGATGCCGTTGCGGCGGGAGTCCAGGTGGGTGGGCTGCACGACGACGAACCCGGCCGCCGCCCACCGGTCGACGAGGGGCTCGTAGCCGTCCATGGACCACGCGTTGCCGTGGGAGAACACGAGGACAGGAAGGTCCGGGCCCGACAGGGGCGCGGTGACCTTCACGGTGAGGTCGACGCCCCGGCCCGGGGCGGGAACGGTGATCGGCTTGACCGCGACGATCCGCCGGTCGAGGGGAACGGTTGGCATGGGGGACCTGTGCTTTCTCCCTGGGGGCGCCCTGCCATACTTTGGCGGAGCGATGTTCCGCCAAAGTAGCGGAACATTGTTCCGCGAGCAAAGGGAGGGTCCATGCCGGAGTCGGTCGGGGCACGTCAGGCGCAGGCACAACGCACGCGCGGCGCCGTGCTGGCGGCCGCGGCGGCGGCCTTCGTGGACCAGGGCGTCCAGGCCCCCATCCGCGACATCGCCGAACGCGCCGGGGTCGGCGTCGGGACGATCTACCGCCACTTCCCGACCCGGGCGGACCTCGTCACCGCCGTCTACCGGCACCAGATCGACACCTGCGCCGCGCTCGCGCCCCGGCTGCTGGCGGAGTCCGCCGACCCGTTCACCGCCCTGGCCGGCTGGGCGGACGCGTTCGTGGACTTCCTGGTGACCAAGCACGGCCTCGGCGCGGCCCTGGGGTCCGACGATCCGGGGCTGGCGAACCTGCACGCCCTCATGCTCGACACCCTGGTCCCGGCCTGCGCGACGCTGCTCGACGCCTGCGCCGCCGACGGCGACCTCGCCCCCGGCATCGCCGCCTACCCGCTCCTGCGCGCCATCGGAAACCTCTGCATCACCGGCCCCGACTACGACCGGGCCGACGCCAGGCGCATGGTCGCGGTCCTCCTCGCCGGCTGCCGCCGCACGGCATAGCGGCCCGGCCCGGGCCGGGGGCCGCCGGTGCGGGCCACCGTCACGGGAGCAGCGCCTCCAGCTGCGGAAGTCGGCCGAAGAGGTCGGGCAGGCCACGCACCCCGTTCCGCGCGGCCTCGTGCGACAGCGCGAGATCGGGGCCGGTGCCCGCCTCGACGCCGGCCAGGCACCGGAGGATGTTCCACCGCGTGTGCCCCAGCCAGCCGCCGATCATGTACACGAACCAGTTCGGCCCCGCCGGCGGCAGCGCTCCGCCCCCCGCGACATAGCCGTCGAGAACCGAGCGGAAGATGGCGGGCTCGATGTCGTCGAGGCCGGGCCCCTTGGCGAGGCTCAGCGCGGTCGAGCCCAGCTCACCGGACAGGTCGAGCAGCCCGGAGAGTTCCCAGTCGAGCACCACCGGCCGCCCCTCCCGGGCGAGCAGGTTCCACGGCTGGATGTCCCGGTGCGTCAGCACGACGGGGCCGGGCCGTTCGCAGGTGTCGACGAAGTGGGCCATCGCGAGGAACGTCTCGACGTGCGCGGCGAGTTCGTCGGCCCACGGCTGTCCGGTCGCCGCCGCCCGCGCGGCCAGCTCGGGCCAGTCCCGCGCCGCCGGCTCCTCGGCCGACGCCTCGGGCCACGGGACGTCGAGGGCGTGGAGGCGCGCGAGGATCCCGCCGATCTCGACCGCGTACGCCGCCGACACCGGCGCCTCGGGCACCCGCTCGCCCTCGACCCACCGGTGAACGAGCGTGCCCCGGTCCGCCGAGACCGGCTCCGGCATCGGAACGCCGGCGGCGAAGGCCGCCCGCTCGAACCGGAACACGTCCTCGACGCGGTAGGTCCAACGGCGGTCGACCAGGTTCAACTCCTTCACGGCGAACGACCCCCGGTCGGTGTCGAGCCGGTACATCCGGTTGGCGAACCCGCCATGGACGCGGGTCATCGGCCCGGTCGGCGTCCCGAGATGCGCGACGTTCACCGGAAGTCCACCCGGGCCGCGACCGGCAGGTGATCGCTTCCGGTCGCCGACAGCGTCCAGGAGGACACCGGCTCCAGGGAACGCACCAGGATCTGGTCGATTCTGGCCATCGGGAAGGTCGCCGGCCAGCTGAAGCCGAAGCCCGCCCCGGCCGCGCCCTGGGTGGAGCGCAGCTGGGAGGTGAGCGGGGCGAGCGCCCGGTCGTTCATGGTCCCGTTGAGGTCACCGAGCAGCACCGCGTGGTCCACCCGCTCGGCGGCGATCGCCTCGCCGAGCAGCTCGGCCGAGCGGTCCCGCCGCTCGGCGGTGAACCCGGCCCTGAACTGCACCCGCACCGAGGGGAGATGCGCGACATAGACGGCGACCGGACCGCGTTCGGCGTTGACCGTGCCGCGCAGCGCCCGCGTCCAGCCCATCCCGGTGTCCACCGGCGCCACGTCGGCCAGCGGGTAGCGGCTCCACAGCCCGATGGTGCCCTCGACCGCGTGGTACGGGTAGGCGTCGGCCAGCTCCGCCTCGTAGGTGCGCAGCGCGCGCTGCGGCACCTCCTGGAGCGCGACCACGTCGGCGCCGCTCTCCGAGATCTGCCGGGCGGTGCCGGCGTGGTCGGCGTTGTCGGCGTCCACGTTGTGGCTGACCACCATCAACTCGCCGCCGCCGGCGGTCTTGTCCAACAGCAGGCCGCCGAAGAGGTTGGTCCACACCAGCGCCGGCACCAGCAGCGCGACCAGCGCCGTCGCCGAGCGGCGCAGCAGCGCGCAGCCGGCGAGCACCGGGATGGCCAGCCCGCACCAGGGGAGGAACGTCTCCAGCAGGCTGCCGACGTTGCCGATCCGGTTGGGCAGCCGGGAGTGCAGGGTCAGCAGCAGCGCCAGCGCGAGGGCCAGGCCGGCCGGCCACAGGCCGCGCCGCCAGCGGCCGGTCCGGTCGCTCCAGCGCGGTGTCCCGGCCCCCGGCCCGTCGGGGCCGTTCGGCTCGTCGGCCGAGGCTCCTCCGCTCGGCGTCGGGGTGTCCAGCTGTGCCATTCGCGCCCTCGCTGACCGATCGTGCCTTGGTCCTGGTCATTGCCGCCGGGTCGGTGCCGCCGGGTCGGTGCCGCCGGGTTGGTGCCGCTGTCCGGGCTCCGCGCATCCACCTGCGCGGGGCCTCGAAGGGGAGGACGGTCGAGGCGCGGCGCGGGGTTCCCGTTATATCAGCCGCGATCTTCGCCCCCCACTTCCCGCCCGCGCCGGTCGGTGCGATGCTGGGAGGAGTCCGGGGACGCCGCTTGAGGCGCCTCGAGATCACGAGAACAGGAGCAGCGTGATGACGCAGTCCACTCCTGCCCAGGCGCCGGCCGCCACAGCGGAGCGCACCGGGCTCTACGGCGGCAAGAGCAGCCGCAGGATCACGGTCCGGGACATCGCGGCGGCCAAGCGGCGTGGCGAGCGGTGGCCCATGCTCACCGCCTACGACGCGATGACCGCCTCCGTCTTCGACGAGGCCGGCATCCCCGTGATGCTGGTGGGCGACTCGATGGGGAACACGGCCCTGGGGTACGACTCCACGGTGCCGGTCACCCTGGAGGAGATGACGATGCTGGCGGCGGCCGTGGTGCGGGGCACCCGGCGGGCGCTGATCGTCGGGGACCTGCCGTTCGGCTCGTTCCAGGAGGGCCCGGTGCAGGCGCTGCGCAGCGCCACCCATCTGGTCAAGGAGGCCGGGGTCGGCGCGGTCAAGCTGGAGGGCGGCGAGCGTTCGGCCGACCAGATCAGGCTGCTGGTGGAGTCCGGCATCCCGGTGATGGCGCACGTGGGGCTGACCCCGCAGTCGGTCAACGCGTTCGGCGGCCACCCGGTGCAGGGCAGGGGCGACGAGGCGGCGGCGCAGCTGCTGCGGGACGCCAAGGCCGTGCAGGACGCGGGCGCGTTCGCGGTGGTGCTGGAGCTGGTGACGGCCGAGCTGGCCGCCGAGGTGACGCGCAGCCTCTACATCCCGACGGTCGGGATCGGCGCCGGGCCCGAGTGTGACGCGCAGGTGCTGGTCTGGACGGACATGGCGGGGATGACGGAGTGGCCGGGCGGCCGGCTGCCGCGCTTCGTCAAGCAGTACGGGCAGCTGCGGGCGGCGCTGGGCGACGCGGCGAAGGCGTTCGCCGAGGACGTGGTCCAGGGCGCCTACCCGGCGGAGGAGCACAGCTTCCACTGAGCGCGCCCGCCCGCCGGGCCCCTCAGGAGGACTGGGACCTGGCCCGACGCGCGTAGTACCAGGCCATGTTGGAGGAGACCCCGGCCAGCAGCACCCAGATGATGCCGAACCAGTCGCCTCGGGCGAACGAGATCACGGCGGCCGCCACGGTCAGCAGGCAGAGCAGGAGCGCGTAGCGGCTGAGCCGGCGCGCCTGGGTGGCGGAGTTCGGGGCTGCCATGGGCGGGCCTTCCGGGAACGAGGGTGCGACGGTCGTGTCCGGTGGGCGCCGGGCACGACCGCCATTCTCCCCCGGCGGGTCAGATGTCGGTGAGGCGGATGCCGGCGTGTGCCCGGTAGCGGCGGTTCACGGCGATCAGGTTGGCGACCAGCGCCTCGACCTGGTGCGCGTTGCGCAGCCGGCCGGCGAAGACCCCGCGCATCCCGGGGATCAGCTGGGCGATGGCCTGCACGGTGGCGCAGTCCTCGCGGTCCTCGCCGAGGACCATCACATCGGTGTCGATCTTCTCCAGCTCGGGGTTCTGGAGGAGGACGGCCGAGAGGTGGTGGAACGCGGCGGTCACCCGGGAGTCGGGCAGCAGCGCGGCGGCCTGCTCGGCGGCGCTGCCCTCCTCGGGGACGATCGGGTAGGCGCCGCGCTTGTCGAAGCCGAGCGGGTTGACGCAGTCCACCACGAGCTTGCCGGCCAACTCGGCGGTGAGCGCGGACAGGGTGCGGGCGTGGCCCTCCCAGGGCACGGCCACGATCACCACGTCGGAACGCCGGGCGCACTCCGCGTTGTCGGCGCCCTCGACGCCGTGGCCGATCTCCTCGGCCGCCGCCCGGGCGCGTTCGGCGGCACGGGAGCCGATGATCACCTTCTGGCCCGCGCGGGCCAACCGGTAGGCCAGGCCCCGGCCCTGGTCGCCGGTGCCGCCGAGCACGCCGATCGTCAGATCGGAGACGTCGGGCAGTTCCCAGGGGTCGCGGCGGGCTGGTGAGGAGTCGTCACGTGTCGTCATACGCCCGATCCTGCCACCGGCCGCCGGGTTTCCCCGGCGGATGTCGCGTTGCTCACGCCCGGGGAACGCGGCGGCTGGCGCGCGTTCACCAGGGGCCGGGGTCCTCGCCTTCGGGACGGCGGCGCTCGGGGCGGTCGGGGTCCGCGCGGTCGGGGTCGGCGCCGTCGGGGTCCGCGCGGTCGGGGTCGTCGTTCCAGCGGGGGTCCTGGCGCCAGCTGTCGTCGCGGTCCCTGGCGATCTCGATGGCGCGGGCCGCCTCCTCACGGTTGGCGTAGGGGCCCATCCGGTCCTTGGCGGGGCACTCCAGCCCCTCCTCGACCTTCCCGTGCCGCAGGCAGTAGTACCACTCGCCCGCCTTGCCGCTTGGCTTGCGCTTGAAGAGAGCCATGTTCCTTATCCTGCCCGCCCGTAGACTCGGACGCATGTCTGGCCAGTCACTTCTTCAGCCCGGCAGGATCTCGCCTCGGCGCTCCGTGCCCTCCGCCATTCCCCGCCCCGCGTACGTGGGTCAGGCGGGTCCGGCCCGCTACACCGGGTCCGACGTGCAGGACGCGGAGACCGTCGAGCGGATGCGGGTGGCGGGCCGGATCGCGGCGCGGGCGCTGGCCGAGACCGCGCGGCACATCGAACCCGGCGTCACCACCGACGCGTTGGACGCGGTGGCGCACGCCTTCCTCTGCGACCACGGTGCCTATCCGTCGACGCTGGGGTACCGGGGGTTCCCCAAGTCGCTGTGCACCTCGGTGAACGAGGTGATCTGCCACGGCATCCCGGACTCGACGGTGCTGAGGGAGGGAGACATCGTCAACCTCGACATCACGGCCTTCGTCGGCGGGGTGCACGGGGACACCAACGCGACGTACGCGGTGGGCGGTCCCGAGGCGCTGGACGAGGAGTCGCGGCTGCTGGTGGAGCGGACGCGGGAGGCGCTGGACCGGGCGATCCGCGCGGTGCGCCCGGGGCGGCGGATCAATGTGATCGGCCGGGTGATCGAGTCCTATGCGAAACGTTTCGGCTATGGCGTGGTGCGGGACTTCACCGGTCATGGCGTGCACACGGCCTTTCACTCCGGCCTGATCGTGCCGCACTTCGACGACCCGGGCGCGGACACGGTGCTGCTGCCGGGGATGACGTTCACCATCGAGCCGATGCTCAACCTCGGCACCCATGAATGGGAGATGTGGGCGGACGAGTGGACCGTGGTGACCAAGGACCGTAAGCGTTCGGCCCAGTTCGAGCACACCCTGGTCGTCACCGAGGGCGGGGCCGAGGTGCTGACGCTGCCCTGAGCGCGCGGGACGGGGATCGGTACCGGGGGCACGGTTTTACCGACGGGCTGTCGGCAAGTTCTTGACTTAGGTAAGCCTAAGTAGACACTATGGCGGGGCGCGACGTTCTGCCGCGCCCCGTCGCCCTGAGGCCCTGGAGGTCACGCGTGACCGTTCTCGACGCCACCCCCGCCCCGTTCTCCACCCTGATCCGCCAGGCCTCGCACGCCCAGCACGAGGCAGCCCACGACTCCACCTTCATGGACGACCTGCTGGGCGGCCGGCTCGGGATCGACGCCTTCCGCCGGTACACGGAGCAACTCTGGTTCGTCTACCGGGCGTTGGAGGAGGGCGCCGAGCGGCTGGCCGCCGACCCGGTGGCCGGGCCCTTCCTGCGGCCCGAGCTGTTCCGCGTCCCCGCGCTGGAGCGCGACCTCGACCATCTGCACGGCGGTGCCGACTGGCGCGCCACCGTCCACGCGCTGCCCACCACCGAGCGGTACGCGGCGCGGGTGCGCGAGGTGGCCGAGACCTGGCCGGGCGGCTATGTCGCCCACCACTACACGCGCTATCTGGGCGACCTCTCCGGCGGCCAGGTGGTGCGGAGCGTCGCCGAGAAGACCTGGGGCCTTGAGCGCCGGGGCGACGGCGTGCGGTTCTACGTCTTCGACGAGGTGCCCAACCCGGCCGCCTTCAAGCGGGAGTACCGGACGGCGCTGGACGCGATAGCCGTGGACGAGGCCGAGCGGGAGCGCGTGGTGGGCGAGTGCCGGCTGGCGTTCGGGCTGAACATCGCGCTGCTGAGCGAGCTGGACGCCGTCGCCCGCTGAGGCACCCACCCGGGAACCCCGAGAACATCCGGAGCACCTCTCCGCGCGGTTCGCCACCGCGCGGAGACCTTTCCGGTGAATATTTCCGATAAGCGCGTTTTTAGCTTGGTGTGTGCTGGAGGACACGGGACTCTGAGGCCCTTGGAACGCGGGGTCTTCTGAGGGAGCACGTCCTGAGTACGTCGATCGGCAGCAGCGCAAGGGCGTTCTGGGCCGTGTCCGTTCTACTGGCCACCACCGCCTGTGGATCGGCCGGTGCCGACGCGGCATCGGTCGATCCCCGAAGGGTCGGTCCGGCCAGCGGCGACATCACCTGGTACGCCATCAACTTCGGACCGGAGGGCTTTCCCGAGCAGCTGATCGCGGCCTTCGAGAAGGCCCATCCCGAGATCAACGTGGACTTCCAGCCGGCGCCCAACAACACCGACACCATGCGGGCGACGCTCACCACCGAGATCACCGGCGGCTCGGACGCGATCGACGTCTACAACGGCGACCTGGTGTGGCCGGCGCAGTTCGGCGACGCCCAGCTGGCGATGCCACTGGACGAGCACCTGCCCGACGACTTCTGGGACCGCTACCCGGAGGAGCGCGCCCGGCTCACCGAGTACGGCGACACCCATCTGGCGGCGCCGCTCTATGTGGACTCCGGCTTCCTCTACTACCGCAAGGACCTGCTGGAGAAGCACGACCTGCCGGTCCCGAAGACCTGGCAGGAGCTGGCCGAGACGGCGAAGCGGCTCCAGGACGACGGCGAGGTCGACTACGGCTATGTCGGGCAGTGGGCCAACTACGAGGGCCTGACGGTCAACTGGACCGAGCTGTCCGCCGCCGCCGGCGGCCGCAGCGTCTCGGCGGACGACTCCGAGGCCGCCATCGACTCGCCCGAGAACCGCGAGGCGCTGGACTTCATGCGGCAGCTGCTGGACAGCGGCGTCGTGCCCTCGGCCTCCACCAGCTTCCAGGAGCAGCAGTCCCTCCAGACGTTCGTGGAGGGCGAGGCCGCCTTCCACCGCAACTGGTCGCACGGCTGGGGCATGGCCAACGACCCGCTGGCCTCGGGGATCGTCGACAAGGTCGGCGTGATGCCGCTGCCCGGCTTCGAGGGCGGCGAGGAGGTCGGGCCCTCGGCGGCCGGCGGCTGGAACCTGATGGTCAACCCGCACAGCAAGCGGATCGGCGCCTCGCTGGTCTTCATGGACTGGATGACCGGCCCCGAGGCCCAGCGGATGATGGCGCAGAACTCCGTCCTGCCGGCCAACGAAGAGGTCCTGCACGACGAGGAGTTGCAGCGGGAGAACCCGGTGCTGGAGGTGGCCGCCGACCTGGACATGGTCGCCCGGCCCGCGCACACCCCGCGCTACCCGCAGATCAGCCACGGCATCTACACCAACATCAACGGCTCCCTGGCCGGCTCCGGTTCCACCGCGAGCGCGCTGCGGGCGGCGGCGGCCGACATCCAACGCGCACTGGAGGACCGGGCCCTATGAGCGGAGCCACAGCGCGGACCGAGCCCCGACGGGCGACGCCCCAGGAAACGGACGGGCGCTCCAGTCTGGACCGGAAGTTCGCGCGCCTGGGGTGGGGCTTCGCCACGCCGGCGCTGCTGGTGGTGCTCGCCATCACCCTCTTCCCCATCGCCTTCTCGGTGGCGATGAGCCTGAGCCATGTGACGGTCTCCGCCGACGGGTTCCAGCTCTCCGGCACCACCGGCGAGCACTACGAGCTGCTGCTGAAGTCCGACCGCTGGCGCCACGCCCTCGTCTTCACCGTGCTCTACACCATCGGCACGGTGGTCGCCGAGCTGGTGCTGGGCACCCTGATCGCCCTCGTACTGGAGCAGCTCTCCGGTGGCCGGGGCTGGATGATGGCGCTGCTGCTGCTGCCCTGGGCCATGATCACGGTGGTCTCGGCGCAGCTGTGGGCGTACATGTACAACGGCGTCTACGGGGTGCTCACCGCGCTGACCGAGGGGCTGACCGGAACACCGTTCCAGTTCCTCGGCACGCCGACGCCGGCCGTGCTCTCGATGGCGGCGGCCGACGTGTGGAAGACCACTCCGTTTGTGGCGATCATCGTGCTCGCGGGGCTGATGATGCTGCCCAGCGACGTGGTGGAGGCGGCCCGGGTGGACGGGGCCAACGCGTGGACCGCGTTCTGGAAGGTCCGACTCCCGCTGCTACGGCCGGCGTTGGTCATCGCGGTGCTGTTCCGCATCCTCCAGGCGTTCGGCATCTTCGACCTGCCCTTCGTGCTCACCGGCGGCGGCCCCGGCGACGCCACCGAGTCGCTGGCGCTGCTCGGCTGGCAGGTGATGTTCACCAACCTGGACTTCGGCCCCGGCGCGGCGGTGGCGGCCAGCACGGCGGCGCTGGTGCTGGTGGGCTGTCTGATCTTCCTGCGGGCCTTCAAGGCCCGGGTGGGCGACGAGGAGACGCAGGCATGATCCGACCCCGTATCCACTTCCACTTCCGCTGGGTGCACCTGGCGGCGCTGCTGGTCGCGCTGTTCGTGGCCGCGCCGCTCTACTGGATGGCCGTCAGTTCCCTCAAGCCGATGGAGGAGGTGGGCGCCAACCCGCCGACGGCCTGGCCGGAGAGCCTGACCTTCGAGAACTACCGGCAGGCGTTCGCCGACAACAACTTCGGCCGCTACCTGCTGAACTCGGCGCTGGTCTCGCTGCTAGCGACCGCCCTGGTGCTGAGCCTGAGCGCGTTCGCCGGCTACGCGCTGGCGCGACTGCCGCTGCGCGGCAAGTCGCCGATCATGATCGCGCTGCTGATGATCTCGCTCTTCCCGACGATCGCGCTGGCCGCGCCGCTGTTCCTGCTGATGCGGGAGATCGGCTGGCTCAACAGCTACCAGGGCCTGATCCTCGTCTACACGGCGCTCAACATCCCGTTCGCCATCTGGATTCTGCGGAACTTCTTCCTCCAGATCCCCAAGGAGATGGAGGAGGTCGCCTGGGTGGACGGCGCCTCCCCGGTGCGGACCGTGCTGGGCGTGATCCTGCCGCAGGCGCTGCCCGGGATGTTCACGGCGGCGATCTTCACCTTCACGGCGTGCTGGACCGAGTTCCTGATCGGACTGACCCTCAACACCGCCGACGACTACCGGACGATGCCGGTCGGCGTGGCGCTCTTCGGCTCCACGTTCACCGTCCCCTACGGCACGATCTTCGCCGCCGCGACGGTCTCGGTGCTGCCGATCGCGCTGCTGGTGCTGGTGTTCCGCCGGGCCGTCGTCTCGGGGCTGACCTCGGGCGCGGTCAAGGGCTGACGTCGCGGCGGGTTGATCGGGTGGTGGCTTGTTCGGCGATGATCGTCGGGTTTCCATGGAACGTCTGAAACCGTGTCGAACGTCCGAGACCGCCGCGCGACGCGGCCCGTACCCGCATGAGCCGTATGACCCGTAAGAAAGGTCGTCCCGCATGTCGCCGTTCCGCCCCGCTCCCAGCTGGCTGGCCGACGCCGTCCTCTACCAGATCTATCCGCAGAGCTTCGCCGACTCCAACGGCGACGGCATCGGCGACTTCGCCGGGGTCACCGAGCACCTGGACCATCTGGCGTGGCTCGGCGTCAACACGGTCTGGCTCAACCCGTGCTTCGCCTCGCCGTTCAACGACGCCGGCTACGACGTCTCGGACTATCTGAGCGTCGCGCCGCGCTACGGCACGGAGGAGCAGCTGGCCGAGCTGGTCGAGGCGGCGGCGCGGCGCTCGATCCGGGTCATGCTCGACCTGGTCGCCGGGCACACCTCGGACCAGCACCCCTGGTTCCAGCGGGCCGTCGACGACCCGGACGACCACCGCTACATCTGGACCGAGCGGATGGACGAGGAGCTGCCCAAGGGCTTCGTCACCTCGCCGGGCAGCCGGCCCGGCGGCTACCTGCCCAACTTCTTCGATAGCCAGCCCGCGTTGAACTTCGGCTATGCCCGCACCGATCCGAACGAGCCCTGGCGGCAGCCCGTGGACGCGCCGGGCCCGAAGGCCAACCGGGCCGCGCTGCGGGAGGTGATGGACCACTGGCTGGGCCTGGGGCTGGCCGGCTTCCGCGTGGACATGGCGCACTCGCTGGTCAAGGACGACCCGGGGATGAAGGAGACCGGCATCCTGTGGACCGAGCTGCGCCGCTGGCTGGACGACGCCCACCCGCACGCGGCGCTGCTCGCCGAGTGGGGCGACCCCTCGGTCTCGGTGCCGGCCGGCTTCCACTCCGACTTCTTCCTCCAGTTCGGCGGGCCCTCGGACGGGCTGCCGCTGCGCTCGCTGTGGAACAACGGCCAGGGCACCGTGGCCGAGCACTGGACGCAGGAACACTGCTACTTCGACGAGCAGGGCCTGGCCTCGGCCGGCACCTTCGTCAGCGCCTTCGAGTCGGTGAACGCGGTCGTCGGCGACCAGGGCTTCGTCACGCTGCCCAGCGCCAACCACGACTTCTCCCGGCTGGCCTGCGGCACGCGGACAGCGGAGCAGCTGCCGGCGGCGTTCGCGTTCCAGCTGACCTGGCCGACGCTGCCGGCGATCTACTACGGCGACGAGATCGGGATGCGCTTCATCCCTGACCTGCCGGACCACGAGGGCAGCCGGCTGGGCCCGCGCTACAACCGGGCCGGCTCGCGCACCCCGATGCAGTGGGACGGCTCCCCCAACGCCGGCTTCTCCACCGCGCCGGCAGAGAAGCTGTATCTGCCGATCGACCCGGACCCGCAGCGGCCCAACGTGGCGGCCCAACGGGCCGACGAGGGCTCGCTGTTGCACCTGGTGCGGCGGCTGATCGCGCTGCGCCGCTCGCACGCGGAGCTGGGCGCGCGGTGTGGCGTCGAGGTGTTCCACACCGGCTATCCGCTGGTGTATCTGCGGGGTGACCGCTTCCTGGTGGTCGTCAACCCGCGCCGCGAGCGCGCGGAACACCCGCTGCCCCGGCCGGACATGGCGACGGCGCGGCTGGTGTTGGGCGACGGCGTGACGGTGGGACCCGACGGGGTCGCGGCCGCCGGCTTCGGCTACGGCGTCCTCGACCTGCGGCCCTAGCCGGGCGAACGGGAGGGGCCCGCGGCCCTGGGGGCCGCGAGGCCCCGGGGCACGGGACATCCGGGCGCACGCTGACCAACGCCCCACCAGACCACCGAACCGCGCGAACGCCGGGGCGCCGGCAGCCTGTGCCTCGCGCGCTCGACCGCCCTGACGTCCCTACAGCTGGTCCCCCCTGCCGGGTGGTTCCGGAGGATGCGTCCCGCCGCCGTCCTTCATGTCCTCTTCGCAGGTGCGTCGGGCGTAGGACTGGTCATTGGGGATCAACAGCACTCCGTCAACCTGCCCAGGGTGCTCGACGGCGAGCCAGTCGTCGCCCGTGAGGGGATCGTCGGCCGGCCCGAACGCCTGGGACGAGGAGACCGTCTGACACCCCAACGTCACGCGCTCGCTGTCGACCGCGCAGGCGTCCACTACGGGGTCGGAAAACTCGTCGACGCCGTCGAAGCGGAAGCGGAAGTGGACCTGGTCACCTTCGGAGGGCACCTGCGGGTGGGGTTCAAGGCTCCAGTCAACGATCGCGGCGGTGAATCCGAGAGGCTGCCCGTCCGTGCCCACGACCTGCACCCTGACGTCGGCCCTACCGCGCTCCGCCGTCGTGTCCGAGCAGATCCACGAAGAGCAGCCGGACAGGGCGAGAACCACCAGAGCCGGCCGGGCGATGGCGAGCACACGCGCGGGGAACATCGAGATGACCTCCGGTCGGGGTGGGGCGGCCCAGGCCCGCTGGCGGGCTGTGAACGTACCCCACCGCGTCGCTCTGGTCCGTGCCGGGGCTCACTTCGAACGAGGCGCACCGGACCGGAGTTGTGCTGCGAGGACGGCGAAGCCGAACCGGTCCCCCGCTGCCCACCTCTGCTGCTGGGCCGGCGCCCACCGTGCCCCGCCTGCCAGCTGTAGGTTCGCGCCGCCAGTGTCATTACGGACCGCGGTGACCTGCTGCTTGTATTGCTGTCTCACCAGATGTCCCGCAGTTTCCGTCTCAGTTCGGTGGCATTTCCTCACGCGGCTTCGCCTTGCTGGGCTTCGTCGGGCGTCCAGGTCTGGTCGAACCAGGCGATGAAGTCCTTCACGGTTCCGATGCGGGCGATTCTCTCGTGGATGGCCCGCTGGTCGTGTCCGGGGAGGAAGTCACCGCGTTCGATCAGTTTGCCGCAGCCACAGTTGCACTTCCGGTTGTCCAGTGGGGACTTGAGGTAGGTGATCGGGTTCTGCTGGGCGCCGTTCGGGGCGGGCTTGCCAACGTAGTAGTCGTGAACCGAATGCCCAGGTCCGAGGATGCGGCCTTCGAAGGACCGGCGCCCACCAGGGACGTCGACAACCCGTTCGATCTCCATGGCCAGGCGGATGACTCCGCCGCCATTGACGACCGCGAATCGCTCACGTTCAACGCGCGTTCCGGGCATCACCCAGACTCCGCGGGCGATCTCGTACAGCTGCTGGTCGGGCAGCCCGTCGCTCCAGCCGATCTGCGAGCGCTGGAGGGGATCACTGTTCGGGTCGACGTCCTTTTGCTTGCCGAGAGTGATCTGAATCATCGCGCCTCCCTGCGAGGTTGCCTCGTGGCCGGAATGGCTGAGGCAGCCCATTCAGCGCATACCATGCATCCCCGTTGTAACGGGGTATCACGGCCTTCTTGCAGAGGACAGTCGGCATCCTGGATGCGGAGCGGACGGGCCCCGGGATCTGCGAGCATCTGGGGGTGTTGTGCCGGACGAAGGAGATCAGTTGTTACGTCTTCAATCAGTGAGCAAGCGCTATGGCCGTGGCGATTGGATCCTGAGAGACGTGGACGTGGAGGCCCCGGCCGGCGAGGTCGTGGCGTTCGCAGGCGGGAACGGATCGGGGAAGTCGACGCTGCTGCGGATCGCGGTGGGCCTGTCCCGGCCGACCCGCGGCACAGTGGCCGCCCGGCCACCCGTTGTTGGGTACGTCCCGGACCGCTTCTCCCCCCAAGAACGCATGTCGGCCGCGGCGTACCTGACGCACATGGGCCGCGTCCGCGGGTTGACCACCTCGGTCGCCTCGGCGCGGGCCGGCCAGCTGCTGGACCGACTCGCCCTGGTGGGCGGCAAGCACGCCCCCCTGCGGAGCCTGTCGAAGGGCAACGCGCAGAAGGTCGCGCTGGCCCAGGCCCTCCTGGTGGAACCCGGACTGCTCGTCCTGGACGAGCCATGGTCCGGGCTGGACGCCGACGCCCACGGCGTGCTCGCCGAGATCATGACCGAGGTCGCGGCCTCCGGCGGCACAGTCGTGTTCACTGACCACCGCGAGTCGGTCACCCGGGCCCGTGCCACCCGGACCTACACGGTCGGCAAGGGCCGCGTTTCGTTGCAGGGACCGGAGCCGTGGACCACCGAGCAGCGGCCCGCGTCCGACGTCGTCCTGACCGCGGGCCGGGACGGCCGCGTACCGCAGGGCCTTGCCTGGGAAAAGCTGGACGGCGTACTGGCGGTGAGCCGGAACGTCACGGGCGTCAAGGTCCGCGTGGGACGCGAGTCCACCGACGCCCTGCTGTTCACCGCGCTCCAGCATGGCTGGTCCGTCGAACGCGTCACCGAAACGACCACGGACCACCACCGGACGCCGAACGCCGCGACGAACGGAGACATGCGGTGATCGCGCTCATCCGCTACACCTTCGCCACTGTGCTGCACACGCAGCGCTACCTCGCCCCGCTGCTCCTGTTCATGGGCCTCATGGGCGTGCTGACCGTCAACGGCAGCGGCCCGCTGCCCCCCGCCTACGCCTCCTCCGCCGGCGCCCTGTTCGTCTGCTCGACCTGGCTGACGATCGCGCTGATGAGCTTGGACGACCCGCCGCAGCGGGCGATCGTCGTCGTCACCGCGGGCGGCCGGTCGCTCACGGTGCTGCTCGCGGCGATCGGCACGGCCCTACTGAGCTGTCTCGTCCTGATGGTCTTCGGACTGTTCTTCCCCTTGTGGATGGGCGACTACGTGGTCACCACAACCGACCTCTTGCTGGGCATCGAGGCCCAGCTCACCTGCGCCCTCGTCGGCACCGCCATCGGCGTGCTGTGCTCACGGCTGGTCTTCAAACGGCAGGGGTACGCGCTGGCCGCCGCCCTCGCGCTGGTGATGGGAGCCCTCTTCACCAAGGGCATGCCTCCGGTCAACCGTCTGTTCACCCTGATGGCCACCACCCCCGACGCGACGAAACTGCTCGCCCCCACCGGCGTCATGCTGGCGATCTCCGCGCTGATCCTTGCCGTGTTCACCGCCGCCGCGCAGTTCGTCGCCGGGCGCAGGGAATAGACCGCCGGCTCTCATCCGCCCCAGGGGCCTGCCGCTGGGCACGTGGTGACCGTGGCGGGCCTGTCGGACGCTTCCTGATCAACTACTGACGGGCGGTTCGGCCCTTGTCCGGCAACCAGGCAGGTCGTGCTGCCGGCCCAGGTAGCTGATCATTCCGGGTGAGAAGCCGGTCTCCGCCGCGAGTTCGCGGCAGGTGCGTCCAGCGGCGCGTTGGTCACGGAGCCAGTCGAGATCGATCTGCCGCCAGCGGGTCGCTTTGCCGCTGAGCAGACCGCGGTAGGGGTCCAGGGCGGCGCCGTTGTAGCGGCGGGCGTCCAGGTCGATGCCGTAGTGCTGGATCCTGCGCCATTCCACCCGCAGGAACTCAAATGCCAGGTCCGGATCGCGCGGGGCCTCGATGTAACCGGCCCGGTTCAGCCCGTGCTCGAACATCGCCGCCGGCGACATCCGCAGCCCCGGCACCCACGGATCGACCAGACTCGTGTGCGGCCGGTGGTGATAGACGCAGGCCACCCACTCCCGGATGATCGCCTCAAGCTCAGAAGGAAGAAGAACGCCTCCCTCTCGGGACGCTCGCCGCGCGAGTGCAGATCAGGACCCTTGTAACCGGGCAGGGCCTGCAGCAGATCTTCGCGCAGGGTCAGAAAGAACCTCTCCAGCGGGCCCTTGTCGCGGCCCGTCCGCAGCCGGGCCGGCTGCACCGAGATCCCCAACCGGCGGCAGACGCTGGTCAGATGCTCCGAGACGAACACCTTGCCGTGATCGACCAGCACCGTCTCCGGCACCAGCGCCGGCGACGCAGCCGAACGCATCGGCCCCTCCAACGCGGTGACATCGATCAGCACCGCCCGCGGAATGCCGTGCTCAGGCCAGAGAGCGTGCACCGGCCAGTCCTCCCCAGCGGGCCGGGGACGGAACGCCTGGTAAAGGGCGACGCTGGCGTCGACGACCTTCGTCGACACCGGTGTGATCCTGATCCCCAAGACGCAGCGCGTGTACCAGTCCATCGCGACGGTCAGCTCCGCCTGCAGCCACTGCAACGTGACCGGGTCCAGGGCGAAGACGTCCAGCCGGTTGGTGTCCATCAGCAGGTACTCGCCTGGCCGGGTCGGCCGCAGCTTCCCGTAGACCCCGCCGGGCCGGGCGGCGATGTCCCGGTTTCGCTTCGTACTCAGCTGGAACGTCGGATGACGCCGCTCCAGATCCTCCAGGAGGCGATAGGACGTCGCCCGGCTGGGCAGGTCCTCCTCGTCGAAACCCCTGGCCAGCAGCCGGGCCCGCGTCCGCTCGATGACCATCTTGCGCGACGGCTTGGACTGGCCCGTGTGCTCGACCATCACCTCCAGCGCTGCCTCCGACCACACCTCCGCGTTCCGGTGCCCCGAGCGCGGTCCGCTGCGGGCCGGCACCAGCCCCGCCTCGCCGTCCTGGCGGAAGGCCGCGACCCACCGCTTGACCGTGCGGGTCGCCACCTCGAGCTCGGCCGCCTTCGCCGCGTACCTGCTCTCCATCGGCTCACCCGCCGCGTAGGCACCACGAGGCTCCCCTGCGGCCGGCAGTTCCTCGCTGCCGCTGCGGAACCCAGTGAGCACCTCCCTGACATGCGCGGCCCGCTCCAGGACCCGCTCCCGCTCACCGGCGTCCAGCCGGTCCAGCACGACCGCCGCCATCTCCTGCGGATCGTCGGAGGCCGGCCCCGGCCCGCAAGAAGGGCTGGGCCACGATCGCGGTCACATCCCGGTCGAAGTCCGCGTAGAGCAACCGCGCCAGCTCCAGCCGCGACTCGTAGATCACGTGATCCGACTGCGTACTCGACCAGTACGAACCCGAGTAGTGCTTCTGCCCGGCGTACCAGCGGAACGTCCGCCACGGCTCGGCCGCGTACAGCATCTCCAACGGCACCGACCCCCAGACGAGACCTTCAGACGCCTCATCCTCGGCAAGCCGAACACACACCTCTACATCCACCGTCCACCCCAGTGCCCGTGTAACTGACCTTGATCACAGGACAGTTGCACGGGCACTGGGGTGCGAACGATCACACGCACTTTCGATAACTCGAAAGGGTGGTCATTCCGATCTGGGAATCTCAATACCGCGTCATAAGTGCTATTCAGAGGTCATCGCTCGCGAGAACATGACGCAGATTCTGAGTACCTACACGCGAGCCTCAGGCACGCGTGCTGACCTCGCGGATCTCCCGCAGGTGACGTTCCATCGCCGCACCGGCCGGCACCGCCCGGCGGGCGACCACCGCTTCGAAGATCGCGCGGTGGCCGCGCACGGATATCCGCCGGCCCTCCAGCGTCCGGTGGGACAGCTCACGGGTCCGCCGCGTCCAGTCCGTGGTCATGGTGCAGAGTGTCACCAGCAGCGGGTTCTGCGCGGCGTGGGCCAGCAGCGTGTGGAACTCGACGTCCAGCGCCAGCGACTCCTCCGGGCTCAGCTCCTCGTGCGAGCGGGCCAGCACCTCCTCCAGGGACAGCAGGTTGGAGTCGGCCGCCCGCACCGCCGCCAGCTGGGCTATCCGGGGCTCCACCAGATCCCTCAGCTCCGTGGCGTTGGCGATCTCCACGTCCAACTCCGAGAGCCCCTCGTAGAGTTGGCTGACGCCCTCGGGCTGCTCGGCGACCACGCTGCCGCGCCCCTGGTGACGCTCGATCAGCTTCTTGGACTCCAGCTCGAACATGGCCTCCCGCAGCGAGGCCCGGGAGACGTTGAGGCTGGCCGCCAGGTCCCGCTCGGCGGGCAGGCGGTCGCCGGCCCGCAGCTCGCCGCTGGTGATCAGCCGCTCCAGGTGGGCGGCCACCTCGGCGCCCACGCTGCGCGAGCGGCGCACCATCGGCGGAATGGAAGCGAAGCTCATCGGCGGCTCCCCCCTTCGAGAGTCGGACCCCTCGGGCCCCAACCAGCGGAGCCGGGTCGGCCCGGTGGTCTGACCAATGAGTACCACCCCGATTCGGCGCGCCGCAAGGCGTGTTGACGGACCCGTCCGGGGTTGGCCGAGAAGCGTCCGTATCCGGCGTGTTTCGCGCTGAGCTGCCACAACGCCCGTTCCGGGGGCGGCGTTTCGGCCAGGTAAAGCCACGTAAAAGAGGCGTGACGTCTACCCGCCCACCCTGGACTTCGACCGGCCGCGCCCCGCACTGTGGCCAGGACATCGGATGGTCAGACCAATCACCACGGCCATCCAGCACCGGGACTTCAACCGGGACTTCAGCGGGACTTCAGCGGGACTTCAGGGGGCACGAGCAGCGGTGACGGCGACAGCGGCAGCGGGGGCGTTCCCCGTTCTCCAGCGGGGCGAACGGCTCCCCTCGGGCATCGACTACCTGCCCGCCGACCCCGAGCACGTGCTCTGGGGCCGGCTGCCGTGCGCCGGCGACAAGCCGGTCGCGGTGGTGGCACCGGGCGAGCGGATCGTGGTGGACACCGTCAGCCACGAGGGCATCCTCGCCGACCAGGGTTCGGACCCGGTGGCGTTCTTCGGCCGGTACGGGGTCGAGCCGGGGCAGGTGCTCGCGGACGCCGTCGAGATCACCGCGCGCGGGCGCCGCTCCCCCGGGGACGGACCGCACGTGGTGACCGGACCGATCGCCGTGGCCGGCGCGCGCCCCGGAGACCTGCTGGCGGTGCGCACCGAACGGCTCGAACTGCGCGCGCCCTACGGGGTGATCTCCACCCGCCACGGGCGCGGGGTGCTGGCCGACGACCCTCAACTGGGCGGCGACTACCACACGTTCTGCTCGGTGACGGCGGGCCCGGACGGCCGCTGGCTGGGCACGCTGCCCGAGCGGCGGGACCCGAACGCCCGGACCGGGCAGGTGAGTTTCCCGCTGGCTCCGTTTCTGGGCATCGTGGGCGTGGCGACGGACACCCCGACTCGGGCCAACTCGGTTCCGCCCGGGCCGCACGGCGGCAATGTCGACATTCGGCTGCTCACCCCGGGGTCCACGCTCTTCCTGCCGGTGCAGGTGCCCGAGGCGCTGCTCTACGTCGGGGACCCGCACTACGCGCAGGGCAACGGCGAGGTGGCGCTGACCGCGTTCGAGGCGCCGCTGCGCGCCCAGCTCGGCGTGGACCTGCTGCCGCGCGAGCTGGTGGCCGAGGAACTCGCGGGCGTGGCGGGCCCGTTCGCCGCCGGGCACGGGCTGCTGGTGCCGACCGGCCTGGACGCCGACCTGAACGAGGCGCTGCGGCGCTGTGTGCGCAACGCGGTGGCGCTGCTGGGCGCGGTCTCCGGCCTGGAGGCGCGGCAGGCGTACCTGTATCTGAGCGCGGCGGCCGACTTCCAGGTCTCGCAGGCCGTGGACCTGGTCGCCGGGGTGCACGGGGAGCTGCGGGTCGCGGACTTCGCGGTCGAGAACGCGCCGGGCCCGGTGGCGCGGCGAATTCTGGAGCGTGCGCGATGAGCACGCTGTGGCATCCCGACCGCACCTCCACGCATCCCGAGGTGCTCGGTGACGGGCCGCTGCCGCCGGGGCTGTGGGAGGCGTTCCTCGCCTATGACCGGGCCCTGTTGGGCAACGACGTGCCCGCGCTGGACGCGGCCTTCGCGCCCGGCGACGCGACGCTGCGCGCCGACGGGACCGGGGTGTCGCGCGGGCACGCCACCATCGCCGCGTTCCGGGCCGCCCGGCCGGCGGCGCCCGACCGGCGGCTGGTGCGGGTGCATGTGCGGCTGCCGGCCGATGGGGTGGCGCTGCTGGTGGCGGAGGTCGCGTCGCCGACCGGGGCGCCCGGGCTCCAGACGCAGCTGTGGCAACGGGTCGAGGGCCGGTGGCGGGTGGCGGCGGCCCATGTCACGGCGCCCGCCCGGCCGTTGGACACCTCGGTGTGGCGGGTGGCGGGCGCGCCGCTGGTGGCGCCGACCGCCTCGGGGCCGCTGGACGGCCTGGGCGTCGCGGTCAAGGACCTGTTCGCGGTGGCCGGGCAGCCGGTCGGCGCCGGCGTTCCGGCGTTCCTGGCCGAACGGGCGCCCGAGGCGCGGCACGCGAGCGCGGTGGCCGCGTTGCTCGACGCGGGGGCCTCGTTGCTGGGCATCGCGCAGACCGACGAGTTGGCCTACAGCGTCAGCGGCGTCGGCGGGCGCTGGGGCACGCCGGCGCATCCGACGGCGCCGGGCCGGGTGCCCGGCGGCTCGACCAACGGCCCGGCGGTCGCGGTGGCCAGGGGCGAGGCGGCGGTGGGGCTCGGCACCGACACGGCGGGCTCGATCCGGGTGCCAGGGTCCTATCTGGGCCTGTGGGGCCTGCGCACCAGCACCGGGCTGGTGGACACCGCCGGGCTGCTGCCGCTGGCGCCGTCCTTCGACGCGGTCGGCTGGCTGACCGCCGACGGCGCGACGCTGCTGCGGGTGGCCGAGGCGCTGCTGCCGGACGTTCCCGAACGGGACGGCCGGCCGGGCGAGTTGGTCACCGTGCCGGCGCTCACCGCGCGGGCCGAGCCGGAGGTCGCCGAGGCCGTGCGGGGCGCGGCGGAGGCGCTGGGCGCCGTTCCGCTGGACCTCGATGTCGACTGCGATGCCTGGTTCGAGGCGTTCCGCGTGGTGCAGGGCTTCGAGGCATGGCGCACGCATGGTGCCTGGGTCACCGGGCATCCCGGGGCGCTGTCCGGCGAGGTGGCCGCCCGGCTGGCCTGGGCCGCCGGCGTCACCGGGGCCCAGCACGAGGCGGCGCGCGCCGTGTTGGCCGATGCCGCCGCGTTCCTGCGGGCCGCGTTGGCGGACCGGGTGCTGTTGCTGCCGGCCACCGCGACCCCGGCCCCGCCGCTCGCCGACCCCGAGGCGCTGGCCGCCGCCCGGGACCGCACCCTGCGGCTGACCTGTCTGGCCTCGCTGGCCGGGCTGCCCGCCCTGACCATGCCGGCGCCGGGGACCGGCCCGGGCCAACCGCCGTTGGGGCTCGGCCTGGTGGGCCCCGCCGGCCGTGACCTTCCCCTGCTCCGCTTCGCCCTGGGCGCCGCCGCCACCCTGGCCGGCGACCGCCCCCACCACGCCCAACCATCCACGGAGACCACATGAACCACCAGCTGCCCAAGACCGGCGTGGCCGCCGCACTCGGCCTGCTGCTGACCGCCGCGCTGGCGGGCTGCGGCACCTCGAAGGGCGAGGACGGCGGCTCGTCGGACACCATCACCATCGGCACCCTGCGCAGCCAACCGCACCTGTACCAGCCGTACTTCATGGAGCGGTTCGCCGAGGAGGGCGTCAGCTACCAGATCACCACCTTCGACAACTCGCCCGACATCAAGAACGCGCTCTCCAGCGGCGCGATCGACTTCGCGGTGCTGGGCGCGCCCTCGATGCTGGCCGGCTCGGCGGCCGGCGAGGACGTCCGGATCATCGGCTCGGCGGCCAACGGCGGCTCCGGCTTCGTCGGCAGCCCGGAGATCGCCGGGCCCGAGGACCTGCCGGGCACCAGCATCGGCTACCCGGCCGGCTCCTCGCAGGAGATCCTGCTGAAGCTGACGTTGCAGGCGAACGGGATCGACCCCGACGCCGACGTGGAGCTGGTCAACCTGCCGTACGCCGACATGGCGCCGGCCTACGAGTCGGGGCAGGTGGACGCGTTCCTGGGCGCCGAGACCGGGGTCTCGATCGCGTTGGAGGACGGGGCGCACGAGATCGCCTCGCCATATGACACCCCGATCGGCGGGGTGAACATCGTCTTCGGTACCCGGGCCGAACTGATCGAGAACGATCCGGAGTTGGTGCAGTCGGTGACCGATGTGTTCATCCAGGCGGTGGGGCTGATGAACGAGGAGCCCGAGACCTGGGTGGACGGGGTGGTGGAGACCTTCGGCCTCGACCCCGAGGTGACCGCCCGTTCCGTTACGAACATCACGCCGCGCTACGCCCTCGACGAGGACTATCTGGCCCAACTCGGGGCCCAGGCCGAGCAGATGGTCGCGTTCGACCAGATATCCGGCGCGCCGGACCTGTCGACGCTGGTCGACCCGACCTTCGTCGAGGCCAGCGCGTTCGCCGAGTAGTCCCCCGCCGTCCCCCGCCGTCCCCCGCCGGACGCCGGGGCCGGGAAACGGCCCCGCGCGGCGCAGGAAGGAGTTCCCCTTGTCCGTTCCGACAGGCACCCACCAGGCCGGCCAACCCGCCACCGGCGACCCCGCCACCGGCACCGCGTCGGCCGGTTCGCCGCCGCCCCTTGACGCCCCGAACGCCCCGAACGCCCCGAACGCCCCGGCGTCGGGCCGGTCGAACGGCGGCGAGCGGGGCCGGCGGTCCCGCTCCGCGCTGCTCGGCGCGCTCTACGCGATCCCCGTTCCCGTGCTGCTCGTGCTGCTGTGGGACCGGGGCGTGGCGGGCGCCTGGCTGCTGCCGTTCGGCATCCAGATGGAGTATCTGCCGGCGCCCTACGACGTGGCGCGCCGGCTGGTCGACCTGGCGTTCGGCGGGGTCATCGACGACACCTACAGCGGCACCCTCTGGGAGCACCTGTGGGCCAGCACCCGCCGGGTGCTCCAGGGCTTCGCGCTGGCGGCGGCGGTGGCCGTTCCGCTGGGCGTGGTGATGGGGCGTTCGCGCACCGCGTTCCGGCTGTTGGAGCCGACGATCAATCTGATCCGGCCGATTCCGGTCACCGCGTGGGCTCCGCTCTCGCTGCTGATCATCGGTTTCGGCGACCAGTCGACCATCTTCCTGGTCTTCCTGGCCTCGGTCTTCGCGATCCTGCTCAACACGATCGCCGGGGTGCGGGAGGTGCCCGAGCGGCTGGTGGAGGCGGCGGCGATGCTGGGCACCCGGCCCGCGCGCACGCTCTACAAGGTGGTGCTGCCGGCGGCCGTGCCCAGCATCATCGGCGGGCTGCGGATCGCGCTGGGCCTGGCCTGGGTGATCCTCGTGGTCGGCGAGACGGTCGGGATCAGCACCGGGCTCGGCGCGTTGATCACCCAGGCCCGCGAGCAGTCCCGCACGGATCTGATCGTCGCCGTAATGATCGTGATCGGTCTGGCCGGATTCCTGGCCGACCGGCTTCTGATGCTGCTGGTCCGCCTGATCGCCGGCCGACGCCCGCTGATCAACTGACCGGCCCCGCGCCCCCGTTCAGCGCGACATCCCCGTTCCCCGAGAGGAGTCCCCGTGCCCGAGACCGCACAGGCCACCACGACCGCCACCACGACCGCGACCGCCGCCACCGCCGCCGGGATCGAGATCGACGACCTGGGCAAGCGTTACCCCGGCTCGGCCGGCTACGCCATGGACGGCGTGACCATCGACATCGCCCGGGGCGAGTTCGTCTGTGTGGTCGGCGCCAGCGGCTGCGGCAAGTCCACGCTGCTGCGCGTCCTGGCCGGCTTCGAGACCGCGAGCAGGGGCACCGTGCGGGTGGGCGGCGCGCCCGTCGCCGGCCCGGGGCCCGACCGGGCGGTGGTCTTCCAGGACTACGGCCTCTTCCCGTGGCTGACCGTGGCCGAGAACATCGCCTACGGCCCCCGGCAGGCCAAGCTCCCCAAGGCGACCGTGCGCGAGCGCACCGAGGCGGCCCTCCACGCGGTCGGTCTGGCCCGGGTCGAGCGCTCCTTCCCGCACCAGCTCTCCGGCGGGATGCAGCAACGGGTGGCGATCGCCCGGGTGTTGGCCAACCGGCCGGCCGTGCTGCTGATGGACGAGCCGTTCGGCGCGCTGGACGCGCTGACCCGCTCCGGGATGCAGGCGGAACTCCAGCGCATCCACCGGGAGGCCGGCGTCACCGTCGTCTTCGTCACGCACAGCATCGAGGAGGCCGTCTATCTGGCCGACCGGGTGGTGGTGATGGCCGGCGGATCGGCGCACGGCAACGCCGGCCATGTGCGCGAGATCGTCCCCGTCGGGCTGCCGCGCGAACGGGACACCACATCGCCCGAGTTCAACGCGCTCAAGCGGCGCATCGACGCCCTGGTCCACCAGGGCAACGAGGTCACCGCGTAGGCCCTGTCCGCAGCGCGCCACCCGACCAGCGAGGAACGTGAACGCCCGTGTCCGAGACCGTCACCACCGACCGGCCCAGCGCCCCCTACGACCTGTTGCTCACCGGCGGCCGGGTCGTCGACCCCGCCACCGGCACCGACGCGCCGCGCGACCTGGCCGTGCGCGACGGCCGGATCGCCGCCGTCGCCGAACGGATCGCCCCGGCGAGCGCCCGCCGCGTCCACGACGTGACCGGACGGCTGGTGCTGCCCGGGCTGATCGACACCCACGGCCATATCTACCAGCACGTGACCGGGCGGTTCGGCCTGCCGCCCGACCTGGTGGGCGTGCGCTCGGGCGTGACCACCGTGGTCGACCAGGGCGGCCCGTCCTGCATGACGCTGCCCGGCTTCCGGCACCATGTCGCCGAGCCGGCCGCCACCCGCTGCCTGGCGTTCCTCTCCGCCTATCTGGTGGGCGGCCTGGAGGGCCATCTCTACAGCCAGCTCTACAGCCCCGAGGGCGTCGACATCGAGGCGACCGTGGCCTCCGCGACCGCCAACCGCGACCTGGTGCGCGGCATCAAGGCGCACGCCGAGATCGGCGGTTTCGCGCGCTGGGGCATCCGCGTCATCGAGCTGGCCGCCGAGATCGCCCACCGGGCCGAACTCCCGCTCTACGTCCACTTCGGCCAGCTGTGGGGGCTGCCGGCCAGCGGCGCCAACGGGGAGGACGCGGACACCATCCTGGAGCGGGTCATCCCGCTGCTCGACGAGGGCGACGTGCTGGCCCACCCGTTCACCCGCCATCCGGGCGGCTTCGTCAACCGGGAGGGCCAGGTGCACGAGGTGATCCGCGCCGCGCTGGACCGGGGGCTGAAGGTGGACGTGGGCCACGGCAGCCACTTCTCCTACCGGCTGGCCCGGGTCGCGCTGGCGGCCGGCGTGGTGCCGGACACCCTCGGCGCCGACATGCACGGCTACAACACCCAGGTTCCGCCGCCGCCCGGCACCCCGCCGGAGCACCCGGACGACGAGAACCACCCCTTCGCCGGCAAGGCCGGCTTCTCCCTGGTCCAGGCGATGAGTTCGATGCTGGCGCTCGGACTGTCGCTGAGCGAGGTGGTGCCGATGGTGACCACCAACGCCGCCCGCATGATCGGCATGGCGGACGAGTTGGGATCGTTGGCGCCCGGACGGGTCGCGGATGTGACCGTTCTGGCCGACGAGCGGGGCGCGTTCACGCTGCGGGACAACGAGGGCACCGAGCTGGTCACCGAACGGCTGCTGCGGCCCGACTTCTGCCTGCGCGCCGGGGCCAGGTTCGACGCCGACAGCCCGATCCTGCCCGAGCCGATCCCCGTTCCGGCGTGAGCGCCGGCGCGTCTGCCGGCTCGTGCGATGGCTCGTGCGCCGGCGATCCCCGGGAGCGCTGGGCGGAGTTGGACCGCGCCGCCCGGGACGCCGCCTATGACAACAACGCGGCGGTGCCCGACAGCGCGGCCCTGGTCGCCGCGCGGAACGCCGCCGCCCGCGCCTACCGGGCCGCCCATCCCGAGGCCAGGCTCGACCTGCCCTACGGCCCGCGCCCGCGCAACCGCTGCGACCTGTTCCCGGCCGCCGACCCGGCCGCGCCCTGCCTGGTCTTCCTGCACGGCGGCTGGTGGCAGCGCAACGGCCGGGAGGACTTCTCCCATCTGGCGGAGGGCATGCGGCACTTCGGCTGGTCGGCGGCGCTGCCCGGCTACTCGCTCGCGCCGGCCGCCTCGTTGACGGAGATCGTCGCCGAGACATGGCGGGCGTTGGACTGGCTGGTCGCCGAGGGTCCCGCGTTCGGCGTCGCGGGGCCGCTGGTGATCGCCGGCTGGTCGGCGGGGGCGCAACTGGCGGCGCTCGCGCTGCCGCACTCCGGGGCGCGCGCCGGGCTCGCGATCTCGGGCGCGCACGAGCTGGCGCCGCTGCGGGACACCTGGATCAACGAGGCGCTGCGGCTGACGGCCGAGGAGGCCGAGCGGCTCTCCCCGCTGCGCCACCCGCCGAGCCCCAAGCCGTTGACCGTCGCCTGCGGCGCGGCCGAACTGCCGACGCTGGTGGCCGACGCGCGGCGGCTGCACGGGCTGCGCGCGGCGGCCGGCGCCCCCGGTGAGCTGCTGGTTCTCCCCGGCCGTGACCATTTCACGGTGCTGGAGGAGCTACGCTCCCCGGGCGGCGCGCTGACCCGCGCGGTGCTGCGCCTGCTGGAGCCGTGACCGATGCCGACCGATGTGAGGAGTGCGGTGAACCCGACCCCGACGCCGACCTCGACGCGCGCCCCGGACCCTCCGCCGGCGCCCGAGGCCGGGCGGCTGGCGCTGCTGTTGATGGTGGCGCTCACGTTTGTGACCGGCGTGGTGGACGCGGTCGGCTTCCTCGGCCTCGACCGGGTGTTCACCGGCAACATGACGGGGAACATCGTGATCCTCGGCATGGGCGCCGCCGGCGCCGACGAACTCCCGGTGCTGGGGCCCTCGTTGGCGCTGGTCGCGTTCGCCGGCGGCGCGCTGGTCGCCGGGCTGGCGCTGCGGGGCCGGGCGAAGGGCTGGGGCACGGGCGTGACGGTGCTGTTGGCGGCGCAGACGGTGGTGCTGGTGGCGCTCGCGGTCGCGTTGGCGCTGGTGGGTGAGGAGCCGGGGACGCCGGCGCAGCTGTCGATCGCGGCGGGCACGGCGGCGGCGATGGGCAGCCAGGCGGCCGTCGCGCGACGGATCGGGGTGCCGGAGATGACCACGGTGGTGGTGACCTCGACGCTGACCACGCTGGCCGCCGAGTCGCTGCCGAGGGGCGGTCTCGCCTCGTTCGCCAACCGCAGGACGGCCGCGATCCTGGCGATCTTCCTGGGCGCGGTGGTCGGCGCGGTGCTGCTGCGGGTCGCCGAACTCGCCCTGCCCATGGGCCTGGCCGCGCTGCTCTCCGGGGCGGTGACCGTGGCGGGCCACCGCCGGCTGCGGGTCGCTTCGGCCTAGGTCGGAGGGTTGAGCGGCGGCGGGGCCGGGGACCGTGGTGGCGGTGGGGCGCGGGTGCCAGCCTGGGCGCATGAGCAATGCCTGGCCCGCACACCTTGCGGTCGGCGCGGTGCGGTTCGCGCGCCCGACCGGCAGGTTCGACGAGATCCTCACCTTCTACCGCGACGACCTGGGGCTTCCGGTGCTCGCCGAGTGGCGCGACCACCAGGGCTATGACGGCGTGGTGTTGGGGCTGCCGGACACCCCGGTGCACCTGGAGATCACCCAGCACGGCGACCCGCCCTTGGTGCCCGAGCCGCACCCGGAGAACCAGTTGGTGCTCTATCTGCGCGGCCCCGCCGCCAGGGACGCGGCGGCGGCGCGGCTGCGGGAGCGGGGTCACCGGCCGGTCGCGGCGTCCAACCCGTACTGGCCGGAGCGCGGCGCCGTGCTCTTCCCCGACCCGGACGGCTGGTTGGTGGTGCTGGCGCCCTGGGTCTTCGGCGTCGATCCGGTGCCGAGGCCGGGGGTCCTGAGCGCCCGGCCAGTCTCCTGAGCGGGGCGGCGTCCAACGGGCGGAGGCCGGGCGACGTTTGGGTTGGCCGGAACTGGTCAGGCGATTGGCATGGCCACACAAAGAGTAAGGACCGCACCCCTGGCGTTGGGAATCGCCGTAGTCGCCGATGTGGCCGCCGCCATCATCGGCCTGTGGATACTGCTCTACCTCCTGGACGCCAATCCGCAGAACGACCTGGTCAACGTCTCGCATGACATCTCGCGTTGGTTGGCCACCTGGTCGCACGACCTGTTCACCTTCGACAAGGAGTGGGCGCGCGTGGTCTGTGGCTATGGCCTGGCAGCCGTGGTCTACCTCGCGCTGGGCAATCTGATCGCCAACCGGGTGCGCCGCTTCTAGGCGTTCTTCCGGATACGTCCCGTCGGGCGGGGCGGTGGGCCTCTTCGACGGGGCCTCTCAGGCGCGGCCTCGTCAGGCGGCCGCCGCCAGGCCGAGTTGGGCGCGCAGCTCGCGCTCGCTGGCGTTGGCCCCGGTGCAGACCACCGCCACCCGCCGGCCGGAGAACCTCTCCGGATGGGCCAGCAGCGCGGCCAGCCCGGCGGCCCCCGCCCCCTCCGCGAGCGTGTGGGCGTCCCGCATCAGCACCCACTGGGCCTCGCTGATCCGGTCGTCGTCCACGAGCAGGAAGTCGGCCAGCCCCCCGGTCATCAGCCCCTGGGTCAGGGCGAACCCGCAGCCCGTCGCCAGGCCCTCGGCGCGGGTCGCGTTGGGGCGGGTCAGCAGCCGGCCGGCGCGCCAGGAGTCGTGGGCGGCCGGCGAGGCCGCCGACTGCACGGCGATCACCTCGCAGCGCGGGGCGAGCGCCTGGGCCACCAGACACGCGGCGGCGGCGCCGCTGCCGCCGCCGACCGGGACCACCACCGCGTCCAGGTCGGGCGCCTGCTCGAAGATCTCCAGATAGGCGGTGGCGACCCCGGCCACCAGCGCCGGCTCGTCCGCCGCGCTCACCAGCCGGGCGCCGCGCTCCTCGGCGACCAGCCGGGCGCGTTCGGCGGCCTCGCCCATGTCGGCGCCGGCCTCGATCAGTTCGGCGCCCAGGGCGCGCACGGCGGCGGCCTTGCACGGGTTGGGGTTGACGGGCATCACGATGGTGCAGCGCGTGCCGTGCTGCCGGGCCGCGAAGGCCAGCGACTGGGCATGGTTGCCCGTCGAGTAGCCCACAATGCCCGCCCGCCGTGCCTCGGCGTCGAGACCGGCCAGCAGATTGAGCCCGCCGCGCACCTTGAAGGCCCCGGTGGGCTGCACGTTCTCGTGCTTCACCAGCACGGTGGCGCCGGTCGTCGCGTCCAGCGCGGGATAGTTCCACATCGGGGTCGGGGGCAGCTGGCCCGCGAGCACCCGGCGGGCCGCCAGCGCGTCGGAGATGGTCGGCCGGGACATCGGAAGAGGTGCCGGCCGGGCGGTCGATGAGGGCGTCGGCTCAACCATGCGGGCACTGTCGCACGAAGCGGACGCATAGCTCCAATGCTTGTTTTCTCTGCTTCCATCGAGGCCGTCTATCTCGCCTGGTCGCGGGGGCGCGGCTAGGCTCGCCGGCATGTGGAACCTCACCAGGCTTCGGGTGCTGGTCGCGGTGGCCAGGGAGGGCTCGGTGACCGGCGCCGCCGAGGCGCTGCACTACGCCCAGCCCTCGGTCAGCCACCACCTGGCGCGGCTGGAGGCCGAGGTCGGGGTGGTGCTGGTGCGCCGGGTGGGGCGCGGGGTGGTGCTGACGGACGCGGGCCGGCTGCTGGTGGAACGGGCCGAGGAGATCCTGGGCCGGGTGGAGTCGGCGCGCGCGGAGGTGGCCGCGCACGCCGGCCTGCGCACGGGGCGCGTGCGGCTGGCCGCGTTCCCGTCCGCGCTGGCGACGCTGGTGCCGCCGGCCGCCGCCCGGCTGGCCGCCGAACACCCGGGCGTCGAGCTGGCGTTGACGGAGGCGGAGCCGCCGGCGGCGCTGACCGCGCTGCGGAACGCTGACGTGGACGCGGCCCTGGTCTTCGCCCACGAGGCGCCCCCGGCGGGGGACCAGCGGAACACGACGCTGACGCCGCTGCTGGAGGAGCCGCTGTACCTGGTGACGGGGGGCGCCTCGTCGGAGGCGGCCGCGCCGGCGCACGCCTCCCCTGCCGTGCTGCGGGCGCACGCCGGGGACAGCTGGATCGCCGGCTGCGAACGGTGCCGGGCCCACCTGGTGTCGGCGTGCGAACGGGCCGGGTTCACGCCGAGGATCACGTTCGAGACGGACGACTACGTGGCGGTCCAGGCGCTGGTGGCCGCCGGGCTCGGGGTGAGCGTGCTGCCCGGGCTGGCGCTGGCCGCGCACCACGACCCGCGCGTCCGGGCGGAGCGGCTGCCGGGCGAGGTGCGGAGGGTGTCCCTCGCGGTCTACGGAGCCCCCGCGCCGGACCCGGTGCGGGCGTTCACGGACGTTCTGCGCGAGACGGTGCTCCCGAGGGGCGGCTGGGTGGGATGACACCTCGGGACGGCACGGCGTCGGAGGCGAGTCGTTCCTGGAGGCGGAGATGTTGGAAGGCCAACGCCGGGCCCTGGCCGCGCAGGACGTTGCACCGCCCGGCCTCCCACAGGATGCGGGGGCCGCCCGGCGGGGCGACGCCGCGCAGCCGGAGCTGGAGGAAGGTCAGCCGGGCCCGCCAGGCGTCGGAGACCCCGACCGCGCAGGCCGCGGCGACCAGCAGGCCGATGCCGACGCCGGCCACCACGCCGGCCAGCGCCCCGTGCGCGATGCCGTTCCGCACTCCCAGGGCGATCCCCAGGACCGTCCCGGCGGCGATTCCCACGGTGAGGCTCCGTTGCCGGTCCCGGCGCCAGAGGGTGTGCGGGTCACTGAAGTCGCCCTGCGCGGAGGGGCGGGTGACGCCCGCCATCAGGCCGAAGGCCAGGGCGCTGGTCAGTCCGGCGAAGGCACCGTTGACGGCTCCGTTGGTGACCCCGTAGGCCGCCCCGGCCGCGAGCCCGGCGGCGGCGCCGGTGACGGGGTCGAGGCGGAGCCGCAGCAGCCGACAACGGCGCGGAAGTCCACGGGGAGCCGGCCAGGTCCGCGCGGCCGCGGCACCGGCCACGGCGCCGACGACCGGCCCGGCGACGGCTCCGTAGAGGTAATGGGTCTGATTGCCGACGGCGATGCCCATGGCGAGGGTCAGCAGCAGGCAGACCCGGACGTTGAACGAGGACAGCCGCGCTCCCTCGGCGGCGCGCAGCCGCCCGACGGGCAGCCTCGGCAACTCCGACGCGGCGGCTGCCACGAGCCCGAAGAGTGCCCCGAGGAAGCCGCCGTACCACAGCCCGAACAGGGACCCGGTGGAGCCCCTGACCGTGTACTGGCCGAGCGGACCGAACACGACCGTGGCCACCAGGGCCGTGGCCGTCATCCCGAGCAGTCCGGTCGCGAGCACCCTGGGCAGCCAGGGCTGCCAACGGTGCAGGAGCTGCCAGGACAGAACGCCGCTGGCGTCCTCCGTCATCCGGGCGGCGAGGTAGCCGAGACACGTCCGGGCCTCCTCGGAGGTGGTGCGCAGAGGCTTCTCGGGCGTTCCCTTCCAGACCGCTGGCAGGTACCCGTCCAGCAGGAAGTCCTCGACCTCGTCGCGTGAGCCGAAGGACTCCGGCCTGAGCAGGCGTTCCACCACGGAGTGATCCTCGGACTGGCGGCGGAGCAGCATGAGGGCCAACGGTGAGCTGAGCGCCCTGGAGACCGGACTGTCGGGGCTCGCCTCGATGTGCCCGGTGAGCCGCTGCCAGTCGGAACGCGCCTGAGCCACGTGGCAGCGCCGCAGGTACTCCGCGGCCTCCCGGGGGCGGACCGGGAGCAGTTCGAGGGCGAGGGCCCGGCTGAGATGACGCGTTCCGCCCACGGCCTTCTCGAACTCGTCGGTCCGCGACAGCAGGACCAGCCTGAGCGCGGCCTGACGGTCGATCGCTTCCAGGGCGGTGGCGCGAAGGTCGGGGGCCAGTTCGTCGAAGCCCTCCAGGAACAGCGACACCCGGCCCGAGCGCGCGAGTTGGGCCGCCAAGGTTCCCTGTTTCCTTCGCCGGGCCCGCAGCCTCGGGTAGTCGGCCGCCAGGCGACGCGCGAGCCATTCGTACAGCTCCTCCCTGTCCGCCTCCCAGTCCCGGCAGTCGAGGAGGACGGGCACGGGGGTCTGCGCGCGGTCCTCGTCCCGCAGCCCTCGGCGCCGCTCAAGTGCCCGCAGCAGGGTGCCGATCGCGGCACCGGACTTGCCGCTGCCGGATCTCCCCAGGATGACGACCCGCCCCGAGGGCAACGCCCCGTAGACAAGGGGAAGGTCCTCCAACTCGCCGCCCCGGACGCCGTCCAGGGTGACGGGCGTGGTTCCCGGCAGGAGGGGAGGAACGTCGATCGGCTGCTGTGCGATCTCGACCGCCCGCTCGACGGGGCTGGTCACCGGCAGCGCACTCAGGCCCCAGGGCACCGGAATGGCCGGATCGAACAACTGCTGTGCCCTGGCCTCCGTCCGCCACTGGCTCTCGACGTCCGCCGCCAGTTCGTCGGCGGCCGCCAGCAGCACGTCCGACACCGGTGGGAGTGGCGAACCCACGCGCTCCGTCGCGGGTGGGCTCGTTTCCTGGGCGCTGATGCGGGCCCCTCTGCCGTCGTTGCTCTCGGCCGCGGCCCAGCGGGCCCGCCACACGTTCTCGTCCAGACCCAGGATGCGCACCACGTGAAGGGCCTGGCTCCAGGCGACCCGACGACCGCTGCGAAACCAGCCGTGGAAGGTGCTGTAGGCGACCCAGTGCTCACTGCGTTCACAGAATTCCCGCCACAGCGGTTTGCACTCCCGCCGCTGCTTCTTCATCTCCTTCTCAAGGTCGCTCCACAGGGATCGGAACGTCTCTTCCGTTTCACTCCGCCCGGCGCCTGCCATGCCCCTGTCCGCCCTCTCGACCTTCGGATCGGATGCCGTCGGATCTCAGATCCATGCGGGTCAGAGGGGGGTTGTGGAACTCGGATTCTGAGAGTTCCGAGAATGATTCCGGATCGCTGACGCCCTGTCAAAAACTCCTGGCCATGGCAGAAGAGACGCGGACGAACCAGGGGGTCGGCTGTGCGCCTGACCTTTAGCAACCACGCGAAGGACCGCATGTGTGAGCGGAACATCTCAGAGGGGGACGTGCGCTTCGCCCTGTCGCATCATGTCGAGCGAAAGGCCACGGAGAAGGGGAGCATCAGGTACCGGGGCCCCGGACTCCGTGGGGACATGTTGAAAGTCTGGGTGGAGTCGGAACGGGGTTCGGCGAAAAAGATCAAGTCCGTGACCTGGGACGGAAGGTAGGCGGAGAGAAGGGTGGGAGGGAAAGCGCCGAGCGCTCTCCCTCCCGTCTGCCGGGCCCCGAAGGGGCGCGGCGCGGCCCGCCGAGGGATGTGGCCGGCCGAGGGATGTGGCCCCGCCCGCCCGCCACCGCCCCGCCGAGGGCGGGGGAACGGGCGGACGGGCGGGGCGACCGGTCAGGCCGTCGTGCGACGCACCCGGGCGTAGCGGACGGCCGCCGCGCCCGCCAGGGCGAGCGTTCCCGCTCCGGCCAGCAGCGCCAGCTGCTCGCCGCCCGCCCCGGTGGCGGCCAGCGCGCCGCCGTTGGCGCCGCCCTGCGGGCCGAGCCCGCCGGTGGCGCCGCCGGTGTCGTCGCCGCCGGAGGCACCCCCGTTGCCGTCCGGCAGCTGCGCGTCGTCGCTGAGCGCCAACACCACGGAGACCGGGTCGAGTTCCTCGCCCGCCTCGTAGAACCCGCCGAACGCCTGGGCGCCGTCGGCGGTCAGAGTCGCCGGCACGCCCTCCAGGGCGAGCACGTCGTCCTCAGGGTTCAACGCGTCGGCGGGAACGTCGAGTTCGGCGACGGTGATGTCGTCGTACTCGGCGACGTCGCCGGTCTCCCGGTCCTTGGACGAGACGTCGGCCACCAGCGCGGCCTCGGTGCCGTCGATCTGGACGCTCAGCTCGCTGAACCGCAGGTCGAGCGCGCCCTCGTGGCCGGTGAAGCGGACGCCGCCGGCGAAGTCGCTGGCCAGCGTGCCGGCCTCGGTGTCGAGCGCGCCGGTGGCGTCGGGGAAGCGGTAGCCGTCGGTCACCTCGGTGGCGCCGTCGAGGAGTTCGACCTCGCCGCTCGCGATGGGGCCGGTGACGTACTGGCGGAAGGACTCCTTGACGCCCCAGTCGAGCCGCCCGTCGACCACCTCGCCGGCCACGGCGTCACCGGGGTCGCCGGAGCCGGGGTCGGTGCCCGGGTCCTCGCCGGGGTCCGTGCCGGGGTCGGTGCCGGGGTCCGTTCCGGGGTCGGTGCCCGGGTCGGTGCCGCCGCTCGCGGGGGTGACCGTGAGGGTGGCCGGGTCCAGCTCGGTGCCCTCGGCGTACATCGGCGTGCCGTTGTACTCGAACGCGGTGGCGCCGTCGGCCGTCAGCGTGGCGGGTATGTCGGCGAAGACCAGCGCGCCGCCCTCGCCCTGCCCGGGCGCGACGCCGGTGAGGTCGAGGGCCGCGAACTCGACGTCGTCGGTCGTCTCGCCGGCGATGGTGACGTCGGCGAGGATGTGGCCCTGGGTGCCCTCGGTGACGACCTTCAGGTCGGCCAGCTTGAGGTCCAACTCGCCGTGGTGGCCGGTGAAGTGGACGCTGCCGTCGAAGGCCGAGTCCACGCCGTGGGTCGCCAGGTCGTAGCTGCCGCTGCCCCCGGTGAAGCGGTAGCCGTTCTCCGTCGCCTCGGCGCCGTTGGCGACCTCGGCCGAGCCGCCGGCGATCGGGCCGGTGATGTAACGGCGGAAGGACTCCTTGACGCCCCAGTCGAGCTGGCCGTCGGCCAGCTCGATGACCTGGGCCGGCGCGGCGTCTTCGGCGGCGGCCGGGCCGGCGAACGCGGTGACGCTCAGCACCGTGGCGCAGGCGACGGTCAGCAGCGAGGCGCCGGCGCGCGCCGCGCGGGCTGGACGGGTTCTGGTGGTCGTGCTCATGAGCGGGGTGTCTCCTCGTCGTTTCTGGAAGTCGCCGGTTCCTCGGCGGAGTTGGCCGAGGCGTCGGCGGGGTCGGCTGTGGGGGCGGCGCGGCGGTTGCGGCGCGTGAAGAGGTACGCGGCGGCGGCGAGCACCAGCAGGGCGCCCGCGCCGGTCGCGATGAGCGTGGGGGTGTTGTCGCCGCCGTCGTCGGCCTCGTCGGCCTCGGGTTCGGCGGTCGGCTCGGGGTCGGCCGCCGGCTCGGCGGGCGCGGTCGGCTCGGCGCCGAGGTCGGGCAGCGGCGGCAGTTCGGCGTCCTCGCTGACGGCGAGGGCCAGGGTCAACGGGTCCATCGCGGTGCCGGCGGGGTAGAGCCCGGCGAAGGCCGCCGCGCCCTCCTCGGTCAGTTCGGCGGGGACCTCGGAGAGCAGCACCAGGCCGTCCTCGGGGGCGAGTTCCTCGGCGGGGAAGGTGACCAGCGGCTGGTCGCTGGCGGCCTCCTCGCCGTCCCGCGTGATGTCGGCGAGGAGCGTTCCGGTGCCGTCGGCGACGGTGACGCGGACGGCGCCCAGGGTGAGGTCCAGGTCGTTGCCGGTGAAGCGGACGGTGCCTCCGAACTCGGCCTCGGCCGTGCCGGCTTCGGGGTCGGCGGTGCCCTCGGCGAGCGGGAAACGGAACAGCGCTCCGCCGTCCTGCGCGCCGTCGCTCAGCTCCCAGGAGCCCTCGGCGATGGGCCCGGTGACGTACTCGCGGAAGGTGCGGCGCACGCCCCAGTCCACGGCGGCGTCCGCGAGTTCGGTCTCGCCGGCGCCGGAGTCCTCCTCCGTTTCCTCGGGGGCCGACTCCTCGTCGTCCTCGGGGTTTCCGGAGTCCTCGGGCTCGGGCTCGGCCGGGTCCTGGCTGTCGGCGGTGAACGAGAGCGGGTCGAGCGGGTCGCCGGCCTGGTAGTAGCCGGCGAACGCGGTGGCGCCCTGCGCGGTCAGGCTGGTGGGGGCGCCGGTGACGGCGATCTGGGTGCCGCCGGTCAGGTCGATTCCGGTCAGGTCCACCGAGGCCAGCGGCACCTGGCTGCTCTCGGTGACGCGGCCCGTGCCGCGTTCCTTGGAGCGCATGTCCGCGTGGAGGGTGCCCGTCTGGCCCGATATCGACAGTGACGGGTTGCTGATGGTGAGGTCGAGTTCATAGCTGCCGTCATCCTGTTGATGGCCGACGAAGTGGACGCCGCCCTGGTAACTCGCGTTGAGCGCGCCGGTGTCGGGGTCGTAGCCGCCGTTGGCGGAGTGGAAGCGGAACTGGTTCTCGCCCACGGTGGCCGCGCCGCCGGACAGGCTCCAGCTGCCGCCTGCGATGGGGCCGGTGACATAGGTCTGGAAGGACGCCTTGATGCCCCAGTCCAACCGGCCGCCGGCGACGGGGCGTTCGGCGGCGGAGCGGCTCTCCGGTTGCCGTGCGGGGTGCCGTTCCGCCCCGGCGGCGTGGGCGGTGCCGGCGGCCAGCGGCGCGCACAGCGCGACCAGCGCGAGGGCCAGCGCCAGCGCCAGCACGGCGAAGAGGGGCGTCGGCGCGGCGCCGGCCCGGCGCCGGGACAGCGCAGGGGACGGCGCTGAAGACAGCACTCTGGGCAGCATCGAAGGTCCTCCCACGGCACCCGGGATCAGAAAGCCAGGTTAGGCTAACCTAAGCTAGCCCGGGCCCGGGGGGTACCCCTCGCCGCCCACCCGGGAGTTGGATCGGGCAACTCCCCTGAGAGCACACCAGAAAGGTGGAAGCGCGGTGGCTTCTCGCTCCGGACGACCACGCGCCAGGCTGACCGCCGCCCTGGCCCTCCCGCTGGCCCTCGCCCTGCTGTTGACCGGCTGCGGCGACTCCTCCGGCGGGGGCGGGGACGACGGCACCGGATCGGTTGCCGCCGAGACCGCCGACCGGGTCGAGCCGCTGGAGGGGCCGGCGCCGGAGCCTGCCCTGCCGACGACCGTCACCTCGGCCGACGGCGAGGAGGTGACGGTGACCTCGGTGGAGAAGGTGGTGCCCCTCTCCGGTTCGCTCTCCGAGTTGGTCTTCAGCCTGGGCCTGGGCGACCGGGTGGTGGCGCGGGACGTCTCGGCCACCTTCGAACAGGCCGCCGACCTGCCGGTGGTGACCAGGGGCCACGACGTCTCGGCCGAGGGGGTCCTCTCGATGCGGCCCGACCTGGTGCTGGCGGAGTCCACCACCGGTCCCGACGAGGCCATCGACCAGATCCGGGCGGCCGGGGTGCCGCTGGTGGTCCTCGACCCCGCGCTCGAACTCGACGACATCGAACGGCGGATCACCGCCGTCGCCGAGACGCTGGGCGTGCCGGAGGCCGGGCAGGCGCTCACGGCGCGCACCACCGAGCGGCTGGACGCGGTCCGCGCCGAGCTGCCGACGGACGGGGACCGGCCCCGGGTGGCGTTCCTCTATCTGCGGGGCAGCGCCTCGGTCTACCTGCTGGGCGGCGCCGAGTCGGGCGCGGTCTCGCTGATCGAGGCGGCGGGCGGCGTCGACGCGGGCTCGGAGTCCGGGCTGGACGGCGACTTCACGCCGATCACCAGCGAGGCGCTGGCCGCCGCCGCGCCGGACGTGATCCTGGTCATGACCAAGGGACTCGAGTCCGTTGGCGGCGTCGACGGGCTGGTCGAGATCCCCGGCATCGCCCAGACGCCGGCCGGGATGAACCGCCGGGTGGCCAGCGTCGACGACGGCGTGCTCCTCAACTACGGGCCGCGCACCGACCAGGTGTTGGCCTCGTTGGCCGAGCAGATCCACGCCGAGGAGCCGGCCGCGTGACCGCGCCGACCACGGCGGGGCGGGACGCGGAGCCGCAGGGGCCTGACGCGGCGTGGGAGTCTTCGGACCGCGCGTCGGGCGGGCGTCCGGCGGAGCCGGCGGGCGAGGAACGTGGCCCGCGCGGGCCGGGGCTGGGGCGGATCGCGCTGCTGACGCTGGGCCTCGTGGTGGCGCTGGTGGTGGTGGCGCTGGTCTCGGTCGCCACCGGCGCCTATGACATTCCGCTGGGCGATGTGATCAGCTCCGTGCTGCACCGGGCGGGCCTGGGCGGCGAGCCGCTGGACCGGGTCGGGGAGAGCGTGCTGTGGGACGCCCGGCTGCCGCGCGTGGTGTTGGCGGTGCTGGTGGGCGCGGCGCTGGGCTGCGCCGGGGCGTTGATGCAGGGCGTCTTCGGCAATCCGCTGGCCGAGCCGGGGGTGATCGGGATCTCCTCGGGCGCCGCGGTGGGCGCGGTCGCGGCGATCGCGTTCGGGCTGGACTTCCTGGGCAACTGGACGGTCACCGTCTTTGCGTTCGTGGCCGGCCTGGCCACGGTGTTGTTGGTCTATGTCCTTTCCCGATCGGACGGCCGCACGGAAGTGGTCACGTTGATCCTGACCGGGATCGCGGTAAACGCCTTCGCCGGCGCCCTGATCGGGATGTGCGTCTTCTTCGCCGACAACGCGCAGATCACCGGGATCACCTTCTGGCAGTTGGGCTCGCTCTCCCAGGCCACCTGGCCCAAGGTGCTGGCCGTGCTGCCCTGCGCGCTGGCGGGGCTGCTGATCGCGCCCTGGTACGCGCGCCGGCTCGACCTGCTGGCGCTGGGCGAACGCCCCGCCCGCCACCTGGGCGTCGACGTGGAGCGGCTGCGGGTGGTACTGATCCTGGTCACCGCGCTGCTGACCGCCTCGGCGGTGGCGATGGCCGGAATCATCACCTTCGTCGGGCTGTTGGTGCCGCATCTGCTGCGGATGGCGGCGGGTCCCGGACACCGGTTCCTGCTGCCGGGCAGCGCGTTGGGCGGCGCGCTGGTGCTGGTTTCGGCCGATCTGGTGGCGCGGACGGCGGCGCAGCCGGCGGAGCTGCCGCTGGGCGTGCTGACCGCGCTGATCGGCAGCCCGTTCTTCTTCTGGCTGCTGCGCAGGACCCGTCGGCGGCAGGGAGGTTGGGCGTGATCAGGTTCCAGGGGCTGCGCACCCGGACGGTGGAGCCGCCGCCCGCGCCCGCGCCGGGCGCGGTGCTGGCCGAGGCGGTGGGGCTCGCGGTGCGGCTCGGCGGGCGGCGGGTGCTGGACGGGGTGGACCTCGCGGTGCGCGCCGGGGAGGTGTTGACGCTGGTGGGGCCCAACGGGGCGGGGAAGTCCACGCTGTTGGCGGCGCTGGCCGCCGACCTGGCGCCGGCCGAGGGCGCCCTGCTGGTGGACGGGCGCCCGGCGGCCGACTGGGGCGCCCGCGAACTGGCGCTGCGCCGGGCGGTGTTGCCCCAGTCCTCGACGCTGTCGTTTCCGTTCACGGTGACCGAGGTGGTCCGGATGGGGCGGGCGCCGTGGGCGGGCACGGCGGCCGAGGACGAGGACGAGGCGGCGGTCGCCGACGCGATGGCAGCGACGGACGTGGTGGCCTTCGCCGACCGGCCGTTCAGCGCGCTCTCCGGCGGGGAGCGGGCCCGGGTGGCGCTGGCCCGGGTGTTGGCCCAGCGCACCGGGCTGCTGCTGCTCGACGAGCCGACCGCGGCGCTGGACCTGCGCCACCAGGAGCAGGTGATGCGGATCTGCCGGGAGCGGGCCGAGGCCGGGCGGGGCGTGGTGGTGGTCCTGCACGACCTGGGGCTCGCCGCCGCCTGGGCCGACCGGGCGGCGGTGCTGCACCGGGGGCGGCTGGCGGCGCTGGGGGCACCCGAAGAGGTGTTCACCGAGGGGCTGTTGAGCGAGGTCTACGGCCATCCGGTGCGGGTGCTGCTCGACCCGGACACCGAGGCGCCGCTGATCGTGCCCGAGCGCCCGGCGCGCGGGACGCCCTCGGGCGCCGGCGCCTGAGACCCGTTCGTGCGCGCCGTGGGGGATCGGCGCGCCGGCACATGAACGAGGCACCGGCGGGTGAACGGCGCGCGAGGCGCGCGTGCGGCGGCGGAAAGTTGTCGCGAACGGCGGGCAAACGGTCGTCGGATGCCCTAGCCTTTTCTGCGGCAAGGGCGCGCACTCACGGGGAGATGAGGACGCGCCTTCCGCTTGTCGCGGTCCGTTGTTGGTTGCTGTTGTGAGTCGTTCGCCGTTGTTAGCCACCGTTGGGCGTCGCGTGGGGTGCGCGCCGCCGGCCGTTCCGTTCGTTCCCGTTCCCGTTCACTTCGCTTTGCTTCGTTCGCTGGTCCGGTCCTTCGCGGTTCGCGGTTCGCGGTTCGCGGTTTGTCGTTCTGATTTGTCGTTCTGGTCTGTCGTTTCTGGTCTGTCGTGTCGGTTCGCTCGGCGTCACTCGCGTTCACCACTCGGGGGGGATATGCGCCATCCAGACATCTCACGCTCCGGAAGTGTCCGAAGACCGCAGGTCACCGGCCGGTGGCCGGGCGGGCGGCCGGGCGAGGCGCGGTGGTACGCGCCGGTGGCCGTCGCCGCCGACGCCGCCGGCGTGCTGGTCCCGGTGCTGCTCGTCTATCACCTGACCGGCCAGCCTCGGCCGTTGGCCGCCGCGGCGGTGGCCACCGTCGGCTGGCTCGCGTTACGCGCCGGTCACCGCCGCTACCGGCCCGGGCGGCTGGGCGAGAGCCGGGGGCTGCTGGCCTCGGCACACGACTGGCTGCTGTTGCTGGGCCTGTTGGCCGGACTGCGGGCCGTCCTCGGGGAGCACTCCGAGGTGTCGGCCGCCGCCCTCGCGCTGCTCCCGGCGCCGCTGGTGACCGGGCTGACCGCCGCCGCGCTGCACCGGCACCTCACCCGGCGGCGGCACCGCGCCGAGGCGGTGCGCCGGGTGCTGGTGGTCGGCGAGCCCGACGCCGTGGACGCGGTCGTCTCCCGGCTGGCGGCCGGCACTGACCACGCCTATGTCACCGTCGGCGCCGTGCTGTTGGGCCCGGGCGAACTCACCAGCGGCGTCCCGCCGTTGTCCCGGCTGCCCATCGAGCCGCCGGCCCACTGTCCCGAGGTGCCCGACCTGATCCCGGCCGGCACCGACGGCTCCGGGGTGCTCGCCGCCGCCCGCCGGCAGAGCGCCGACCTGGTGCTGCTGGTGCCCGGGACCCGGCTGGGCGGGGACCGGCTGCGGCGGCTGTGCTGGTCGGTGCAGGACGCGGGGCTCGCGCTCTGCGTGACCTCGGGGCTCACCGAGGTGGCCAGGCACCGGATCACGGTGGCCAGCGCCGCCGGCCTCAACCTCCTCCATGTCGCCCCGCCGCCCCGCCGGGGCGCGCCGCTGCTGTGGAAGGCGGCCACCGACCGGATCGTCGCCGCGCTGGCCCTGGTGGTGCTCGCCCCGCTGCTGGCGGCGCTGGCGCTGGCCGTGCGGCTGGACTCCCCCGGGCCCGTGCTCTACCGGCAGACCCGCATCGGGCACCGGGGAACGCCGTTCACCCTGTGGAAGTTCCGCACCATGGTGCCCGACGCCGACCGCCACCGGCCGGCCCTGGAGACGGTCAACGAGCACTGCGCCACGCCGCTGTTCAAGATCCGCCGGGACCCGAGGATCACCCGGATCGGCCGGCTGCTGCGCCGCACCTCGCTCGACGAACTGCCCCAGCTGGTCAACGTGGTGCGCGGCGAGATGGCCCTGGTGGGGCCGCGCCCGCCGCTGCCGGACGAGGTGGCCCGCTACGGCACGGTGGAGCTGCGCCGGCTGAGCGTGCGGCCCGGGCTGACCGGCCCCTGGCAGGTGAGCGGCCGCTCCGAGCTGTCCTGGGACGAGGGCCTGGCGCTCGACCTCGCCTACGCCGACAACTGGACGCTCACCGGCGATCTGGACGTGCTCGCCAGGACGGTCCGCGCGGTGGTCAGCGGCCGGGGCGCCTGGTGACGGCCGAGCGATGACGAAACGTTCACCCCTGGGGCGCCCCCGCCGGAGGCGGTCACGCCGCGCGCTGGGCGCGCCACCAGGCGTGGGTGTCGGCCAGCCCCTCGGGCAGCGGTATCGAGGGCGCGAAGCCCAGCGCGCGCAGCCGGGAGACGTCCAGCAGCTTGCGCGGGGTGCCGTCCGGGCGGCTGGTGTCCCAGGCGATCCGCCCCTCGTACCCGACGACCGAGGCGATCCGGTCGGCCAGCTCCGCGATCGACAGGTCCTCGCCGCAGCCCACGTTCAGCGCCAACTCGCCGTCGTAGGACTCCAGCAGCAGCCGGCAGGCCCGCGCCAGGTCCGCGCTGTGCAGGAACTCGCGGCGCGGCCGGCCGCTGCCCCACAGCGTCACCTCCGCGCGGTCCGCCCGGCGCGCCTCGTCGAACCGGCGGATCAGCGCGGGCAGCACATGGGCGGTCTCCGGGTCGAAGTTGTCCCTCGGGCCGTAGAGGTTGGTGGGCATGGCCGCGATATACGAGCGGCCGAACTGCCGTCGGTAGGAACGGACCTGGGATATCCCGGCGATCTTGGCCAGCGCGTAGGGCTCGTTGGTCGGCTCCAACGGGCCGGTCAGCAGCGCCTCCTCCGGGATCGGCTGGGGCGCCTCGCGCGGATAGATGCAGGAGGAGCCGAGGAAGAGCAGCCGGTCCACGTCGGCGGCGTGCGCGCCGGCGATCACGCTCAGCTGGATGCGGAGGTTGTCCTCAAGGAAGGGCACGGGCTGGCCGGCGTTGGCCATGATCCCGCCGACCCGGGCGGCGGCCAACACCACGGCGTCGGGCCGCACCTGGCGCAGGAAGGCCCCGGTGGCCTCCGCGTCCCGCAGGTCGAGCCGCTCCCTGGTGCGGGTGATCACCTCGTGGCCCGCCCCGGCCAGCTCCGCCGCGATGGCGGAGCCGGCGAGCCCTCGGTGGCCGGCCACGAAGATCCGCGCGTTCGGCGGCAACAGCGTCGTCGTCATGGAACCGGATTGTGCCAGCCGCCACTGACAGTCGCCTGCGGGGCACGGACGGTGGACGGGCGGCAGGCCATTCGGCATCACAAGGGAGAAGTTCGATGGGCAAGACCGCGCTGATCAGCGGGATCACCGGGCAGGACGGCTCGTATCTGGCCGAGCTGCTGCTGGCCAAGGGGTACACCGTGCACGGGTTGTTGCGCCGTTCCTCCTCGTTCAACACCGAGCGGATCGACCACATCTACCAGGGTCCCCAACACCCCGAGCGCACCCTGGTGTTGCACCACGCGGACCTGAGCGACGGCGTCGCGCTGGTCAACCTGCTGCGCGAGACGGAGCCCGACGAGGTCTACAACCTCGGCGCCCAGTCGCATGTGCGGGTCTCCTTCGACACCCCGCTCTACACCGCCGACACCACCGGGCTCGGCACCCTCAGGCTGCTGGAGGCGATCCGGGCCAGCGGCGTGGACACCCGGATCTACCAGGCGTCCTCCTCGGAGATGTTCGGCTCGACGCCGCCGCCGCAGAACGAGGACACGCCGTTCCACCCGCGCAGCCCCTATGGCTGCGCCAAGGTCTACGGCTACTGGTCGACCGTCAACTACCGTGAGGCGTACGGGATGTTCGCGGTCAACGGCATCCTCTTCAACCACGAGTCGCCGCGCCGGGGCGAGACCTTCGTGACCCGCAAGATCACCCGCGCCGTGGCCCGGATCGGCGCCGGCCTCCAGGACCGGCTCTACCTGGGGAACCTGGACGCGGTCCGGGACTGGGGCTACGCACCGGAGTACGTCGAGGCGATGTGGCTGATGCTCCAGCGCGACGAGCCGGACGACTATGTGGTGGCGACCGGCGTGCCGGCGACCGTCCGCGACTTCCTCCAGGCCGCGTTCGCCGCCGCCGGGCTCGAATGGGAGCGGTATGTCCGCTTCGACCCGAAGTACGAGCGGCCCAGCGAGGTGGACGCGCTGGTCGGCGACCCGGCGAAGGCCGGGCGGCTGCTGGGCTGGCGGCCGCGCACGCACTGGCGGGAGTTGGCCGAGCTGATGGTGGCGGCCGACCGCGAGGCGCTGGACGCCGAGCTGAGCGGCGCCACCGTGCGCATCGACAGATGAGGCGCCGACCGACGGCCAACGGCGCCGAGGGCCCGACGTTCCCAACGACCAGGACCGGCCCGGACGTTGGGCGGGGAGCCGATCCGGTGGGGCGCGCGTCCGATGGGTGGGCGGGATTCGTGCGCCGGTTTCACCACTGTGCGCCGACAACGTGCGCCCCTTTTCGGCGGTCCAGCCTCACGGTGCGTCAGCTGTGGGGATGCCGAGTGTCAGTGCCGTGAAGGAGTATGGGGGCCATCGGATGGACAGGGCTGTGGGCACTGCCGTCGAAGGGGAGGGGCCATGAGGCTCAGGGGAGTGTGGACGCGGCTGACGAGTCGTTCGCGGCCCTCGCGGCTGGCGTGGTTCGCGCGCACGACGCGCGGCGGTCGGGGCAGGGGCGGCGCGGCGCGGCACGCCAGGCGGCGATCGCGCCGGGCCGTGGGCGTGGCGGCCGTGTTGGCGCTGGGCGCCGGCCTGTTGGGGCAGGGCGCGGTCGGCGGCGGAGCGGGCGCGGTGACGCCCCCGTTGACGATGACCGCCGAGGACCTGCCGACGTGGCAGACCAACGGCATCGTGTACGCCCTGGCCGAGGCCGACGGCGTGGTCTACGCCGGCGGCACGTTCTCCACGGTCAGGCCGCCGGGCGCGGCGCCCGGCGCGCGGGAGCAGCCCGCGGTCAACTTCGTGGCGCTGGACGCCGCTTCGGGTGAGCCGCTGGCGGACTGCCAGCTGGCGTTCACCGTCGGCTCCGGCTCGGCCACGGTGCGGGCGCTCGCGGTCTCCCCCGACGGCTCCACCCTCTACGCCGGCGGCACCTTCGGCACGGTGGCCGGCTCGGGCGCCTCCAGCGTGGCCGCGTTCGAGCTGCCGAGCTGCGAGCGCAAGCCGTTCCCGGTCGCGGCCAACGGCATCGTGCGGGCCATCGCCGCCACCGACGAGACGGTGTATCTGGGCGGGGACTTCGGCCAGTTGAGCGGCCAGCCCCGGGCCAAGTTCGGCGCGGTGGACGCCGAGGGACGGCTGCTGGACTGGCGGGCCGACGCGGACGAGGCGGGCAAGGCCATCGCCCTCACCCCGGACGGCGAACGGGTCGTCCTCGGCGGGGACTTCTTCACGGTCAACGGCGCCGACTCGCACGCGCTGGCCGTGGTCGAGGCGGGCTCGGGCGCGCTGGTCCAGGGGTATCCGGAGGGCTTCATCGACCCGCGCTCCACCGTGCAGGCGCTCGACGTCGACGAGACCGGCTTCTACACGGGGAACGAGGGCACCGGCGGCGGCGTCTTCGACGGCCGGATCGCCCTGGACCTGGACACCCTCCAGGAGCGGTGGCGCGACACCTGCCTGGGCGCCACCCAGGCGGTCGCGGTCCACGGGGAGGTCCTCTACAGCGGCCACCACGCGCACGACTGCTCCAGCATGGGCGAGTTCCCCAACCAGCCCCGCTACCACCTCTTCGGGCAGGGCGTGGACGACCCGACGCTGCTGGGCTGGTTCCCCAACACCAACGACGGTCTCGGCGAGCAGCTGGGCCCGCGCGCGCTGGCCGTCAGCACCCAACACCCCTCGGACGGGCGGGACTTCCTCTGGGTGGGCGGCGGCTTCACCACGGTCAACGGGCAGCCCCAGTGGGGCCTGACCAGGTTCGCCACCGAGCCGGACACCGGCGCGCCGACCGTCCCCGAGACGCAGGTGGCCTCCACCTCCGAGGGCGAGGTCGAGCTGAGCTGGCGCGCCAGCCTGGACCTGGACGACTCGCTGCTGACCTACCGGGTCTACCGGGACGGCTCCGCCTCCCCGGTGCACACGGTGGACGCCTCCTCGGTGCCCTGGCGCCGCCCGCAGCTGCGGTACACGGACACCGACACCGCGCCCGGCCAGACCCACAGCTACCGGGTGACGGCCACCGACGGCGCGGGGAACGTCAGCGCCCTCTCGCCGCCGGTCACGGTCACCACGGCGAGCGGCGGACAGCCCTACGCGGGCGCGGTGTTGGCGGACGAGCCGCTGCTGTACTGGCGGTACGACGAGCCGGCGAACAACTTCGCCTCCGACGCCTCGGGCCACGACTCGGCCGGGGTGCACCGGGGCGGCCCGCAGCGCGGAGTGACGCCCCCTGCGGTGTCGGGCCCGGGCGCGGGCGCCATCGGGTACGACGGGGTGGACGACTACACCTACGGCGACGTCCGGTACGGCGGGATGCGGGAGTTCACCCTGGAGACGTGGTTCAGCACCACGACGACCAGGGGCGGCAAGCTGATCGGCCTGGGCGACCGCACGCTGGAGCCCTCCGCCAACCGGGACAACAACATCTATCTCCTCAACGACGGCCGGGTCGCGTTCGGCGTCTACGACGGCCGGTACCACACCGTCACCAGCCGGGAGAGCTACAACGACGGGGAGTGGCACCAGGTCGCGGCCTCCGTCGGACCGGCCGGGATGCGGCTGTATGTGGACGGCGAGCAGGTCGCGGCCGACACCTCGATCACCGCCAGCCGCGCCGTCAACGGATACTGGCGCACCGGCGGGGACAGCCTCCAGAGCTGGCCGGGCCGGCCCAGCAGCGACTACTACCAGGGCCGCCTCGACGAGACGGCCGTCTACGCACCGCAGCTGCCGGCGGCCAGGATCGCCGCGCACTACGCGGCGGCCTCGGTGCCGACCGACACGGTCACCCAGCTGACTCCCGAGGCCGACACCTATGTCAACGGCGCTGCGCCCTCGGCCGGTTACGGCACCCACCAGCAGTTGGCGGTGCGCGGCAGCAGCCCTTACGAGAGCTATCTCTCCTTCGAGCTGCCCAACGCCCCGGCCGGCACGGTGCTCAAGGACGCGGCGCTGCGGGTGCGGGTCAGCGACGACGCGGCGGCCGGCTCGACGGACGACTTCGCGGTGCGGCCCGTCGTCGGCGAGTGGTCGGAGGCGGACACCACCTATGCCAGCCGGCCCTCGCTGGGCGAGGAGCCACTGGGCACGCTGTCCGCGCCGGAGGCGACGGGCGGCACCTACACGGCGCGACTGGAGGTGGGTGCGATAGCCGAAGCGCTCGGCGGCGAGCTGGGCCTGGCGCTCACCGGCCAGGGCACCGACAGCCTCTGGCTGCGCGCCAGGGAGACCGGACAGGCCGCCGCCAGGCCCCAGTTGCTGCTGACCTTCGGGGCGCCGTGATGCCCGGGCGGGGCGGGTGGACCGCCGGGCGGGGCTGGATGACCGCCGGGCGGCGCGGGGCGGCGCCGGTGCCGCGCGCGCTGCCGGTGGCCCTGCTGGTGGCCCTGCTGGTGGCCCTGCTGATAGCGCTGACCGGCTGCGGTTCGGGCGACGACTCGGGCGGGGCGGACGGCTCGGGCGAGCGTTCCGCCGACGCGGGGCGGACGGCGGCTCCGTCGGAGTCCACCCCGCCGGAGGAGCCGGCCGAGCCGGCGGACGACGGGGTGCCGGACGAGACGCTGCCCGAGGAGGAGTTGGCGCCGCCCGACGGCGAGTTCACCGAGGAGCAGCGGGAGTTCCTGGTGGAGCGCGTGCCGTCGGGGGTCGACCCGGGGGCGGTGCTCGACCAGGGCACGGCCGCCTGCGAGCGGCTGGGCTATCTCTCCCGGCACGCCCCCGAGGCGATACCGGACGCCGTGGCGGAGGGCGAGATCCCCGAGGCGGAGGCGGCGATCGAGCATCTGTGCCCGGAGTACGCCGAGTTCCTCGCCCCCGCCGACTGACCAGCCGGCCAACCGGCCGGGGGCACGCCACGCCCCGGCCGGTTCCCCGCCCACCCACCCCGAGTCCGAAGGAGCAGCGTGCCCCGACTACCGATAGCCGTGGTGATCCCCACCAAGAACGAGGCGGCCAACATCGTCTCCACGGTGCGCTCGGTCATCGCCCACTTCGCGGCCGTGGTGGTCGTGGACTCCGACAGCACCGACGCCACGCGGGAGTTGGCCAAGGCCGAGGGCGCCGAGGTCATCGGCTACACCTGGGACGGGGGCTACCCGAAGAAGAAGCAGTGGTGCCTGGACCGGGTGCGCACCGACCTCGACTGGGTGCTGTTCCTGGACGGCGACGAGACGCCCAGCGGGGAGCTGCTCGCCGAGCTGCGGCGGATCTTCCTGGACGGCCGAACGGTGCGGCCCGCCGCGTTCGACATCCCGCTGGGGTACTGGTTCGCGGGGCGTCGGCTGCGGCACGGCCACACCATCGTCAAGCGCGCGCTGCTGGACCGCACCCGGGCGCGGTTCCCCGAGCCGGACGACCTGGCCGCGCCGGGGATGGGCGAACAGGAGGGCCACTACCAGCCGTTGGCCGACCCGGTGTACCGGCTGCGGGCCACCATCGAACACCGCGACCTGGACCCGGTGCGCACCTGGTTCGAGCGGCACAACCGCTACTCGGACTGGGAGGCGTGGCTGGAGTGCCACCCGGAGGTGCGCGAACAGATCAGGTTGGCCAAGACGCGGCAGGGCCAGCTGTTCCACCGGGCGCCGCTGAAGCCGCTGCTCTCCTTCGGGTACGCGTACCTGTTCCGCCGGGGCTTCCTGGACGGCCGCGCCGGCCTGGACTACGCGCTGGCGATGAGCTTCTACCGCTGGCAGATAGCCCTGAAGTCCCGCGAACTCCGTGTCGCCGAAGGCGACACGGAGCGGGACCCCGCCTGACGGCGGAGCCGCGAGGCCGTCCCGGCCTCGCGGCCGGAACGGCGGGGACACCCGCCCACGGCGGGCAGCGCCCGGGTGCCTGCGGCGGGCCGGGCGGGATCGGCCGGTTCGGCGGCAGCCGGCCGGGCGGCCGCCCCGGCCCGGAAGGCCCCGGAAGGCCCCCGGGCGCCCCGCGCCGCGCCGCCGCTGCGGGCCGCGCCCGTCAGCGGGCGCGGCCCGGCCCGTTCCGTGCGGCAAGCACCCGGGCGTAGATGTCGGCCAGCCGGTCAACGACCGCCTCCAGGGTGAACGCGTCCCGCGCCAGGGCCCACGCGGCCTCGGAGGCCGCCGCGCGGGCGGCGGGTTCGAGGAGTTCGAGGACGGCCCGGCCGACGGCCGGCCCGTTCGCCTCGGCGCGGGCCGGGACCACCCGGCCCGCGCCCGCCCCGGCCACGTCGGCGGCCAGCCCGTTCGTCTCCGTGACGACCACCGGCGTGCCCACCGACATCGCCTCCAGCACCGACAGCGGGAACGCGTCCTGCGTGGACGGCAGCACCAGCGCGTGCGCCGAGCGCAGCGCCGCCAGCACCTCGGGCCCGTCCAGCGCGCCCACCACGTCGAGCGCCCCGCGCACCCCCAACTCCTCGGCCAGCGCGAGGGTTTCGGCCAGCGCCCCGGTGTCGGGCCCGGCCAGCACGAAGCGCGCGTCCGGGTGCCGGGCCAGCACCGTGGGCATCGCGCCGACGAAGTCCCCAGGCCGTTTCCCGGCCTGGACCCGCGCCAGATACAGCAGCCGGGGCGGCCCGGCGGGCGCGGGGGCGCGTTCCCGCGCGGGCACGCCGTTGACCAGCCGGTGCGCCGGCGCGATCGGCGCCGGCGCCACCACGGCGGCGGTCTCGCGCCGTTCGCGCTCCGTCAGATACAGCACCGCGTCCGCGCGGCGCAGGACGCGCCGCACGCCCAGCCGGTCGACGAGCCGCGCGACGCGGTTCTCGGTCGGGTCGACCATGCCGTGGGTCTGCAACACCAGCGGCGTGCCGGCCCGCAGCGCGAGCAGCGCCACCGGCAGGGTCACCAGGTCCCGCATCAGGTGCACATGCACCACGTCCGCCGACCGCACATAGCCGTAGGCCCTGGCGAGCAGCGCCGGCGAGGTGATCCCGCTGACCTCGAACCGGGGCAGCACATGCCGCGCCCGGAAGAGCCGCACCCGCGCGCCCTCGACGGCGCGCGGCAGCGGCCCGGCCGGGAACTCGTCCCCGAGCGCCAACAGCGTGGCGCGTTCCCCCCGTTCGGCGAGCCCCCGGCACAGCCCCAGGGCCACCCGGGTCGGCCCGCCGAACGCGTGGCTGGGGGTGTGCAGGGTCACCGCGTGTAACACCCGCACCGGCGGCTCACATCCGGTCGGGCGCGGCGATGCCCAGCAGGTCGAGGCCCTGGGCGAGGGTGGCGCGGGTCAGCTCGCAGAGCGCCAGCCGGTTGGCCCGCACCTCGGGCGCGACGCCCTTGAGCACCGGGCAGGACTCGTAGAAGGTGGTGAACGCCTTCGCCAACCCGTAGAGGTAGCCGGCCAGTTGGTGCGGCTCCAGGGTGGTGGCCACCTCGGTCAGGGCGCGCCCGAAGCCGTCCAGCGCCAGGCCCAGCGCGTGTTCGGCCGGCTCCAGCGCCAGCTCCGGGTGGAACGCGGCGCCCGGCCCCTCGCCGTCCTCGGCCCGCCGCAGGATGGAGGCGATCCGGGTGTGGGTGTACTGGAGGTAGACGCCGGTCTGCCCGTTGAAGGAGACCATCCGGGCCGCGTCGAAGCTGTAGTCCCTGGTCCGCGAGGTGGACAGCTCCGCGTACTTGACCGCGCCGATGCTGGCGATCCGGGCGACCTCGGCGAGTTCGTCCTGGTCGAGGCCCGGGTCCTTCTCCGCGACGACCTGCCGGGCCGCCGCCAGCGCGTCGTCGAGCAGGTCGGCGAGCCGCACCGTGCCGCCGGCGCGGGTCTTGAACGGCCGGCCGTCCGGGCCGTTGATGGTGCCGTTGGCGGCGTGCACGGCCTCGATGGAGTCGGTCAGCCAGCCCGCCCTGCGCGCGGTCCGGAAGAGCATGGCGAAGTGCTGCGACTGCCGGGCGTCGACCACATAGATCAGCCGGGTCCCGCCGTAGTCGCGGATGCTGCGCCGGATGGTCGCCAGGTCGGTCGCGGCGTAGCCGAAGCCGCCGTCGGACTTGCGGACCAGCATCGGCACCGGCCGGTCCTCGGGCCCCTTGATGTCGTCGAAGAAGACGACCTTGGCGCCCTCGCTGTCCTCCAGGATGCCCTTCTCGGTCAGCTCGTCGACCACGTCGTTGAGCCAGGGGTTGTAGAACGACTCGCCGGCCGTGTCCTCCGGGGTGAGCAGCACGCCCAGCCGCTCGTAGATCTGCTGGAAGGCGGTCTCGGACTCGGCGACGATCTCCTTCCAGATGGCGATGGTCTCGGCGTCGCCGCCCTGGAGGGCGACGACCCGCCGCTGGGACCGCTCCTTGAACGCCGGGTCGGCGTCGAACACGGCGCGGGCCGTCCGGTACAGCTCGTCCAGCGCGGAGACCGCGCCGCCCGTTCCGGCCCGCATGACGTCCTCGTCCTTGCTGCGCCAACTGGCTTCCGGGTGTTCGAGGATGTACTGGATCAGCATCCCGAACTGGGTGCCCCAGTCGCCGATGTGGTTCTGCCGGACGACCCGGGCGCCGAGGAAGCCGAGCACCCGCACCAGGGCGTCGCCGATCAGCGTGGACCGGAGGTGGCCGACGTGCATCTCCTTGGCGACGTTGGGCGCCGAGTAGTCGACGACGGCGGTCTCGTCGGCCTGCGAGGCGGGCACGCCGAGCCGGGGCGCCGTCAGCCGGACGGCGAGCCGGTCCAGGAGGGCGGCGTCGGTGAGGTCGATGTTGAGGAACCCGGGCCCCGACACCTCCACGGAGCCGATGAACGGGGCGTGCTCCACCAGGTGGTCACGGAGGGTTCCGGCCAGTTCACGCGGGTTGCGGCCGAGGCGCTTGGCCATGGAGAGCGCCACGTTGGCCTGGAAGTCCGCGTGGTCCGAGGGGCGGACGAGCGGGTCCGCCGAGGCCAGTTCGGCCGGCAGCGCCTGCTCCATCGCCGCGGAGACCGCGGCGGCCACCTCGTCGGCCAACGGCCGTACCTGATCCACCATCGTCTGTGTACTTCTTCCCCGGGAGTCGTTCCGCGCCGCACGCGGGCGCCCGCCTGTGTTGTCGTTGGCTGTGCCTGCCCGGCATCGCCTCGCCTTGGCCGGCCCGGCTCTGCCTCTTCTAGCATGGCAGGCCCGGAGGGCCGGCTCGCACCCATATACCCACCGCGCCCTGCCGTCGGGTGCCCCCGGCCGGCGGTCAGTCGGCGCCGAGCGCGCGTTGCATCAGCAGGGTGTCCACCCAGCGGCCGTGCTTGTGGCCCACCTCGGCCAGCCGCCCGACCTCCTGGAAGCCGTGCCGGCGGTGCAGCGCGGCCGAGGCCGGCACCCCGGTGTCGGCGATCACGGCCACCATCTGCCGGGCGCCGGCCCGGGCGGCCCCGGCCAGCACGCCCGCCAGCAGCGCGCCGCCGAGGCCGCGCCCGGTGTGGCCTGGCGCGAGGTAGAGGGAGTCCTCGACGGTGTGCCGGTAGGCGGGCTTGGGCCGCCAGGCCCCGGCGTAGGCGTAGCCGACGACCGTGCCGGCGTCCTCGGCGACCAGGAACGGCAGCCCGCGCCCGGTGATCTCCCGGTGTCGCTCCCGCCAGGCCGCCTCGTCGGGCACGACCTCCTCGAAGGTGGCCACGGTGTGCGTCACATAGTGGGCGTAGATCTCCGCGACCGCCGCGAGGTCGGCGACGGCGGCCGGTCGGACGGCGCCGCCCGGGGCGGTTGGCTGATCCATGAACGGGAGCGTACCGAGCGCGTCCGGCGGGCCGTTCACCGGCCTTGGACCGGCCGCCACCAGGGTGGATAAGCAACCTATATAAGTCATCGATCTACCCGGTGGTAGATTCGCGGCCATGGCCACCACGCCCGAGGACGAGCAGCCGGCGCAGCCGCGGGAGCCGGCGCAACGGGAGCTGGACGCCGGGGAGTTGACGCGGGTGCTCGGGGAGTTCACCCGCGCGTCCATCCGGCTGCCGGGCACGGAGCGGCACAGCTTCACCACGCTCTCCGTGCTGCACACGCTGACCCACCGGGGCCCGCTGCGGCTGAGCACGCTCACCGAGAACGAGCAGATCACCCAGCCCGCCGTCACCCAGCTCGTCGGCCGGCTGGAGCGGGAGGGCCTGGTGGAACGGCGCCCCGACCCCGGCGACGGGCGGGCCGTGCTGGTCGCGGTGACCCCGGCCGGGGCCCGGATCACCCGGGCCCGTCACCGGGACCGGGTCCGCCGGCTGGCCCGGCTCACCACCGAGGGGCTGAGCGCCGAGGAACGCCGCGCCATCGACGCGGCCCTGCCCGCCCTCGCCCATCTGGCCACGCTGATGACCGCCGAACGGGAGGAACGCCGGCGGCGCGGCGACGGCCGTTGACCGGCCGCCGTCCCGCACGGAGCGGGCGCCGAGACGCAGCTCCGGCCGGTCAGAAGGCTCCGGTGCGGAGGCCACGGCGGTGCCGAGCAGGGGGCGCGGCGGCGGTGAAACGGATGCTGGTGCCGGGGCCGGTCAGCGTGACGGCCCGGCGGGCATCCGGTAGTTCCTCCAGCTTCCAGTCCGTCACGGGCAGATGACTCCAACCCCGCACCTCCAGCCGTTCGACCGCACCATAGACCGTCTGCTCCTCATAGGAGTCGAACCCTTGCTCCCGCCATTCGGCGGGCGCGTCCTCGGGGAGGCCTGGGTGCCGGGCGGACACGACCACCGAGCGGTCGCGTTCGTCGAGATGGACGGAGGTGATGCCGGTGTCAGCCATCGCAACAACCAATCAGAGCAGAAGCGTTCGGATCAGAGGCGTCCGTAGAACGCCCCGTCGGTCGGGTCGGGCAGGCGGGTGCCGAGAAGGTGCCGGTCCACCGCGCCCACGTACAGGTGCGGCCCGCCCTCGCGATAGGCCAGGAGATGCCCGACGGCCAACGACGCGTTGCAGCTGAACCGCAGCGCCTCCACCCCGTCGTGGCGTCCGGTGACCGCGATCCGCCGCTCGGCGGCGGGCCCGACCGGCTCGACGCCGAGATCGACCGCCCGCCCCACCGGCCAACCGGAGAACCGCACCTCCGCCACGTCCAGACAGCGGAGTTGACACTGGAACCGGTCGCAACCGGCCGCCGACCACTCCGGCTCCGGCCGGTCGGGGAACGTCGGAAGGTCCAGCCGCAGCAGCAGCGTCGGCCCGTCCCGCTCCAGCCGCACCGAGCGGAGAACCACTCCGTTCAGCGACGGCGGCGCACCGTAGTAGCGGGCGAGCGGCTCCCGGTCGATCAGCAGCTCAGCCCAGGTCGGGGTCATAGTAGTAGTGCTCCTCACAGCCCGGAATCTGGCCGTTGCGCTGGTCCTCCCACGGCCTGACGTGCACGTGGGGCGGCTGGTCGCCCACCCCGTTGGGGTCACCGTACTGGTGGCCCGTGTGGTGGTCCTGGAACACGACCATCTCGTCGCGGTTGTTGAGGTGGACCTCCTCGTGGAACATGACCGGCTGGTAGTTCTCGTCGAGGATCTGCTTGCCCTGCGGCGTCGTGGCCGGCGTCAGCCGGACATCCAGCGGCTCGGCCCCGTCCGGCACTCCCGCGTCCCGCAGCGCCTGCTCCCGGGCCGCCGCCCGGCAGGGGGTGAGACCCAACGGGTCGGTCCAACTGTGCGGGTTGCGCGGGTAGGTGTAGGCGTTGGGCGCGGGGTCGAGGCCCAGCGGGTCGGGGCTGGTGAACCGGGAGATCTCCGGGTCGTAGTGGCGGTAGTGGTTGTAGTGCCAACCAGTCTCGTCGTCGGCGTACTGGCCGGGGAAGCGCAGCGGGCAGTCGACGCCGGTGCCGACGGTGCGCCCCCAGAGGGTGCTGGTCGAGCGCCAGGCGGTCTCGCCCTCCTCGTCCACCAGATGGGTCGGCGTCCCCACCAGGTCGGTGATGATCGCCCAGAAGCGGGTGTCGGTGTCGGGGTCCCCGTCCCCGCCCCCGTGCGGCCCGGAGGCGCCGTCCGCCGGCTTGCCCAGGCCGGTCGCCGCGGTGGCCGTGGCCGTACCGCCGCCACCGGCGGCGTCCCGAGTCGGCCACGCGGCGGCCGAGCCCGCGACCCGGCGGGCCTGGGTGAGGGGGCGGTGCGCGAAGTGGTTCCAGGTGAGGACGACGGGGCGCGCCTCGGCACCGTGCCCGTCGTCGACCGAGACCTGTTCGGCCAGCGTGGGCCCGTCCCAGACGAACTCCACGCGCCGCTCGCTCGAACCGTCGGCCGCCACCCGCCACTTGCTGACCCGTCGGCCCAACGGGTCGTAGCCGTAGCGCCAGCTGGCGCCGTCCGGCCCCACGACGCCGACCAGGCGGTCCTCCGCGTCCCAGACGTAGCGCCAGGTCCTGACCTGACCCGAGAGGGTCCGCACGCGACGCTCCACGGTGCGGCCGGCCTCGTCGTAGGCGTAGCGCACCCGGCCGGCCGAGGTGACGCGGGTGCCTTCGTACGACCGGGGGCCGCAGGCATCGCTGTCGACGGGGGCGCCGGTCCAGGACGCCGAGGTCTGGTTCCCCTCCGGGTCGTAGGCGTAAGCCTCCTCCCACTCCGGGGTCTGGACACCCAGGGGACGGCCCAGCGGGTCCAGTTCGTAGCGCGTGGTGCCCGCTTCCTGGTCGTGGACCGCCAGCAGGTGGTTGTCGGCACGCCAGTCGTAGGCGCGGCCCTGGAGCTGGCGTTCGCCGTGCCACAGCCGCTGCTCGGTGAGGTGGCCGGCGGGGTCCCACGCCTGGGTGAGGGTGAGCGCGTCGCCCAGCCCGCGCCTCGTCTCCCGCCCCTCCGCGTCGTGGTCGAAGCTGAGGACTCGACCCGAGGTGGTCAGCGTGGACGGGGTGCCCGCCTCGGAGTAGGTCCAGAGGCTGACCACACCCGAGGGGGTCGTGCGAGCGGTGCGCCGGCCCAGCGCGTCATAGCTGTGGCGGACCGTGCGGCCGGCAAGGCTCTCGGCGACGACCCGGCCCAACGCGTCGCGTTCCAGCAGCAGTTCGGCGGCCTCCGCCTCCGTCTCGCCCGCCCGGTGGGCGCGGACGAGCCGGCCGGCCGGGTCGTAGGCGAACCGGGTGAGGTCGCCGTCCGCGTCCTTCTCGACGATTCGGCCCAGCACGTCGCGGGTCAGGGTGATGACCTGGCCCAGGGCGTTGGTGCGAGAGACGCGCTGCCCCGCCGCGTCGTAGGCGTAGGCGACCGTGCGGCCGTCGAAGTCCGTCTCCTGGAGCACGCGGCCGGCAGGGTCCCGCAGATACTCCCAGGTGAGGCCCTGTGCGTTGGTCACGCGGCGGATGCGGCTCTCCGTGTCGCGCTCGAAGGTGTAACGGGTGCCGTCGGGGCGGATCTCCGCCACCGGCAGGTCGAACGCGCCGTGTTCGTACGCGGTGACGCCGCCGGCGGCGTCGGTGTGGGACAGGCAGTTGCCCTCGGCGTCCCAGGTCCAGCTCCGGACCGCGCCGTTGGGGTCGGTGTGCCGCGTCGGGCGGCCCTCGGGGGTCCACTCCCAGGTGCTGACCGCGCCGGTGGGGCCGACGATCCGGGTGAGGCGGCCCAGCGCGTCGCGCTCGTAGCGGGTGGTGCCGCCGCTCGCCTCGGTCACGGCCGCCGGCAGACCTGCGGGATCGACCGCGATCCGGGTAGCCGCGCCGAGGGCGTCGACGACCTCGACGAGCGCGCCACCGTCCGAGTAGCGGAAGCGGGTGACGGCGCCGGCCGGGTCGACGGCGGCGGTGCGGTTGCCCGCCGCGTCGAACTCGTAGCGCCAACGGCTGCCGTCCGCCTGGGCGATGGCCGTGGGCTTGCCGAACTCGCTGTAGGCGATGGCGATCTCCCGGCCGTCGGGCCGAAGGACCGAGACCGGGTTCCCCTGGTCGTCGTAGGTGTAGCGGGTGGTGCGGCCCAACGGATCGGTGACGGTGAGGGCGCGGTCGTAGCGGTCCCACTCCCGGGTGGAGGCCTGGCCCAACGGGTCGGTGTGGGCGTTGAGTTGGTAGCTGTCGTTGAACTGGTAGACCGAGTCGTGGCCAAGTGAGTCGGTGACGACCGTGCGGTGGGTCTCCTCGTCGTAGGCGTAGCGGTACTCCAGGGCCCGGTCGGTGCCGGTGGTATAGACGCAGCGGCCCTGCTCGTCGTAGGCGTAGGAGTACCAGTAGCCGTTGCGGTCCTCCCAGCGGGACATCCGCGCGTGCTCGTCATAGGAGAACTTCAGGGGCCGGCCTGAGGAGTTGGTGATCTCGGCCAGCAGCCCGGCGGTGTCGTAGGCGTAGGTCAGCAGAGTCGGCTCGTCCGGGTCGCTGAGCAGGGTCAGCGCGGTGACCCGACCGTCTGTGGTGGTGATGCCGAGGTGGTAGCCGCCGGAGTGGTGGATGTCGGTCGGCGCGCCGGTGTTGTCATAGGCGAGTTGGATGCGGTTGTTGTTGCGGTCGGTGATCGCAATGAGGGGCAGCTCACTGCCGGGGCGGCCCTCCACGGGCGCGAAGTGCGACGTCTGCCCCGACGCCGGCTGGTGCACGCTCATCGGCGCCAGCGGCTGGCCGTCCCAGGACAGCGACCAACGCGGCCCCTCCACCGGAAACACCGGCTCACCCGGGATCGGGCGCGGATACAGCAACGTCATCCCATCGGCGGTGAACAACCGCGCCCCATGCTCGTCCAGGACGAGGCGCTGGTCCAGGGTGGACGCCCACGACGAGCCGAACCAACGCCCAGCACGGTAGGACGAGATGTGATGCCGCTCGACCACCAGCGGCAGCACGCCCGGCAGTTCGACATCCGTCGCCGACATCAACAGCTCGCCGGTGGCGACGTCCACCGGGTCACCACAGGCGTTCCGCCCGTTCATCGGGATACCGTCGCCCCGGGTCCGCCGGCCCAGCCGCAACGCGCCCTGCCGCAACCCCCGCAGACCCGTCGAGGCCAGGCCCTTCAGCCCGCGCGCCAGTCCGCCCAGGGTGGTCAGGCCCTTCATGCCCGGAATGCAGTCCAATGCCGCGAACGCGACATCGAGCAGACCCGCCTCACCCTTCGCATACTTGATCAACGTGTCCGCGAGCACGACCAGGGCGGCGGCCAACACCACCCAGGCCAACGGCCCACCGATGATCATCACCACGATGCCGAGGACGGCGACGATCACCTTGCAGACCTCGACAATGG